>CAIMWH010000063.1 GCA_903845065.1 uncultured Rhodospirillales bacterium | reverse complement strand
GCCCGCGTAGGCTATTCCGCCGCCTCCAACATGTGCTCGGTCATCGGCCGGTCACGAAATGCGCGCCCGGGTAGCTCAGTTGGTAGAGCATGCGACTGAAAATCGCAGTGTCGGTGGTTCGAATCCGCCCCCGGGCACCATTCCATCTTAAACATGGTCGGACTGTCCCTCGTTATGCTGCGACGCAGCATAATTCGATGGCAGACTCGCGCACGGCGTATGGAAATTTCCTGCCGGGGTGATGATAACTCTGCTTACTATCACCTTCATGCATGACATTCGCCGCCGTCCGCCGTGCTGAAACCCGCAGCCGGGCGGTATCCCAACCGTACCCTGATCACTGCCTGCACCATGCTGGCCACCACCATGCAGGCGATTGATTCCACCATCGCCAACGTGGCGCTCCCCTACATGCAGGGCAGCCTGTCGGCCACCTACGACCAGATCACCTGGGTGCTGACCAGCTACGTCATCGCGGCGGCCATCATGACGGCGCCGGTGGGCTGGATGGCGGCGCGGTTCGGGCGGAAGAACCTGTTCCTTACCTGCCTGGCCGGTTTCACCATCACCTCGATGCTGTGCGGCGCGGCGCAGTCCCTCGCGCAGATCGTGGTGTTCCGGCTCGCCCAGGGCGTGTTTGGCGCGGCCCTGGTGCCGCTCTCGCAGGCGACGATGCTGGACATCTACCCTTTCGAGAAGCGCGCCCAGGCGATGGCGGTATGGGGCATGGGGGTGATGGTGGGGCCCATCCTCGGCCCCACCCTCGGCGGCTACCTCACCAACGCGTTTGACTGGCGCTGGGTGTTCTACATCAACCTGCCCATCGGCATGCTGGCGATCACCGGGCTGTGGTTCGTCATGCCCAAGAGCGACTCCAACGATTCCATGCGTTTCGACTGGACCGGGTTCGCCGCCCTCGCGCTCGGCATCGGCGCCATGCAGATGATGCTCGATCGCGGCCAGGACCAGGACTGGTTCGCCTCGCGCGAGATTTTCGTCGAGGCGGTGCTGGCCGGGCTCGGCTGCTACCTGTTCCTCGTCCACATGATGACCGCGCAACGGCCGTTCATCCCGCCGGCCGTGTTCCGGGACCGCAATTTCGCCGCGGCCATCGTGATGATGTTCGGCATCGGCATGGTGCTGCTCGCGAGTTCGGCGCTGCTCGCGCCCTATCTGCAGAACCTGGCCGGATATCCGGTGTATGAGGCCGGCATGGCGATGGCGCCGCGCGGGTTCGGCACCATGGTGGCGATGATGATCGCCGGGCGGCTCGGCGGGCGGTTCGACCAGCGCATCCTGATGGCGATCGGGCTGCTGCTGCTGAGCGGCTCGCTGTATGTGATGAGCGGCTGGACGCCGGATGTGTCGCACTCCGAACTCCTGGTCACCATCCTGGTGCAGGGCTTCGGCATGGGGCTGATTTTCAACCCGCTCTCGGTGGTGGCCTTCACCACCCTGCCGGCGCGGTTGCGCGGCGATGGGGCGGCGCTGCTGAGCCTGTTCCGCAACATCGGCTCGGCCATCGGCGTCTCGGTCACCTCGGCCTCGCTCGCCTACAACACCCAGGTGTCCCATGCCGTGATGTCCGAGGTGGCCACCCCGTTCAACCCGCTGCTCCACGGCAACAGCGCGGTGGCGCGCATTCTTGATCCGATGACCACCCATGGCGCCGAACTGCTGAACCAGTTGATCGAGCGGCAGTCCCAGATCATCGCCTACAATGACGACTACCGCATCATGACCTTCCTCACCCTGCCCACGCTGCTGCTGCTCCTGCTGATGCGGCGGCCTGGCGCGATGACGGCGGCGGCCAAGATCGAGGCGCATGCGGCGATGGACTAGGCTGGGCCAACCCCCACCTTGCGCTGTGCTCCGATCCGCCGCTCACTGCGCGCACACAGTCCATCAGAACAACCCAGCACGGGAACCGAGGAAACATGCGCCCCAACCGTCTCCGCCAGAAGCTTGACGCCGGATTGCCCACGCTGGGCACCCATATCCTCTCCACCTGGCCGACGCTGATTGAGCTTGCCGGGCAGTCCGGCCACTATGACTACGTGGAGTTTGTCGCCGAATACGCCCCGTTCAACATGCATGATCTCGACAATCTCGGCCGTGCACTGGAAGTCGCCGGGCTCACCGGGATGATCAAGGTGGAGCAGACCCAGTACACCCACCAGGCGATGCGAGCGATCGGCTCGGGTTTCCAGAGCGTGCTGTTCGCCGATATCCGCACGGTGGAGGATGCGCGGGCCTGCGTGGCGGCCGTGCGGGCGGAATCCCCCACCGGGCGGCGCGGCCACGGCCTCACCGGCGTGGGCATGCGGCGCGATGTGGGCACCATCCGCGAGGGCGGCTCGGCGGCCTATGTGCAATCCCTCGATGACGCGGTGGTCGCCATCATGGTCGAGAAGCGGCAATGCGTGGAGGACCTCGATGCCATCCTCTCGGTGCCGGGGATCGACATGGTGCAGTTCGGCGGCTCGGACTACGCGATGAGCATCGGGCAGGCCGGCAATCGCGGGCACAAGGATGTGAAGGCGGCGGAGCTGAAAACCATCGAGATGGCGCTGAAGAAGGGGATGCATCCGCGCATCGAGATCGGCGAGCCGGAGCAGGCGGCGCCGTATCTCGAAATGGGGGTGAAGCACTTCTGCATCGGCTGGGATGCCGGCATCCTGGCTAATTTCTGGGCCTCGCGCGGGGAGACCATGCGGGCGTTGCAGGAAGGTGCCCCGGCGAAGAAGCCGGCCAAGGGGAAGAAGGCGGCGCCCGGCTCCTACCGCTAGGCCTCCAGGCGCGCCGGGAACCCCTCGGCGCGCAGGGGGGTGCGCAGGGCGTCCTCCAGCAACTTCACCACCATGGTGGACCAGGCCTGGCCGCCGAAGGCCTCGCGGGCGCGGATGAAGGTCTGCGCCGTCATGCCCGCGAGATCGAGCGGCACGCCGAATTGCTGGCCGAGGCGCATGGCGAAGCCGAGGTCCTTGCAGGCGAGGTCCATGGTGAAGGCGATATCGTAGCTGCCGTTCAGCACCAGCTGGCTCTCGGTTTCATGCACGAAGCTGTTGCCGGAGCTGGCCTTGATGGCGTGGAAGGCGCGGGCGAGATCGAGCCCACCGCGCTTGGCCAGCATCAGCGCCTCGCCGGCGGCCACCAGATGGATGAAGGCGAGCATGTTGGTGATCACCTTGATCACCGCGGCGCTGCCGAGCGGGCCCATGTGCAGGATGGTGCCCCCCATGGCCGCGAAGGCCGGGCGATGGCGCTCGAACAGCGCCTCGTCACCGCCGACCAGCACGGTAATTTCGCCCGAGGTGGCCAAATGGACGCCGCCGGTGACCGGGGCTTCCAGCATCGCAACGCCATGGGCTACGGCCAGGGCGGCGAGTTTCTCGCTCTCCTGCTGGTCATTGGTGGACATCTCGATCCAGGTGCCCCCGGTGCCGAGGCCGGCCAGGATGCCGTCCGGTCCGCTCAGCACTGCAAGCGAAACCGCCGGCGAGGGCATGCAGGTGATCGCGGCATCGGCACCCGTCGCGGCCTCGCGCGGGGTGGCGGCGGCGGTGGCGCCGAGGGCGACGAGGCGGGCGACGGCAGCGGGATCGCGATCGCACACCGTCACCGCGAAGCCGCCGCGGACCAGGCTTGCCGCCAGTTTTCCGCCCAGATTGCCCAGGCCGATGAACCCGTATCGCATGGTGTGATGCCTCAGTTCGGATGATTGATCGGCGCGAAGGTGGGCACCAGGTGCAGCGCGGTGCCGGTCCAGGGATGCGCCAGGGCCACCTCCTCGTCCAGTTCCACGCCGAGGCCGGGGGCATCCGGCACGATCACGTAGCCGTCCTCCCAGCGGATCGGGGTCTTGATGATCCGGCTGTGGAAGCCTTCCCAGCGCTCGATGCTTTCGAGGATGAGGAAGTTTGGCGAGCAGGCGGCAAGCTGGATGTTGGCGGCGCCCTCGATCGGGCCGCAATAGAGGTGCGGCGCGATCTGCGCGTAGTAGGCCTCGGCCATGGAGGCGATTTTCTTCGCCTCCAGCAGCCCGCCGACGCGGCCGAGCGCCATTTGCAGGATGGAGGCGGCGCGGAGTTCCAGCACCCGGGCGAACTCGTATTTGGTGGTCAGGCGTTCGCCGGTGGCGATGGGGATGGTGGTCTGGCGCGCCACGATGGCCATTTCCTCGGGCTTTTCGGGCGGCACCGGCTCCTCGAACCATAGCGGATCATAGGCCTCCAGCTTGCGCGCCAGGCGGATGGCGCCCGAGGTGGTGAATTGCCCGTGGGTGCCGAACAGCAGGTCCGCCTTGGTGCCGACGGCCTCGCGGATGCGGCGGCAGAAGGCGGCGGAAAGCTCCATCCGCTCCAGGCTGGGCTGGCGCGGATCGAAGGTGGAGTAGTCCCCGGCGGGATCGAATTTCAGGCCGGTGAATCCCATGGCGAGGTATTCGAGCGCGCGCTCGGCGGCCGCGTCGGCATCGCGATAGACGGCCGGATCAGAGTAGGCATGGCCGTCGCCCGGGCGCGGGTAGAGGTAGGTGTAGGTGCGCAACCGCTCATGCACGCGGCCGCCGAGCAGCGCATGGACGGGCTTGCCGAGCGCCTTGCCGTTGATATCCCACAGCGCCATCTCGATGCCGGATAGCACCCCCATCAGCGAGATATCGGGCCGCATTGAGTAGCCGCGGCCATACACGTTGCGCCACAGCGCCTCGATGTTGAACGGATCGCCACCCTCGACATGCTGCTGGAACACGTCCTCGATCATCTTCACCACAACGGAGGGGGAGAAGCTGGCGGCATAGACCTCGCCGACGCCCTCGATGCCGTTGTCGGTGATGAGCTTGAGGAAGATGAAGTAGCGGCCGCCATTGAACGGCGGCGGATTGCCGACGACGAAGGTCTTGAGGCCCTGGATTTTCATGCCGACGTGTCCCGCTGTCCCTCACCCGTCATACCGGGCGGGGTCATTGGGCGTAAGACGGGTCCTTTTCGTCGAGCATGCGCTTCATCTCCTCGAAATGGGCGATATCGGCGCCGACATACGCATCCCACCCCTTCGCGGTCCGTTCCGCCAATTCATCGGGCATCACGTTCAGCGGCAACCCGGTGGAGCGCGCCAGCACGAAGGTCTGGCAGGCGCGTTCGAGGTAGTAGAGATCATCGAAGGCGGCGCCGACGCTGCTGCCCACCACCAGCACGCCGTGGTTGCCCATCATCATGCGCCGGTGCGGCCCGATCAGCCCGGCCAGGCGCACGCCCTCGGCCATGTCGTCGGCGATGCCGCCATAGGTGGTGTCGATCGCCATGCGGTTGAAATAGCGCGCGGTATTCTGCTCGATCGGCGGGATCGACGGGTCCACCAGGGATGCCACGGCGGTGGCATAGGGCGAATGCACATGCAGGATGCAGCGGGCGTGCGGCACCAGGGCATGCATCCGCCCATGGATGGCCCACGCCGAGGCATCGGGCGCATCGGGCCGGTTCATCGTCTCGGGATCATTGGCATCGAGCAGCAGCAGGTCGCTGGCCCGGATGCGGGAGAAGTGGCGCCATTTCGGATTGATCAGGAACCGGCTGCCATCGGGCGAGACCGCGAGGCTGAAATGGTTGGCCACCGCCTCGTGCCAGCCGAAATGGACCGCCAGGCGGAACACCGCCGCGAGGTCCACCCGCGCTTGCCACTCCGCCGTATCGGCGCTGCGCGCCACCCGCATATCGTCCATCCGAACCCCCAGGAATACCGCAGCGATGCTGCCAGAGCGTCGGCTATGCGGGAAGGGCCCGGGATGGCCTCGCCGCCGTCGTCCACCATGCTAGTCTCGGCGTAAATCTCCCGAGGCCGCGCCGATGTCCCCCCTCGATACCAGCCCGCTCACCGCCCTCGTCGCCGGCCAGCGCACCGGCCAGGCGCTTGATCGGGCGCTCTATATGGACCCCGCGATGTTCGAGCGGGATATGCAGCGGTTGTTCCTGCGGCACTGGCTGTGCGTTGGGCATGCGAGCCAGCTTCCCAACCCGGGGGATTACATCACCACCGAATACGGCGGGGAATCGGTCATCATTGCGCGGGGCAAGGATGGCGCGGTCCGCGCGATGCTCAACGTATGCCGCCATCGCGGCGCGGAGCTTTGCGCGGGGCATGCCGGCACCGCGGCCTTCTTCGCCTGCCCGTATCACGGCTGGACCTACGGGCTGGACGGCAGCCTGGAATCCGCGCGCCACATGCCGGCCGACTTCGACCGTGCGGCGCATGCGCTCAAGTCGGTGACCTGTCGGGTAATCCAGGGTGTTATCTTCATCAGTTTCGCCGAGGTGCCGCTGGAATTCGGCCATGTCGAGGCTACGCTGAACGGCAGCCTGGGCCGGTATGGCTGGGCCAATGCCCGGGTGGCGCATCGGGAGACCTACCCCATTGCGGCGAACTGGAAACTCGCGGTGGAAAACTACGTCGAGTGCTATCATTGCAGCCCGTCGCACCCCGAGTATTCGAAGCTGCATGCCCTCGAGCAACCGGCGCCGCGCATCGCCAAGCTCAACGCGGCGATGGAGGCGCGCACCCGGGCACTCGGCATCGAGGTGGCCACCCTCACGCACTGGACGTCCGCCAATGGCGAGGAGGCGATCGATTGCTTCCGCTATGCGCTCTATGACGGCATCAGCACCGGCTCGCCCGATGGCAGCCCGGTGGCGCCGCTGATGGGCGATTTCACCGGCTATGACGGCGGGGTGACCTCCATCCATCTCGGCCCGGCTAGTTTCCTGGTGGCCTATGCCGACCATGGGGTGATCTACCGGTTCATGCCGCGCACCCACGATACCTGTGAAATGGAGTTGCTGTGGCTGGTGCGCGCCGATGCCGAGGCGGGGCGCGATTTTGATTTGGAGGCGCTGACGTGGCTGTGGCGCATCACGTCGGAGGCGGACAAGCGGATCATCGAGCATACCGCGCGGGGGGTGCGCTCGCGCTTCTACGTGCCCGGACCGCTGGCGCCGATGGAGGCCAATGAGCAGCGCTATCTGGAATGGTATCTGGGTGAGGTCGCGGGGTAGGCGGCTTGACGCCGCATTCGCCCCAAGCCTCAATCACCTGACGGGACAAAGGACACGCTCAATGACCAGCGATATCGATGCCGCCATGGGGTTCGCGCCCGATTATGACGCGCCCATCCCCTACATGGCCCGCACCCGCGAGTATTACAAAGCCATCGGCTACACCACGCCGTATCGCTGGGCGCACTATTTGGCGGCGCCGTTCACCGCGCTGAAGAAGCCGCTCGCCACGTCCCGCATCGCCATCATCACCACCGCGGCGCCCTATCAGCCCGACAAGGGCGACCAGGGGCCGGGCGCCACCTACAACGGCAGCGCGAAGTATTATCAGGTGTATGCGCAGGATACGTCGGCGCCGCATGACACCCGGATTTCCCATATCGGCTACGACCGCAAGCACACCACGGCCACCGACGAGAACGCCTGGTTCCCGCTGCCGGCGCTCAAGCGGGCCGCCGCGGCCGGGCGCATCGGGCAGGTCGCGCCGCATTTCTTCGGCGCGCCGACCAATCGCAGCCACCGGGTGACGGTGGAGACCGATGCCCCCGATATCCTGGCGCGCTGCCTCGCCGATGGGGTGGATGCCGCCGTGGTGGTGCCGAATTGCCCGGTCTGCCATCAGACCAGCAGCCTGGTGGCGCGGCATCTCGAAGCCAATGGCATCCCCACCGTGCTGATGGGCACCGCGAAGGACATCGTGGAACACGCCGCCGTGCCGCGCTTCCTGTTCTCGGACTTCCCGCTCGGCAACGCGGCAGGACGGCCGCATAACGTGGCCTCGCAGGATGCCAGCCTGGAACTCGCGTTGCGTCTGCTGGAATCGGCCATCGCCCCGCAAACCACGGTGCAGAACCCGCAGCGCTGGAATGCTGATGGGTTGTGGAAGAACGACTATCTCAACCTCGAACAAATCGGCGCCGAGGAGCTTGCCCGCCGGCGCGCCGAGTTCGATCGCGAGAAGGAAAAGGCCCGCGCCAACCGGGTGGCCGCCTGATGGCGCGTCCGTTCGAGGGGGTGAAGATCCTCGATTTCACCCAGGTTCTGGCCGGCCCCTACGCGACGTTCCAGCTTGGGCTGCTCGGCGCCGATATCGTCAAGGTGGAGCGGCGCGAGGGGGAGGATGCGCGGCGCACGCCGCTGAAGCGAGAGTGGGCCGATCGGGGGCTCGCCTCCGGCTGGCAGGCCATCAATGGCAACAAGCGCAGCCTGACGTTGGATTTGCAGAAGCCCGAGGCGGTTGAAATCGTTCGCCGGTTGGCCGAGCGGGCGGATGTGGTGGTGGAGAATTTCCGGCCTGGCGTGATGGACAGGCTGGGGCTTGGTTATGCCGACCTTGCCACCGTCAACCCCGGGCTGATCTGGTGCTCCATCAGCGGGTTCGGCCAGACCGGGCCGGATCGGGGCGAGGCCGGGTATGACGGCAAGATCCAGGCGATGTCGGGCATCATGTCCATCACCGGCGATCCCGCGACCGGTCCGATGCGCGCCGGTTTCGCGGTGTGCGATGTGCTGACCGGGATGACGGCGGCGTTCGCGATTTCCTCGGCGCTTTACCAGCGCACCCATACGCACAAGGGCCAGATGGTCGATGTGTCGATGCTGGAGGCGAGCCTGGCGTTCCTCTCCGGCCCGATCGCGGATTGGACGGTGGCGGGGCACAAGCAGTACCAGTCCGGCAACCAGGCGGTGAGCCGGCGGCCGACCGCGAACCTGTTCAAGGCGCGCGATGGGCATGTGCTGCTCGCGGTCAACAGCGAGAAGCAATACCAGTGCCTGATGACGGCGCTGGGGCTGGAGGCGACGTTCGGCGATCCGCGCTTCACCGACTGGTATGCCCGCCTCGCGCATGAAGCGGAGTTGCGGGCACTGATCGAGGGCGCGCTGGCGGCCGATGACGCGAAGGCGTGGGAGGTGAGGCTCAATGCCGCCGGCGCGCCGTCCGCGTCGATCTGGCGGATCGAGGATATCATCGAGCATCCGCAGATCCAGGCGCGCGAGGTGTTGCAGACGGTGGAGACCGAGTTCGGGCCGCTGCGCTTCATGGGCAGCGGGTTCCAGTTGGCGCATGGCGGCGGGCGGCTCGATATGCCGGCGCCGAAGCTGAGCGCGCATACGGATGGTATCCTGGCGGAACTGGGGTATTCGGCCGCGGACATCGCCGGGTTTCACGCGGCGGCGGTGGTGTAGCGGGGGCAGATTTACAAAGAGACAGCGAGAGGGGGTTTTCGCTTCTCGCCGTCTCGTTGTGAATCCTTCTTCCCCCCGGCGCCCGATCCGCGCCAAACTCCCCCCAACCCAAAGGGGGACAAAAATGACCAGGACCATCCTCACCGAAGCAGGTGCGCAAACCGCGCCCTCCGGAGACGCCCTGTGGCTCTCCGCCGCTGATGCCCTGCGCATCACCGGCTGGGAGTTGAAGCCCGAAGGCATGTGCCGTGGCGAGCTTTGCGTGCCGCTGCCGGCCGGCATGGCGAAGGACGGGCAGATCGACCTTGCGGCCTTTTGGGGCCATATCGGCGCGCCGTTGGCGCATGATGCTGGCGGCACCGTCTGGTCGCTCGGCACCGCGGCGAGCGAGCGGCGGCAGAGCCTTGAGACGCTTGAGGCGCCGGATTTCACCCTGCCCGATCTTGCCGGCGCGGCGCACAGCCTGTCGGACCTGCGGGGCAAGAAAACCCTGCTGGTCACCTGGGCGTCCTGGTGAGGCTGTAAGCTTGACTTGCCCGTGTGGCAGCAACTTTACAGCGAACTGAAGTCCGAGAATTTCATGGTGGTCGCCGTTGCCGAGGAAAGCCGCGGCAATGAGACGGCGCGGCCGTGGATCGAGCAGGCCAAGCCGGAATATTTGTGCCTGGTCGATACCGAACACCTCGTCGCGGCGCGCTACGGGATGGTGAATGTGCCGCAGGCCGTGTGGATCGATGAGCACGGCACCATGGTGCGGCCGCCGGAAACAGCGGGTTCCACCGACCATTTCCGCCGCATGGACCTGGCCACCCGGACCATGGCGCCGGATGACATGGCGGCCCGGCTTGCCGCGCGGCAGGCGTATATGGACGCCGTGCGGGCCTGGGTGCGCACCGGGACCTATGCCTTGCCGGCCGATGCGGCGCGGGAGGCGTTGCCGGAGATCACGCCGGATATCGCGATGGCCGATGTGCTGTTCCGGCTCGGGCTATATCTGCGCGGGCAGGGCAACATGGCGGAATCGGCGGTGCACCTGGCCGAGGCCGCGCGGCTGCATCCGGAGAGCTGGAACATCTGGCGGCAGGCGGCCGATCTGGATGCGATCGGCAATGCGGGCGGGGCGGCGTTTTGGCAGCGGGTGAAGTCGCTCGGGGACCGGCCGTACTATCCGCCGCCGGATCTGCCCGGCTTCAAGCAGGTGCCAGTCTAGAGCGCTTTCAGGCTGACCGAAGGAGGTCAGCGCGCTCTAGATCTTTGTTTTGTCGCATGATTCACGCCTTCATGTGATTCCACTTGCGGCGATCATGCTCTAGGCGCGCAGGTCGAGCCCCATCGCGGCGGCGAGATCGGGCAGTTGGGCCGGCTGGAGGATCATCCCCTCCATGCTGGCCAGCCGCCGGATATCGAGCCCCGCGAGTTCTGCGCCGCGCACATCCGCGCGGGCCATGCGGGCGCCGTCCAGGGTGGCGAAGCCGAGGTCGGCGTCCCGCAGGTCCGCGCCGGTGAGGTCGGCGCCGCTGAGGTCGGCCTCGCGGGCGCGCACGTTGGAGAGGATGGCGCCGGGGAGTTCGATGCGGGAGAGGTCAGCAAGGCCGATATTGCTGCCGGCGAAGCTGGCGCGCGTCACCACGTTGCGGCGGCCGAGGGCGCGGCTGAAATCCACGCCGGAGAAGCGGGCGCCGCGCAGGTTGCAGGCGGCGAAGGACACATCATAGAGGCCGGAACGCTCGAAGGCGGCGAAGGACAATTCGCAGGCGGCGAATACGGCGCGGCCGGCTTCGCAAAAGGCGAAGCGCACGGCGCTGTCCTGCGCGGTGCCGAAATGGCAGCGCTCGAAGCGGGTGCCCTCCAGCACGGCGTGAGTGAAGCGGCAGGCGGTGAAGCGGCAGTTGGTGAAGGTGGCGCCGGTCAAGCGGGTGCCGGCGAAGACGACGCTGTTGAAGTCGCAATCGGTGAATTCGGCGTCCTCGGCGTCCCGGTCGTCCCACGCCTCGGCGGAGCGGTCGGCGCGGCTCATTGGGCGGTGAGGGCCAGTCGGGGTTGCCCGCCCCAGCGCAGGGTGGCGGGGGTGGCGCAGGTGGGGCAGGCGGGGTGCCACGTCGGGTGGACCGCGCCGCAGGTGGCGCAGTGCCAGGCGGGATCGGGCTCGGCGCTGGCGGCGGCGCGGAGCGCGTCACGCTGGGCGGTGGGGTCCGGCTCGGCGGCTTCGAGTTCGGCGAGCAGGAGGAACAGGCGCTTCTGCTTCATGCCGGCGGTGCGGGCGGCCAAGAGGTGGCGGCGGGCCTCGCCGGGCAGGTTGGCGGCGAGGGTGAGGCGGGCGAGGAGGAAGTGGGTTTCGGCGTGCTGTGCCGCGCCGGCACTGAAGCGGGTGGCGGCGGCGATGCGGGCCAAAGGCTCGGTGACGGGGGCGAGCGCGAGGTCGGCCAAAGCGGGGTGAGGGGATTCCTTCCAGGCTTCGGCCAGCACCGACTGCGCCTTTGCCTCGCGGCCGGCCTTGCGCAGGCGGGTGGCATAGGCGAGGGCGGCGGGGGTGAAGCCGCGGTCCTCCTTCCAGGCGCGCTTGGCGAGGCTGAGGGCGCGATCGGGGTCGACGGTGGCTGCGGCCGCGGCGGTGGCGAAGGCGAGGCGGGGCGCCGTGGCGGGGGCGAGGCGGCTGGCTTCCGACCAGTCCCCGATGCGCACGGCGAGTGCGATGCGTTCCTCGCGCAACCAGAAGGCGCCCGGGCGAACGGCGTCGGCGCGCTTGGCGATACGGGCGGCATCGTCCCAGTCCTCGCGGGCGAGGGCCTGGCGGAACAGGCCGCGCAAGCCGAGGAAGGCGCTCTCGGGACGGGCTTCCATTTGGCGGTAGACGGCGGCGGCATCGGCGTCACGCCCGGCGAGGCGGTTGGCTTCGGCGGTGAGGAGCAGGGTTTGGGCGGAGTCGCCGAGCAGGGTGCGGGCGCGGGTGGCGGCTTTGCGGGCGGCGGCCGCGTCATTGGCGGCGAGTGCGGTGAGGGCGTCCGCGACGGCGGCGTCCCCGTGGGTGCGGCGGCGGCGGGCGCGCCATGCGCGGAAGGTGGCGGGGATGTTCACCACCGCGAGCAGCAGGCGCAGGGCGAGCAGGAGCAGCAACAGCAGCACAATGCCGCCGAGGAGAGCGAGGCCGCTGCGGGTTTCGATCACGAGGCCGGCGACATCGAGCGTCACTTCGCCCGGCATGGCGGCGAGCCACCAGGCGAGGCCGACCGCGAGGGCGCCGCTGGCGAGGAGGAAGAGGACGCGGCGCATCAGGGGTGCGCCATGGCGGCCAGGGCGGCGCGGGCGGCGAGGAGTGCGGCGGCGTCGGCCTTCCAGCTTGCGGCGGCGGTGGCGGCGGCGGGATCGAGTGCGTCAAGCGCGGTGACGGCGCCGGCGAGGTCCCCGGCGTCAAGCCGTTCCTGGGCGGCGGCCAGCACGAAGGAGGCGGGGGCGCCGATCAGCACCTCATTGCCGTGGCGGATGGTGAACAGGCCGGCGAGGCCTTGCAGCAGGCGCGCGTTCCAGGTGGTGGCGGTGGCGGGCTGGCTGGCGGCGCGGGCGAGGCGGGCGACCTCCGGGTAGCGGGCGCGCAGCGTGGCCAGCGTGGGCGGGGCGGCGGTGGCGAAGCGGGCGACCGGCGGCGGGGCGTTGGCGATGGCGCCGAGGGGGAGGCCGGCATCGAGCGCGATGGTGGCGGCCTGGATGCGGGCGATACGCTCGGCGGCGGCGAGGCGGGCTTCGAGGGGGCCGAGGTCGGCGATCACGGGCGCGGGTGCGGCGGGCGCGGGGCGCTGCTCGATGGCGGCGAGGCGGGATTCGAGCGGCCGCAGGTCGGCGGTGCCGGCTGGGCGCTGCTCGAGGGCGGCCAGGCGCTGGTCGAAGTTGGCGAGGCGCTGGCGCAGGTCTCGGGTCTGGCTGTCGAGGCTGGCGATGCGGGCGGGGTCGATGGCTTCGAGTTGGCTCACCTGGCTCCACAGGTAGAACACCCCGGCCGCCAGGCAGAGGAAGCCGAGGCCGGTGAAGACGGCCAGTGCGCTGCGGGGCGAATGGGTGGGTGCGGGCTTGGGCGGCGGCGCGGGTGGCGCGGCTTCGGCGGGCGTGGTCTCGGGGATGGGGGCGGCGGGATGGGCTTCGGGATCGGTCATGTCAGCAGCGCGAGCAGCGCGTCCTGGTTCGGGTGGGATGCAACACGGATGTGCGCCCAGGGCAAGGGGGCAAGTGCGGCCGCGGTGGCGGCGGAGATCGCCAGGGCGTCGAGCCGGGTGACGCTGGCGGGGGGGCGGAGGGTTTTCATCAGGCGCACGAAGATATGGGCGGTCTCGGGGGAGAAAAACAGGGCCGCACCGGAACCGTTTTGTAGCAGGTTTATTGCGGCGGGCGGAAGCGTGGTGGCGGGAACGACGGCGTAGGTGACCCGGCGCAGGACGCGGAAGCCGGCGGCGCGCAGGGTGGCGGCGAGGGGGAGTCCCTGGCGGGCGCCGCTGAGGAGGAGAAGCGGGCCGGCCTGGGGCGAGCAGGTGGCGCGCACGAGTTCGGCGAGCGCGGCGGCGTCACGCCCGGCACTGGTGACATTTGAGGCGCCACGGGCGCGGGCGGCGGCGGCGGTGGCGTCCCCCACCGCGAACACCGGCAGGTTCGGCAGGACGGCGGGGAGGCCGTTGGCGCTGGTGACCAGGATGGCCTGGGCAGCGGGGAGGGTGGTGGTGCGCGGGGCGATGGTGAGGAGGGGGGCCACGATGGCGGTGTGGCCGCGCTCCATCAGGCGGCGCGCGGTGGCGGTGGCGCCGGGTTCGGGGCGGGTGACGAGAATGGTGGTCATCGGGAGGGAACCGGACGTGGCTGTCCCTCGGCCCCTCCCCGGCGGAATTTACGCGAAGATGTCGCGCGGGGCATCGGCGCGGAGCTGCTCGCCGAGGGTGATGCCGATGCGCACGGCGTCGGTGGCCGGGCCGCTGAGGCTGCGGCGCAGGATGTAGCTGCCGTCTGCGCGTGCGACGAGGCCGGTGAGGTGGAGCGTGCCGTCATCATCGAGGCGGGCGTAACCGCCGATGGGGGTGCGGCAGGAGCCGTCCAGCATGTCGAGCAGGGAGCGTTCGGCGGCGGCGACGGCCTTGGCGGCGGGGTCTTCGATGGCGGCGAGGAGTTCGAGCAGCTCGGTGTCATCGGCGCGCACGGTGATGCCGACGATGCCCTGGCAGGCGGCGGGCAACATGATTTCGGGATCGATCAGCACATCCGCCTCATGGCCGATGCCGAGGCGCTTGAGGCCGGCATAGGCGAGCAGCGAGGCGCCGACATCGCCGGCGCGGACGCGGCCGAGGCGGGATTGCACGTTGCCGCGGAACACGGTGATCTGCAGGTCCGGCCGGGCGTGCAGCAGTTGGGCCTGGCGGCGCACGGAGCTGGTGCCGATCACGGCGCCGGGGGGCAGGGCGGCGTAGGGGTGCGCCGGGTCCGGCTTGGCGCAGTCCGGCCCGAGGATCAGGGCGTCCCGCGCGTCCTCGCGTTTGAGGGTGCAGGCGAGCACGATGCCGGGGGGCATCTGGGTTTCGAGGTCCTTCAGGGAGTGGACCGCGAAATCAATTCGGCGGTCGAGCAGGGCCTCGTGGATTTCCTTGGCGAACAGGCCTTTGCCGCCGATATCGGCCAGCCGGGTGCCGGCGGCCTGGGTGGCATCCCCGGTGGTGCGGATCACGTGTTCCTCGAACACCTCCATGCTGCGCAGCACCGGGCAGAAAGTGGTGAGCAGCGACAGGAAATGCCGGGTTTGCCACAGCGCCAGGGGCGAGCCACGGGTGCCGACGCGCAACGGCATCGATCGCATATGGGGGCGAACATTGCCGGCGGACGGCCCGGTTGCGGGAGCGGCATGCGCGGGCGTGGGATGGGCTTTGTGCATGGGTCTGTCCTAGAACTCCGGGCATGCAAAGAAAAGATGTCATGCAGCCCATACTCGCTATCGAAAGCTCATGCGACGAGACGGCGGCGGCGGTGATGGCGCCGGATGGCACCGTTCTGGCCGAGGCGGTGCTGAGCCAGGGCGATCATGCGCGGTTCGGCGGCGTGGTGCCGGAGATCGCGGCGCGAGCGCACCTGGCGCATCTGCCGGGGATGGTGGCCGCGGTGATGGCCGAGGCGGGGATTGGGTTCGATGGGCTGGCGGCGGTGGCGGCGAGCAGTGGGCCGGGGTTGATCGGCGGGCTGATCGTGGGCTCCGGGTTCGCCAAGGGGGTGGCGATGGCGCGGGGGATTCCGTTCCTCGGCATCAATCACCTCGAAGCCCATGCGTTGACGGCACGGCTGACCCACAAGGTCGGGTTTCCGTATCTGCTGCTGCTGCTGTCGGGCGGGCACTGCCAGTGCGTGGCGGTGGAGGGGTTGGGGCGATATCGGCGCCTGGGTGGCACCATCGATGACGCGGTGGGGGAGGCGTTCGACAAGACGGCCAAGCTGCTCGGGCTGGGCTGGCCGGGCGGGCCGGCGCTGGAGGCGTTGGCGATGGGCGGCGATGCGGCGCGGTTCACGCTGCCGCGGCCGTTGCTGGGGCGGTCGGGGTGCGATTTTTCGTTCTCGGGGTTGAAGACGGCGGTGGCGCAGGTGGTGGCGGGGTATCCGGCCGGGCCACTGCCGGGGCAGGACGCGACGGATATCGCGGCGGGGTTCCAGGCGGCGGTGGCGGCCGTGCTGGCGGATCGGGCGCGGCATGCGATGGCGATGCTACCCGAGGCGGGCGCGCTGGTGGTCGCGGGCGGCGTGGCGGCGAATGGGGCCATCCGGGCGGCGTTGCAGGCGGTGGCGGACAAGGCGGGAGTGGCGTTCGTCGCGCCGCCGCTGCGGTTGTGCGGGGATAACGCGGTGATGGTGGCATGGGCGGCGCTGGAACGGCTGCGGGCCGGGGTATCGGATCGGCTGGACCAGGCGCCGCGGCCGCGCTGGCCGCTGGATGGGGTGGAGATGCGGGTGGGGTAGTGCTGGCCACGGCGGGGAAAAGGGCTATTTCTGGGGGCTGGGCCGCTCTCTTATGTGAGTATTGATGCTGTGAATTATCGCCACGCCTTCCACGCCGGGAATTTCGCCGACTGCATGAAGCATGCGGTCCTGGTGTGGCTGCTGCGGGCATTGGCGCGCAAGGACAAGGCGTTCGCGGTGCTGGATAGCCATGCCGGGATCGGGCGCTACGATTTGTCGGCGGGGCCAGCGGAGCGGACGGGTGAGTGGCGGGCGGGGATCGGGCGGCTGCGCGGGGGGGCGGCGCCGGAACTGGCGGATTATCTCGGGGTGGTGGAGCGGCTGGGGCTGTATCCGGGCTCCCCGGCGATCGTGCGGGCATTGCTGCGGCCGGGGGATCGGCTGGTGTGCTGCGAGTTGCATCCCGAGGACGCAATGGCGCTGAAGCGGGCGTTTCGCGGCGATCCGCAGGTGGCGGTGCATCAGCGCGATGCGTGGGAGGCGATGGGGGCGTTGCTGCCGTTCCCGGAGCGGCGGGGGTTGGTGCTGATCGATCCGCCGTATGAGGCGGTGGACGAGTTTGATCGGGTGGCCGCCGCGCTGGTGGCGGCACATCGGCGGTTTCCCGGCGGTGTGCTGGCGGCCTGGTATCCGATCAAGGCGCGGGCGGCGGTGCGTGGGTTGCACGACGCGCTGCGGGCGGCTGGGGTGCGCGACGTAGTGGCCGCCGAGATATTCCTGCGCGAACCGCTCGATGCCAGCCGGTTGAATGGGTGCGGGATGCTGCTGGTGAACCCGCCGTTCGGCTTCGAGGCGGCGATGGCGGAGATGCTGCCGGTGCTGCTGGATGGCTTGGGGGACGGCGAGCGGGGCGAGGGCACGGCGGTGCTGCGGTTGGCCGATGAGTGAGGTCGCGGTGATCGGCGCCGGGGCGTGGGGCTGCGCGCTGGCGGTGCAGGCGGCGCGGGCCGGGCGGTCGGTGGTGCTGTGGGCGCGCGATCCGGCGCGGGCGGCGGAGATGCAGGCTGGGCGGGTTGCGCCACGGCTGCCGGGGGTGACGCTGCCGGACGGGGTGACGGTGACAGGGGTGTTGCCGGCGGCGGCGATAACGCTGCTGGCGGTGCCGTTGCAGCATATGCGCGCGGTGGTCAGCGGGTTGCCGGGCGATGGGCCGCTGGTGGCGTGCGCCAAGGGGGTGGAGACGGGGACGCTGTTGTTGCCGCTGGAGGTGCTGGCGGAGGTGCTGCCGGGGCGCGCGGCGGCGGTGCTGAGCGGGCCGAACTTCGCCCATGAAGTGGCGCGCGGGATGCCTGCGGCGGCGGTGGTGGCGAGTGCGCGCGAGGAGGTGCGGGCCGGGGTGATCGCGGCATTGGCGACGCCGGCGTTTCGGCTCTACGGCAATGACGATCCGATCGGCGCCCAGGTGGGCGGGGCGGCGAAGAACGTGGTGGCGATCGCGGCCGGGGTGGTGGTGGGGGCCGGGCTCGGCGAGAACGCGCGGGCGGCGCTGGTGACGCGGGGGCTCGTCGAGATCGGCCGGCTGGCGCTGGCGCTGGGCGGACGGGCGGAGACGGTGGCGGGGCTGTCGGGGCTGGGCGATTTGCTCCTGACCTGCACCGGGACGAGCAGCCGGAATTTTTCGCTTGGCTTCGAACTTGGCCATGGGCACGCGCTGGCCGATGTGCTGGCCGGGCGGAGCGCGGTGACGGAGGGGGTGGCGACGGCGCCGGCCCTGGCGGCGCGGGCGCGGGCGGCCGGGGTGGCGATGCCGATCGTCGAAGCGGTGGCCTCTGTTATGCGCGGCGCGCGGGATGTGCGTGGCGCCATCGCGGATTTGCTGGCGCGGCCGCTCCGCAACGAGTAGAAGGCGCTACGCATGCGCACGGTGCATGCCACCTTCGGGCGAAGGTGGCTTACATTGTGTGCGTTGTGACGCCATATCGCGCCCATCAGAGTTTCAGTTCCGCGCTGGTCGAACCTCCCCCCTCGACTGCGCGTCGCGGCGGCCCCTCCCCCCAGAGGCTGCCTGCGTGGGAAAGCCGGTTCGGGTTCTTGCCCGGGCCGGCTTTCTGCGTTTAGGGATGCTCATGCTGAAAAGTATCCTCACCGTTGGCGGCTGGACGATGGCCAGCCGGGTTCTCGGCTTCCTGCGCGATATCCTGATCGCGGCGCTGCTGGGGGCGGGCTCGGTGGCGGATGCCTTCTTTGTGGCGAACAAGCTGCCCAATCTGTTCCGCCGGCTGTTCGGCGAGGGGGCGTTCAACGCGGCGTTCGTGCCGGCGTTCTCCGGGTTGCTGGCCGCCGAGGGGCCGGAGGCGGCGCGCAGCTTTGCCGCCGAGGCGACCTCGGTGATGCTGTTCTGGCTGGTGGGGCTCACCGCGCTGTTCGAGTTGTTCATGCCGGCGGTGCTGCTGGTGCTGGCGCCGGGGTTCCATGCCGATCCGGCGAAATTCGCCATCGCGGTGGAACTCAGCCGGATCACTTTTCCCTATATGCCGTTGATATGCTTGACGGCGCTGTTCTCCGGGGTACTGAACGGGCTGGACAAGTTCGCGGCGGCGGCGGCGGCACCGGTTATCTATAATGTGACCTCGATCGCCTTCATGATCGGGCTGGCCGGGCTGGTGCCGACCACCGGGCATGCGTTGGCGTGGGGTGTCTCGGCGTCCGGCGTGTTCCAACTGGGGCTGCTGGTGTGGGCGGTGCGGCAGGCCGGGATGCGGTTTTCCATCCCGCGGCCGCGGTTGACGCCGCAGATGCGGCTGCTGTTTCGCCGCATGGCGCCGGGGCTGCTGGGGGCGGGGGTGACGCAACTCAACCTCGCCGTCGACACCATCGTCAGTACGCTGCTGCCGAGCGGAGTGGTGTCGATCCTGTATTACGCCGACCGGATCAACCAGTTGCCGCTGGGCACTATCGGGGTGGCGGTGGGCACGGCGCTGCTGCCGACGCTGTCGCGCCAGGCGCTGGGGGGCGAGGCGGCGGCGGCGATTTCCACCCTCAACCGGGCGGTGGAATACGCACTGGTGCTGATTTTGCCGGCAACCCTGGCGCTGCTGGCGATCCCGGCGCCGATTTTGTCGGTGCTGTTCGAGCGGGGCGCGTTCACCGCCGAGGATGTGCGGCTGTCGGCCCAGGCGCTGGCGGCGTATGCGTCGGGCCTGCCGGCGTTCGTGCTGGTGAAGGTGCTGATCCCGGGGTTTTTCGCCCGCGGCGATACCGCCATGCCGGTGAAGATCGGCACGGGCTGCGTGGTGCTCAACCTGGCGCTCAACGTGGCGTTCCTGGTGCCGTTGCAGCATCTCGGGCCGCCGTTGGCATCGGCGCTGGCGGCGTGGGCGAATGTGGCGGGGCTGGGCTTCGTGCTGATGCGCCGCGGGCATCTGGCGGTGGATGCCACGCTGGCGCGGGTGGTGCCGCGCATGCTGGTGGCGGGGCTTGCGATGGTGGCGGTGCTGGTGGCGCTGCGCAGCCTGGTGTTTGTGCCGCTGGCCGGGGGGCATCTGCTGCGCTGGGTGGGGCTCGGGGTGCTGGTGGCCGGCGGGGTGCTGGCCTACGGCGTGGTGGGTCAGGCGATCGGGGCGTTCGATCTGCGGAGTTTGCGGCGGCGGCGGGCGTAGGGTTGGGCGGATCGCGCGCGATTGCATGAAATTTAGGCAATCTATGCGCTGACTTTCTCAACGAACTGGTCCGCGAGGCCGCTGAATCGTCTGGCACGGTTCTTGTAACCCGCTCCCGCAGTGCGTCGGCGTGCTGCCCAGGAGGGCGGGGCGTGCGGCGCTCGAACAGCCGAACGGGAGCAGGGCTGCGACATGAAACTCATCATGGCCATCATCAAGCCGTTCAAGCTCGACGATGTGCGCGAGGCGCTCACGCCGCTGGGCGTGCAGGGCTTGACGGTCTCCGAGGTGAAGGGGTTTGGCCGCCAGAAGGGCCAGACCGAAATCTACCGCGGGGCAGAATATCACGTGAACTTCCTGCCGAAGGTGAAGATCGAAGTCGTGGTCGGCGCCGATCTGGCTGATCAGGTGGTGGAGGCGATCATGAAATCCGCCCACACCGGCAAGATCGGCGACGGCAAGATCTTCGTCATCGACATCGAGCGGGCCGTGCGTATCCGCACCGCCGAAACCGACGCGGCCGCCCTGTAAGCGCCACGCAGAAGGACCCAAGGAATATGAAAACCCTCTTCCGGCGCGCGGCCTTCGCGTTGCCCATGCTGGTGCTCAGCGTGTCGGCTTTTGCCGAAGACGCGGCACCCGCCGCGCCCAAGCTCGATTCGGGCGATACCGCATGGATGCTGACCAGCACCGCGCTGGTGCTGCTGATGACCATTCCCGGCCTGGCGCTGTTCTATGCCGGCATGGTGCGCAAGAAGAACATCCTCGCCACCATGATGCAGTCCTTCGCCATCACCGCGCTGGTGACGGTGGTGTGGATGATCGCGGGCTACTCGCTCGCCTTCACCAACGGCAATGCCTACATCGGTGACCTGAGCCGCTTCTTCCTCAATGGCTTCGGCGCCAACTGGGACAAGCCGTTCATCCTGGGCGCTGGTCTGAAGGACCTCGAAGTGCCGCAGACGGTGCCCGAGACGGTGTTCATGATGTTCCAGATGACGTTCGCCATCATCACCCCGGCGCTGATCGCCGGCGCCTTCGCGGACCGCATGAAGTTCTCGGCGCTGCTGATCTTCATCACGCTGTGGTCGCTGCTGGTCTACTCGCCGGTGGCGCATTGGGTGTGGGCGCCGACGGGCTGGCTCGCGGCCGGCGTGTTCGGCCTACCGGGCGCGGCCGACTTCGCGGGCGGCACCGTGGTGCACATCAACGCCGGTATCGCCGGCCTGGTTTGCGCCCTCGTGCTGGGCAAGCGCGTTGGCTACGGCACCGACAACATGGCGCCGTTCAATGTCTCGCTGGCCGTGATCGGCGCGGCGCTGCTGTGGGTGGGCTGGTTCGGCTTCAACGCGGGCTCGGCGGTTGCCGCCAACGGCCGCGCCGGTATGGCGATGACGGTCACGCAGATCGCCACCGCTGCCGCCGCGCTGTCGTGGATGTTCGCGGAATGGGCCGCCAAGGGTAAGCCCTCGGTGCTCGGCGCGATCTCGGGTGCGGTGGCCGGCCTGGTTGCCATCACCCCGGCTTCGGGCTTCGTGCTGCCGGGTCCGGCACTGATCATCGGCATCGTGGCCGGCGTGGTGTGCTTCTGGTCGGCGACGTCGCTGAAGCACATGATGGGCTATGACGACAGCCTGGACGCCTTCGGCGTGCATGGCGTGGGCGGCATCATCGGCGCGCTGCTCACCGGCGTGTTCGCCTATGGCCCGTTCACCGCCACCGAAGCTGCCAAGGAGGGCGTGAACATCGGCGGCCTGGCGCAGTTCGAGGCACAGGTGATCGCGGTCGCCGCGACGCTGATCTGGTCGGGTGTGGTGACGTTCATCATCCTCAAGATCGTCGACGCGGTGGTTGGCCTGCGGGTCACCGAGGAAGAGGAGCGCGAGGGGCTGGACGTGGTGCTCCACGGCGAGCGTATCGGCTGATCCTGTCAGCGACTTGATGGAAAGGGCCGCCCGGGCAACCGGGCGGCCCTTTTTTTGTATTGGAACGATCTGGAAATGCCGTGCGATCGATGTCGCTACAACAATCATTACCTTGCGCGGCTGCGAATCGGCTGCGATGATCGTTGCATCCAAACGTTCGCTCGGCGATTCGGGCTGCTGCGAAGAATGCAAATCATGACAGCGGAGTAGAGGATGGAGCGGCAAGGCGCGGGGCTTGTTGGCCGGTGGGTGGTTGCGCGGGCCGGGTACGGCGCATGAGCGGTGGGCAGCACGGTATGTCGGATCGGATTGCGGCGTTGCGGCGGTTCAACCGGTTCTACACCCGCGTTATCGGCTTGCTGGACGATGGATTGCAGGGCGGGGCGTATTCGCTGACCGAGATCCGGGTGCTGTTTGAAATCCGGCACCGGGATGGCTGCTCGGCCGCGGTGCTGGCGCGCGAGTTGGGGTTGGACACCGGGTATCTGAGCCGCATCCTGAGCCGGTTCGATCGTGACGGGCTGCTGGTCCGGGTGGCCGATCCACTGGACGGGCGGCGGTCGATCCTGCGGCTGTCGGTGGATGGGGACGGGGTGCAGGGCGGGCAGGACGTGGAATGGCGGGCCAAGGCGGCCGCGTTGCTGGACCGCATGGCGGCGCCGGCGGCCGATCGGGTCCTGGCGGCGATGGCGGAGATCGAGCGGACGCTCGGCACCCCGCCTGCCTGGGAGTTGCGCGGCGTGGTGCCGGGGGACCTGGGCTGGATCATTTCACGCCATGGTTCGCTCTATGCGGCGGAATATGGCTGGGATGGCACGTTCGAGCATGCGGTGGCGGAAATTGTCACCGATGTGATGCGGGCGTTTGATCCGGCGCGCGAGGCGGCGTGGATCGCGGTGCGCGATGGGGTGCCGCTCGGGTCGGTGTTCCTGGTGCGGCAGTCCGACACGGTGGCCAAGCTGCGGCTGCTGATCGTCGATCCGGCGGCGCGCGGGCTGGGGATCGGGGCGCGCCTGGTCTCGGAATGCACCGCGTTCGCACGGGCGGCGGGGTATCAGCGGATCACGCTGTGGACCCATTCGATCCTGACGGCGGCGCGGCGGCTGTATGCGGCGGAGGGCTATGTGCTGACCGCGAGCGGGCCGATCCAGGCATTCGGGGTGGACTTGACCGAGGAGACCTGGGAACTGGCGCTGGATTGACGGTCTGGCCGCTTGACGCGGGGGTGCTGATCAGGGATTGCGGTGCGGCGTTCGGCGGCAGGCAACGGAGCATCCCATGACTGATTATTTCTACGAGCCCCGCAAGGGCCACGGACTGCCGCATGACCCGTTCAAGGCCATCGTGGCGCCGCGCCCGGTGGGCTGGGTGACGACGATCGACGGGCAGGGGCGGGTGAACCTGGCCCCCTACAGCTTCTTCAACGCGTTCGCCTCGCGCCCGCCGCTGGTGGGGTTCGCCACCGAGGGGTGGAAGGACAGCGTGCGTAACGTGGAGGAGACCGGGGAGTTCGTGTGCAACCTGGTGTCCCGCGACTTGGCCGAGGCGATGAATATCACGGCGGCGCCGCTGCCGTTCGGCGAGAACGAGATGATCCGCGCCGGGCTGGAAGCGGCGCCGGCGCGCCTGGTGCGTCCGCCACTGGTGGCGCGCGCGGTGGCGGCGCTGGAGTGCCGCAAGACGGCGATCATCCGCCTGTCGGACGCGCATGGGGTGGAGATGGAGAACTGGCTGATCCTGGGCGAGGTGGTGGGCGTGCATATCAACGGCAGCTTCCTCAAGGACGGCATTTTCGACACCGCGGCGGCCCGGCCGGTGGCGCGTTGCGGCTATGCCGGGGACTATGCCGAGGTGACGTCCCTGTTCCAGATGACGCGGCCGGTGGCCTGACGGGCCCCGGGGAGGGCCCAAATGCGCCGGACGACGCAGCCCCCTGTCCATTTTTTCTGATTCAGGACATGTTGAAACCGGCATCCCTGCCCGGAGGACCTGTGTGACTGCACCCCGAATCGAGCGCCGGCTGGCGGCAATCCTGGCGATGGATGTCGCCGGATACAGCCAGCTCATGGGCGCCGATGAACTCGGCACGCTCAACGGGCTGAAGGCGCACCGGCGGGAGCGGATCGACCCGGAGATCGCGCGGCACAACGGCCGGATCGTGACGATCGCCGGGGACGGGCTGATGGTGGAGTTCGCCTCGGTGGTGGACGCGGTGGCGTGCGCGGTGGCGATCCAGCGGGCGATGGTGGGGTTCAACGCCAATGTGGCCGAGGCGCGGCGGATCGTGCTGCGGATCGGGATCAATGTGGGCGACATCATCATCGATGGTGGGGACATCTTTGGCGACGGGGTGAATGTGGCGGCGCGGCTGGAAACGCTGTGCGAGCCGGGCGGGGTGTGCATTTCGCGCTCGGCCAATGACCAGGTGCGGGATCGGCTGTCGATCTCGTTTGCCGATCTGGGCGAGCAGACGGTGAAGAATATCGCGCGGGCGGTGGGCGTGTTCGGGCTTTCGGCCGACGATATCGCGGCATTGCCCGCCCATGTGCTGCCGCAGTCAGCCCTTGTTGGTGGCGGGCGCCTGTCGGGGCGGTCATCGCGCCGCTGGGTGGTGGTGGCCGGGGTGGTGGCGGTGTTCGCACTGGCAGGGGCGGCAGGGTGGTGGCTGGTGGGAGCGGGGGCGCGGCCGGCGGTGGTGGCCGCGGTGCCGGTGTTGCCGGCGCGGCCGGCGGCGCTGGATCGGCGCGGCTCCTTGATCGTGCTGCCGTTCGAGGGCGGGGCGGGGCGGATTTCGCGCGATATCGGCGAGCGGGTGGCCGCGGATTATGGTTGGCCGGTGGTGCCGGCGGCGGCGCGCTACCAGGGGCGGCCGCCCGAGCCGCGCACCATCGGGCGCGAGCAGAATGTGCATTTCGTGCTGACCGGCAGCGCGGCCGAGCAGGACGGGCGGCTCAGGGTGGCGGCCTCGTTGTTCGAGACCCAGGAGGGCCGCGAGGTCTGGTCGCTGACGTTCGATCGTGCCGCTGCGCGCGACACGGCGGGGGACGTGGTGGCCACGGTGGCGCTCGATGTGCATCAGGCGATGATCGATGCCGAGGTGGCGCGGGCGCGGCGCGAGCGGCCGGCGGCGCTGGACACGACGGATTACTATCTGGCGGCGATCGAAAGCGCGGTGCTGCCGCTGACCAGGGTGAACCTCGCGGCGCGCATCGGGCTGCTCGACCAGGCGATCGCGCTCGATCCCGCCAACGCGGTGGCACTGTCGCTGGCGGCGCGGCTGCGGGTGGTGCAGGTGCTGAACGAGTGGTCGGTGGATCGCGAGGGAGACCTGGCGTTCGCCGGGCGGACGGTGGACCGGCTGCTGGAGGGGCGCGGGCGCGATGTATATCTGTTGCGCACCAAGGCCTATGTGCTGCGGGCGCAGGGCAACCTGGAGCAGGCGCTGGCGGTGAACCGGCGGGTGCTGGAAATCAGCCCCAATCTGGCGGACACCCAGCGGGAAATCGGCGTGATCCTGCACGGGCAGGGCAAATTCGCCGAATCGCTGGCGAGTTTCCAGGATGCCAAGCGCTCCGGTGACTCGGATTTCGTCCTCGACGCGCAAACCGCGACGGCGCTGCTGGCGACCGGGCGGTGGGCCGAGGCGGTGGTGGTGGCGCGCGCGGCGATCGCCGAAAGCCCGGCCCGGGCGCTCGACTGGCCGCTGCTGGTGGTGATCGCGGCGGAGAGCGCAAGCGGGATGCCGGCGGAAGCGCGGGCGGACCTCGACAGGTATCTGGCCGGCACCCCGGCCATTCGCACGCTCGCGGATGTGCGCAAGGATCGCTATCTGGCGGGCACGCCCAATCTCCTGGAAGGTCTGCAACGGGCCGGGATGCCAGAGGGCTAGGCGAACGCGGCGGCAAGGGGAACGATGGGCATGGACCCGTGGGCGTGGATGACCGCGCATGTGTCGTGGCACGAAATAGGGGCGACGCTGGCCGCGCATGCCACGTGGGACGAAGTGCCTGGCTATATCGGCGCGGGGTTCGTGATCGCGTCGCTCATGATGCGGTTGATGATCCCGCTGCGGGCGCTGACGCTGCTGAGCAATTTGTGCTTCATCGCCTATGCCCTGCTGCACGGGCAGTTTCCCACGCTGCTGCTGCATGTGGTGCTGGTGCCGCTGAACGCGGTACGGATCTGGCAGATGATGCGGCTGATCCGCCGGGTGCGGGCGGCGGCGCAGGGCGATCACACGATGGCGTCGCTGAAACCCTATATGAAGCGGCGCAAATGCCGGGCGGGGGAGGTGCTGTTCCGCAAGGGGGAGCCGGCGCATGACCTGCACTATATCGTGGCGGGCAGTTTCCGGGTGACGGAGATCGGGTTGACGTTGCCGCCGGGGCAGTTTGTCGGCGAGTTGGGGTTATTGGCGCCGAGCGGGCGGCGGACGCAGTCGCTGGAATGCGTGGCGGATGGGGAACTGCTGTCGATCACGTATGAGAATGTGATGGAGTTGATTTTCCAGAACCCGGATTTCGGCTTCCATTTCCTGCAACTGACGACGAGCCGGCTGTTCCAGAACCTCGATGTGATGCAGGCGGAGTTGGAGGCGTTGCGCAAGGCGGCCAACACGTAAAACCGCGGCGCCTCTTGCGAGACGCCGCGGTGATTACGCTTAGGCTAGGGTGCCGAAGCGAGGCTCAGGGGCAGGGCGAGGCGGCCGAGGCGAGCTTCGGGGCTTCGCTGCCCGAGGCGCCGGCCAGCTTCGGGGCTTCGCTGCCCGAGGCACCGGCCAGCTTCGGAGCTTCGCTGCCCGAGGCACCGGCCAGCTTCGGGGCTTCGCTGCCCGAGGCGCCAGCCAGCTTCGGGGCTTCGCTGCCCGACGCGCCAGCCAGCTTCGGGGCTTCGCTGCCCGAGGCACCGGCCAGCTTCGGGGCTTCGCTGCCCGAGGCGCCAGCCAGCTTCGGGGCTTCGCTGCCCGAGGCACCGGCCAGCTTCGGAGCTTCGCTGCCCGAGGCGCCAGCCAGCTTCGGGGCTTCGCTGCCCGAGGCACCGGCCAGCTTCGGAGCTTCGCTGCCCGAGGCGCCAGCCAGCTTCGGAGCTTCGCTGCCCGAGGCACCGGCCAGCTTCGGAGCTTCGCTGCCCGAGGCACCAGCCAGCTTCGGAGCTTCGCTGCCCGAGGCGCCAGCCAGCTTCGGGGCTTCGCTGCCCGAGGCGCCGGCCAGCTTCGGAGCTTCGCTACCCGACGCGCCGGCCAGCTTCGGGGCTTCGCTGCCCGACGCGCCGGCCATGGTCGGCGCACGGTTGCAACCGGCGTTGGCGGCGGTCTGGGCGAAAGCGGGGGTGGCGAGAGCCAGGGCGATCGCGGCAGTGGCGAGCAAAATGGTCTTGTTCATCGTTCTTCTCCTGTTTGCGTTCATTCTCTGCCAGGTCCGAGCAACTCGTTCCTGCTCATCTGGTGAACGCAGAATGACGCCGAGCCGTCCATACCAGTATGAATGCATTCACAGGGTGTCAAAATTGTAATGCGAGGGATTAGTTTGGCGCGGCGATCGGCAGGGACATCCATTGCTGCTCGTCGCGCCGGCGGATCAGCACCAGGGCGTTGCGGCGGTTGAGCTTGCGGGCCTCGGCCAGGCGTTGCTGGACCTCCTCGGGGGTGTGCACCACGTCCTGCTGCACCTTGACGATGATGTCCCCGGCGAGGAGGGCGTGGTCCGAGGCGGCGGTGTTGGGTTGTACCTTGGCGATCAGCACGCCGGACTCGCTATCCGGGATCTTGAATTTCTCCCGGTCATCCGATGTGATCAGCGCGAGTTGCAGGCCGAGGGCACGGGGATCGGTGCTGCCGACGCGTACCGGGGTGGTGGCTTTCGGGTCGGCCTGCTGGGTTTCGTCGGCCCATTCCGAGGGGGTTGCCGGCACCGTCATCTCGCGGCCGTTGCGCCACACCACGAGGGGCACCTGGGCGCCGATCTTGGCGCGGGCCACCATGCGGGCGAGGGCGCGGCCGTCTTTCGGGGTCTGGCCGGCGAAGCTGAGGATGACATCGCCTTCCTGGAGGCCGGCGCGGGCGGCGGGGGTATCGTCCAGCACGCGCGCGACGATGACGCCGCGCGGCTTGGCGAGGCCGACGCCATCGGCCATCTCGGGGGTGAGTTCCTGGGTGGCGACGCCGAGCCAGCCGAGATGGACGCGGCCGAATTTGCGGAGCTGGTCGATGATGTAGAGCGCGTCATTGGCCGGGATGGCGAAGCCGATGCCGATGGAACCGGTGTCCCCGGGCGAATAGATGGCGGTGTTCACGCCCACCACCTCGCCCTTCATGTCCACCAGCGGGCCGCCGGAATTGCCGTGGTTGATGGCGGCGTCGGTCTGGATGAAGTCGTCGAACTGGGAGAGCTTGATGTTGCGGTTGAGGCCGCTGACGATGCCCTCGCTGACCGACTCGCCGACGCCGAGAGGGTTGCCGACGGCGAACACCTGGTCCCCCACGTGCAGCTTGTCGCTGTCGCCCCATTTCACCGCGGGGAGCGGCTTGTCGCTGTCGATCTTGAGCAGGGCGATATCGATGTTGCCGGCGATGCCGAGGACCTTGGCCTTGTAGCTGGCGCCGCTGGACAGGGTGACGGTGAATTCGGACATGCCGGCGACGACGTGCTTGTTGGTGGCGATGATGCCGGAGGGGTCGATGATGAAGCCGGAGCCGAAGTTTTCCGCCCGGCGCGGGGCGTTCTGGTCCCCGGTGTCATAGATCAGCTTGATCATGGTGATGTTGACCACCGTGGGCAGCAGCTTGGCCAGGCGGTGGGTGCGGCCGAAGGGCAGGTAGTCCCGGATGTCGGCGGCGGCCGGGGGGGTGAGCACGACGGTGGTGGCGGGCAGCAGCACCGCGGTGGCGAGGAGCAGCGCGCGGAGGGGGAACTGGCGCATCGTACGGGTCCTTTGGGCGCTATTGAAGTTCGCGGGCGTCGATGTCCTGGCGCAGGGCGGCCAGGTTGAGGATGGCGATATCCTGGCCCGACATGCGGATCCAGCCGGCATCGCGGAAGGCGGCGAGGTGTTTGTTGATGCTTTCGCGGGTGAGGCCGGTGAGGCCGCCGAGCTCGCGCTGGGAGAGCTGGAACTCGATCCGCAGGCCGCCGTCGGCCGCGCTGGAGTGCAGGGCGGCGAGGTAGATCAGGGCCTTGGCGACGCGGGTGGGGGCGGGGAGGTCCACCGCGTCGGTCATCTGTTCGGTGGCGGTGCGCAGGCGCTCGCTGAGCAGGCGGACGGTGGCGAGCAGGGCCTCGGGGGCGCGCAGCAGGGCCTGGATGAAGGAGGCGCCGCTGATAGAGAGCAGGCGCGAGGGGGAGAGGGCGGTGGCGCTGGCGGAGCGTGGCCAGTCATTCAGGACCGCGATTTCGCCGAATACCGCGCCGGGGCCCGCGATATCGAGAATGGCCTCACGGCCGCCCACGGTGGTGGAAGAGAGCTTGATGTAGCCTTGCAGGACCACCAGAACGTCGGTTCCGGCGTCACCCTGGGTGAACAGCGCCTCGCGGGCGTCAACGGTGATGAGGCTGGAGCGGCGGACCAGGGCCTTGAGGTCATCGGGGGGGATGTAGCGCAGCACGCGGTTGCCGCCGATGAGGCGGTGTGCCGCCTCGTCGAGCCCCGCGGTGACTGTGGATTGCGCCATTGGTGAATTCGCTCCCCCGCGAAACCATCTTCGATTGCGAAACATGCCCCGGAATGGGGTGGGCGGCAAACCGCTTTCAGGCCCGGCGGCGGCGTTCCATCGCGAGGAGGAACAGGCCGGAGGTGAAGATCAGGCCGGCGCCCAGCCAGGTGGCGGGGGATGGAATATCCCCCCAGACGAGGTAGCCGAGCAGGAAGGCCCAGATCAGGCCGGTATATTCCACGGTGGACATCACCGAGGCGGGTGCGAGGCGGACGCCTTCGAACAGGATGAACTGGCCGGCGCCGCCGAACACGCCGATGAGCGCCAGGAGGGCGAATTCGAGCGGGGTGGGCGGGGTCCAGAGGAAGAAGGTGACGCTGCCGGTGAGCACCAGGAACAGGGCGTTCTGGTAGAAAATCTGCACGAGGGACGATTCGCGCCGGGCGATCAGCCGCATCAGCAGGATGGCGATGGCCCACAGCACGGCCGCTGCGAGCACCAGGGCGGTGGCGAGGGAGGCATGGACGCCCAGCGGGTCGGACGCGAGCAGGACGCCGGTGAAGCCGAGCCCGAGCGCGACCCAGCGGGCGGCATTGACGCGTTCGCCGAGGATGGGGATAGCCAGCACCGCTACGATGATGGGGGAGCTGAAATAGAGCGTCATCAACTGGGCGAGCGGCAGTTCGCGCGAGGCAGTGTAGTAGAGCAGCCAGGCCAGCAGGGTAAGCGCGCCGCGGCCGAGGAGTTGCAGCTTGAGCGGGGTTTCCACCACGCGGGCGAGCAGCTTGCCGCGGCCGAACACCAGCGCGCCGGTGACGATGGTGACGCTGCGGAAGAACAGCACCTGCCAGACCGGCAGGCTGGCGGCGAGGTACTTGTTGGCCGCGTCATGGGTGGCGAACAGCGAGTAGGCGAGCATGCCGAGGCCGATGCCGGTGACGACACGGTCGGTGCCGACGCCCGGGATCGCGCTCATCGGGCGATCCCGTTCACGTCGGCGGCGGCGCGGTAGAGAGGTCCTGGCTGTCGACCGGGCCGGGGGCGGGGGCATCGGGCGCGGTGTTCTGCAGGGATTGCTTGAGGGCCTGCTTGACCTGGAATTCGAACTCGACGTTGAGATCGCCCATCAGTTTGCGCATCAGGCTGTCGAGGTCGATCTGGGTGGCGGTGATGTCTTCCTCGTCGGTGGCCGGGCGGGCGGCGCGGGCACGGGCCTGGGCGATGCCGATCTGCTTGCCGTCGGCGTCCTGGAGTTCGAGATGGACGGCGAAGCTGGCCTCGAAGCGGCCGCGGTAGAGGATGATGGAGGCGTCATCGATGCCGAACAGGGCCTGGCCGGCGGAGCCGCCGGTGACCAGGCGCTGCTCGGCCATCAGGCGCAGGGCTTTGGTGGGGCGGGTGGGGGCGATGTATTCCACGTGGCGGGCGGCGCCGCGCGGCGCCCAGGCGTCATCGATCTCGATGGTGCCGACATCGAGCTTGATCTTGGTTAGATAGTCGAAATCGAACGGCTCGAAGCTCGGCGGCTCCGGCTTGGAGCAGGCGGCGAGCAGGAAGGGGAGCAGCAGGGCGGCACGACGGGCGATGCGCATGGCGGGTTCCGGGCAGGTCTGGGAGCTAGGACGGATCAGGGGCGGCGCTGCGGACGTCCTGGCGGGGGAAGCGGAAATCGTGATTGCAGAATTCGCAGGTCATCACGATGTCGCTGCCGATGGTCATGTGGTCGAGGTCATCGTCGGTGAAGGTTTCGAGGATGCCGGCGAGGCGCTGGCGCGAGCAGCGGCAGCCGTAGGCGAGGGCGCGGGAGAGGTCGGCGGCGACGCCTTCGGTGTGGAACAGGCGGTAGAGCAGCGTTTCGGGCGGCACGGCATCATCGAGGAGTTCGGCGTCGGTGACGGTTTCGGCCAGGATGGTGGCGGTGTTCCAGTGCTCGGTGGCGACGGCGGCGTCCATCTCGGGATCGATGCCGCCGAGGCCGGCGATTTTTTCGAGGATGAGGGCGCTGGCGCGCCAGCCTTCCGGCGTGCGGGCGCAGGCGAGGCGGATGAAGCAGGCCATTTGCTCGGACGTGTTGAAATAGTGCAACGCCATGTCCGCGAGCGAGTCGCCCTCGATGGCAACGATGCCCTGGTGGCGCTCCATGTCGGGGCCCTGGTCGACGGTGAAGGCGAGGTAGCCCTGGCCGAGGAGGGCGGCGGGGGAGGGCATTTCGTTACGGGCGAGGAGTTCGGACAGCCGTTCGGCATCCACGCGGGCGTAGCCGCGCAGGGCGCCGGTATCGGTGCAGTCGGCCAGCAGCATGGGCACGGCGCCGTCGCCCTTGGAGTGGAGCGAGAAGGAGCCGCGGAATTTTAGCGCGGTAGCGAGGGCGGCGACCATCGCCAACGCCTCGCCGCGCAGGCGGGTGACGGCGGGGTGGGTCTCGTGGCGTTCCAGCAGCGCCTCGGCGAGAACGCCGAGCTTGACTAGCCGGCCGCGCACCGGGCGCTGCGGCAGGAAAAACGGCGTGACGCCGCGCGGCACCACGATATCGGGCACGTCGGGGCGTCCCGGGTCGAGAAAGGCAGGGGTATCGGACATGAGTGCCAAGATAAGCGCGAGTGCGTCGATCTGCCACCGTTGATCCACCTCAATGCCGTCCTGCGCCAGCCGCCTAGCCTGCATGGTTGAACCATGCGATCGAAGGAGCCGCCGAGATGTTCGACAACACACTGATCTTCGCCGAGGATTTGATGACCCGCGATGTCGCGGTGGTGCATCCGGATACCTCGCTGCTGACGGCGGTCAAGCTGATGGCCCAACGTCATGTCAGCGGGCTGCCGGTGGTGGATGCGGATGGCACGCCGGTTGGCATGCTGACGGAAGGTGACCTGCTGCGCTGGCATGGCGAGTTCAGCGAGCGGCAGCAGTGGTGGTTGGATCACCTGGCCGATGGGCATGACCTGGCGCCGAGCTTCCTCAAGGTGCTGAAGGCCGAGCGGCGCAAGGTGGCGGCGCTGATGGCGCGCGAGGTCAGGACGATCGCGCCGGGGACGCCGGCGCGGGATATCGCCAAGCTGTTCTACGACAACAACATCAAGCGGGCGCCGGTGGTGGAGAACGGCAAGATCATCGGGCTGGTGAGCCGGTTCGACCTGATCAAGGCGATGGTGAAGGAACTGACGGAGGAGTGAGGGTTCACCCCTTCAGGATTGCCAGCGCCTCGGCGTGAAGCTGGGGGGTGGCGGCGGCGAGAATGGTGCCGTCGCTGCTGCGGGTGAGGCGGTTGCCGTCCCAGTCGGTGACGGTGCCGCCGGCGTGGCGGACGATGGCGTCGAGTGCCGCGTAGTCGTGCAGGGCGAACTTGTCGGACGCGATAAGATCGACGCGGCCCTCGGCGAGGAGACCGAACACGTAGAAGCTGTCGGCGGTGACGGTGTTGCGGTGGTTGACGCGCAGGCGGATGAGCTGGTCGTGGCGATCGCGGCAGAAGGTGTCGTAGCCCATGGTGCTGACGATGGCGGTGTCGAGGCTCTGGCGGGTGGTGGTGTGGACTTGGTGGGTGCCGCGGGTGGTGCCGTGGCCTTCGGCGCCGAGCCAGCGATGGCGCAGCAGGGGCTGTTCGGCGAGGCCGAGAACGATGTCGCCGTGGTGTAGCAGGGCAAGGAGGAAGCCGAACAGCGGCAGGCCCTGGACCCATTCCTTGGTGCCGTCCACCGGGTCGATCACCCAGACATATTCGGCATCGAGACGGTCGGGCGGGAATTCCTCGCCGTGGATGCCGTGGGCGGGGTAGGCGCGGGCGATTTCGGCGCGGATGGCGGCTTCGATGGCTTTGTCGGTGTCGGTGACGGGGGAGCCGTCGGATTTGATTTCCACCGACGGCGGGCGGGCGGCGCGCTCGCGCAGCATGTCGGCCGCGATATCGGCGAGGTGGTGGGCGAATGCGACGAGGTCTGGGGCGACGGGTTCCGGCATGGGTTTCCTCGGCTTTGGTCCGGCGATTTGATGCCGGGGGCGGATGATGTTAACGCCCGCGGGGTGGAAATGCGCGGGATCGATGGCAGAAAGCTTCGACTATGTGATCGTGGGCGCCGGCTCGGCCGGCTCGGTGCTGGCCAACCGGCTCAGCGCGGATAGCCGCAACCGCGTGCTGCTGCTGGAGGCGGGCGGCGGGGATGGGTCGATCTTCATTCGGATGCCCTCGGCGTTGTCCATCCCGATGAATATGAAGCGCTACAACTGGTTCTACGAGACGGAGCCCGAGCCCAACCTGAACGGGCGGCGGATGCATACGCCGCGCGGCAAGGTGCTGGGCGGGTCCTCCTCGATCAATGGGCTGGTTTATATCCGCGGCAATCCGATGGATTACGAGGGGTGGCGGGAGCAAGGGGCGCAGGGCTGGGGCTGGGCCGATGTGCTGCCGTATTTCCGCCGGGCCGAAAGCCGCGCCGAGGGGGGGGATGCGTATCGGGGCGACGAGGGGCCGCTGTCCACGGCGTATGGGCCGCTCGCCAATCCGCTGTATCGCGCCTGGATCGAGGCCGGGCGGCAGGCCGGGTACGGGGTGACGGAGGACGTCAACGGGTTCCGCCAGGAGGGGTTCGGGCGGATGGATATGACGGTGCGAAAGGGGGAGCGGTGTTCGGCGGCGGTGGCGTATCTGCATCCCATCCGCCGGCGCAAGAACCTGGAAATCCGCACCGGGGCGATGGCGACCGGGATCGAGTTCGTCGGCCGGCGGGCGACCGGGGTGCGGTACCTGCGCGGTGGGACGGAGCAGGTGGCGACGGCGGCGCGGGAGGTGATTTTGGCCGGGGGGCCGATCAATTCGCCGCAATTGCTGAAGCTTTCGGGCATCGGGCCGGCGGCGGAGTTGCGGGCCAATGAGATCCCTATTCTGGTGAACCGGCCCGGGGTGGGGGAGAATTTGCAGGATCACCTGGAGTTCTATTTCCAGGTGGAGTGCACCCAGCCGATCACCCTGTTTTCCTCCATGAGTCCGCTGGCGAAGGCGATGATCGGGGCGCGCTGGCTGTTGCGGCGGGACGGGTTGGGGGCGACCAACCACTTCGAATCCTGCGGGTTCATTCGCAGCCGGGCCGGGGTTCCGTGGCCCGATATCCAGTATCATTTCCTGCCGCTGGCGATTGCCTATGACGGCTCGGCGCTGGCGGATCGGCACGGGTTCCAGGCCCATGCCGGGCCGATGCGCTCGAAAAGCCGGGGCCATGTGCGGCTGGCGGGGCCCGATCCGCTGGCCAAGCCGGTGATCCGCTACAACTACATGAGCCATCCCGACGATTGGGTGGAGATGCGGGCGGCGGTGCGGCTGACGCGGGAGATTTTCGGCCAGGCGGCGTTCGATCCGTATCGCGGGCGGGAAATCCAGCCTGGCGCCGATGTGACGACGGACGAGGCGATCGATGCGTTCATCCGCGCCAAGGTGGAGAGCGCCTATCATCCGTGCGGCACCTGCCGGATGGGGCGGGCGGATGATCCGATGGCGGTGGTTGATGCCGAGACGCGGGTGATCGGGGTGGATGGGCTGCGGGTGGTCGATTCCTCCATCATGCCGCAGGTGACGACCGGGAACCTCAATGCGCCCAGCATCATGATCGGAGAGAAGGCTTCGGACCATATTCTCGGGCGCGCCCCGATGGCGCCGTCCAACCAGCCATTCTACGCTGCGGCGGACTGGCAGACTTCCCAACGATGACCCGCTTAACGATGACCGCCTGAGGAGACGAACCATGAGAACCCATGCCCGCGCGGTGGTCATCGGTGGCGGCGCTGTCGGCGTCAGCACCTTGTATCATCTGGCCAAGAAGGGCTGGACCGACAGCGTGCTGATCGAGCGCAAGGAATTGACCTCGGGCTCCACCTGGCATGCGGCGGGGCTGCTGCCGTTGTTCAACCTCAGCTACTCCGTGGGGCAGATCCACAAGTATTCGGTGGCGCTCTACAAGCGGCTGGAGGCGGAGACCGGGCAGAACGTCGGGCTGCGGCAGGTGAGCAATATTCGCCTGGCGCGCACGCAGGACCGGATGGACGAGTATCGCTATTACGCCGGGGTGGCGAAGACCATCGGGGTGGATGTGCGGTTCCTGACGCCAAGCGAGGTCAAGGACATTTGGCCGCTGTGCAATTTCGAGGGGTTGCTCGGTGCCATTCAGCATCCCGAGGACGGGTATATCCAGCCGGCCGATCTGACGCAGGCGCTGGCGCGCGGGGCGCGGGCGATGGGGGCGGAGATCAATCGGTATACCACGGTGACGGGGATTTCCCGGTTGCCCTCCAGCGAGTGGCAGGTGCGGACCGACAAGGGCGATATCGTGTGCGAGCACATCGTCTCGGCGACCGGGAGTTTCGCGCGGCGGACCGGGGCGATGGTGGGGATCGAAATCCCGGTGGTGCCGGTGGAGCACCAGTATATCGTGACGGAGCCGCATCCGGCGATTGTGGAGCGGCGGCGGCAGGGGCTGCCGGAGATGGGGGTGCTGCGGGAGTCGGACTCGTCGTGGTACATGCGCGAGGAGAACGGCGGGCTGCTGCTGGGGCCGTATGAAATCGGGGCGCCGGCTTGTTATGTGGACGGGCCGGATGACGGCTCCGAGTATGAGTTGTTCCAGGAGGATCTGGAGCGGCTGGCGCCTTATATCGAGACGGCGATTGCCCGGGTGCCGGCGTTCGGCGAGGTGGGGGTGAAGCAGGTCTATAACGGCGCCATCGCCTATACGCCGGATGGCTCGCCCATCGTGGGGCCGGCGCCGGGGTTGCGGAATTTCTGGCTCAACGAGGGGCACAGCTTCGGGATTACCGCGGCCGGCGGGGCCGGGTGGCAGTTGGCGGAGTGGATCGTCGATGGGGAGCCGACCGTCGATATGATGGGGGTCGATCCGCGGCGGTTCGGGCCGTATGCCACGCGGGGGTATCTCAAGGAGAAGAACGAGGAGGCCTATGCCAAGGTCTTCACCGTGCATTATCCCGATGAGGAGCGCACTGCGGCGCGGCCGATGCGGCAGACGCCGTGCTATTCGCGGATGAAGGCGCTGGGGGCGGTGTTCGGCTCGGTGTTTGGCTGGGAGCGGCCGAACTGGTTCGCCCCGGCGGGCTATGCGCTCGATGCGGCGGCCTTGGGCAAGACCGATGTGCTGCTCAATGAGAACCATGCGCCCCCGATCGATGGGCGGATTGTGGAGAAGTGGAGTTTCCGGCGCTCGAACTACTTCGAGCATGTCGGGCGCGAGTGCCGGCATGTGCATGAGAAGGTCGGGCTGCTCGATATGAGCGCGTTCGCCAAGTTCGAGTTGTCGGGGCCGGGGGCGGCGGCATGGCTCGATGGGTTCGTTTCGGGGCGGCTGCCGCAGAAGGTGGGGCGGATCGGGCTGTGCTATCACCTGACGCCGCAGGGCGGGGTGCGGACGGAGTTCACGGTCTATCGCGAGGCGGCGGACCGGTTCTACATCGTGTCGGCCGGGGCGCTGGAGAGCCATGACTGGGACTATTTCAGCAAGGCGGTGCCGGCCGATGGCAGCGTGACGCTGCGCAAGGTGACGACGCAGCATGGGGTGCTGGTGATCGCCGGGCCGCGGGCGCGGGATTTGCTGGCGCGGGTGACGGATGCGGATTTGTCCAACAAGGCGTTCCCGTGGCTGTCCGGCCGGACCATCAATGTGGGCGCGGCGACGACGCGGGCGTTGCGGGTGAACTATGTGGGCGAGCTTGGCTGGGAGTTGCATCATCCGATCGAGGTTCAGAACTACATTTTTGACCGGCTGATGGCGGCGGGGGCGGACCTGGAGCTGAAGCCGTTTGGCATCCGGGCGATGGATTCGCTGCGGCTGGAGAAGTCCTACCGGTTGGTGGGGCGGGAGTTGTCGATCGAGTATGCGGCGCTGGAATCGGGGCTTGATCGGTTCGTGGCGCTCGACAAGGGGGATTTTGTCGGGCGCGATGGGCTGGTGGCCTGGCGCGAGCGCGGGTTTGCCAACCGGTATGTGACGCTGGAGGTGCATGGGGTGACGGATGCCGATGCGCGCGGGTCCGAGCCGATCTATGCCGGGGGGGCGCTGGTGGGGCGGACGACGTCGGGCGGGTATGGCTGGCGGTTGGGGAAATCCCTCGCGCTGGCGTTCGTGCGGCCGGACCTGGGGGAGGTGGGTTCGGAACTGACGGTGGAGATACTGGGTGTGCCGCACCGGGCGACGGTGATCGCGGATTCGCCTTTCGATGCTGACAACGCGCGTTTGCGCGCTTGAAACGGACAAGATCATGAACTGGGACGTTTTCATCACTGCCGCCATCACCGGCGCCGGCGCTACCACCGACAAATCGGAGCATGTGCCGATCACGCCGGCGCAGATCGCGGCTTCGGCGATCGAGGCGGCCAAGGCGGGGGCGGCGGTGGCGCATATTCATGTGCGCAATCCCGAGACGGGTGCGGCATCCCGCGATCCGGCGCTGTATCGCGAGGTGGTGGAGCGGATACGGGCATCCGATACCGATGTGGTGATCAACCTGACCGCCGGGATGGGCGGGGACCTGGTGCTGGGCGGGGCGGACACGCCGTTGCCGCTCGATATGCGGTTCACTGACATGGCGGGTGCCGAGGAGCGGGTGGTGCATGTCACCGACCTGCTGCCGGAGATCTGCACGCTCGATTGCGGGTCGATGAATTTCGCCGAGGGCGACTATGTGATGACCAACACGCCCGGGATGCTGCGGGCGATGGCGAGGCGGGTGCAGGCGCTGGGGGTTCGTCCGGAAATCGAGGTGTTCGATGCCGGGCACCTGGTGCTGGCGAAGCAACTGGTGTCAGAGGGGTTGATCGATGATCCCGTGATGATCCAGTTGTGCATGGGGATTCCATACGGGGCGCCGGATGATCCGCTGACGCTGCTGTCGCTGGTGCATAACCTGCCGCCGGGGGCGGTGTTCTCGGCGTTCTCGATCGGGCGCAACCAGTTGCCGTATGTGGCGATGGCGGCGCTGGCGGGGGGCAATGTGCGGGTGGGGCTGGAGGACAATATCTGGCTGTCGCGCGGGCAGAAGGCGACCAACGGGACGCTGGTGGAGCGGGCGGTGACCATCCTGGAGGGGATGAATGTGCGGGTGATGAGCCCGGCGGATGTGCGGCGCAAGCTCAAGCTGCGCGGTGCGGCATGATCTGCGCGGTTATCGGCGGCGGGGTGATCGGCGGCGGCTGGGCGGCGCGGCTGGTGATCAACGGGCATGACGTGGTGGTGTTCGATCCGGCGCCGGAGGCCGAGCGGGCGCTGGGCGAGGTGATCGCCAATGCCGAGCGGGCCTATGCGCGGCTGACGCTGGCGCCGACGGGGAATCGCGGTTCGCTGCGGTTTGCCGGGAGTATCGCCGAGGCGGTGCGGGAGGCGGAGTTCATCCAGGAGTCCGCCCCCGAGCGGGTGGATTTGAAGCAGCGGATTCTCAACGAGATCGACGCGCATGCGCGGCCGGATGCGTTGATATGCTCCTCCACCTCCGGCCTGTTGCCGACCGAGTTGCAGGCGGGGATGCGGTATCCGGGCCGGTTCACCGTGGGGCATCCATTCAATCCGGTGTATCTGCTGCCGCTGGTGGAGGTGTGCGGGGGGGGGCAGACGGCGCCCGAGACGATTGCGCGGGCACGGGAATTCTATGCGTCCATCGGCATGAAGCCGCTGCATGTGCGCAAGGAGATCGACGGGTTCATCGCCGATCGGCTGCTGGAGGCGCTGTGGCGCGAGGCGTTGTGGCTGGTCAATGATGGGGTGGCGACGACCGAGGAGATCGATGACGCTATTCGTTATGGCGCGGGGCTGCGCTGGTCCTTCATGGGGACGTTCCTGATCTACCGGCTGGCAGGCGGCGAGGCGGGGATGCGGCATTTCATGGCGCAGTTCGGCCCGGCGTTGCAGTTGCCGTGGACCAAGTTGATGGATGTGCCGGAGTTGACCGAGGCGCTGATCGAAGAGGTGACCGCGCAGTCGGACGCGCAGGCCGGCGGGCTCGATCATCGCGCGCTGGAGCGCAAGCGGGATGACTGCCTGGTGGCGGTGATGCAGGCGCTGAAGACGCAGGATTATGGCGCCGGGGCGGTGCTGGCGGCGTATGAGGCGCGGCTGTATGCAAGCGGGCATGCCAAGGCGGCGCTGCCGGATGACTTGTCGCAGCCGTTGCGGCTGCACCATGGCATCGTGGGGCCGGATTGGGTGGACTACAACAAGCACATGACGGAGAGCCGCTACCTCCAGGTGTGCACCAATGCGACGGATGCGCTGCTGAAGCTGGTGGGGGTGGACCTCGATTACGTGGCGGCGGGGCACAGCTACTTTACCGCCGAGACCCATATCGTGCATCGCAAGGAAATCCCTGGGCTCGATCCGTACTACACCACCACGCTGGTGCTGGATGCGGACGACAAGCGGGTGCGGTTGTTCCACGAAATTCGCCACGGCAAGACGGATGCGCTGCTGGCCTCGGGCGAGCATATGCTGCTGCATGTGGACATGGCGGCCGGGCGGGCTTGCGCGGCGCCGGCCGAGATTGCCGCCAGGTTCCGGGCAATCCGCGATGCGCAGGCGAAACTGGCGCGGCCGGAGGCGGCGGGGCGGGCGATCGGCGTGGCCAAGCCGCGCGGGGTGGCGAGCCCGGTGCTAGCGCGGATGCTGGATGCGGAGGTGACGGCGTTCATCGCGCGGACGGAGTCGTTCTATCCGGACACCACCAATGCGGCGGGGCCGGCGGAGAACCGGGCGATCTACAACCGGATGTGCGATGCGTTTCGCGCGCCGCGGCCGGAGGGGATTGTCGCCACCGATTTCAGTATCGCGGCGCGTGGGCCGGAGCGCGGCATGCCGGTGCGGCATTATGCGATGCAGGGCGTGAAGAGCGATGTGACGCTGCTGTATCTACATGGCGGCGGGTATGTGGTGGGCGGGTTGGAATCGCATGACGACGTGTGTGCGGAACTGGCGCGCGATGCGGGGATCGAGGTGGTTTCGCTCGATTACCGGCTGTCGCCCGAGCATGCCTACCCGGCGGCGCTCGATGATACCGAGGCGGCGTATCGGTATCTGCTGGCGCGCGGGCGGCGGGTGATTGTGGGCGGGGATAGCGCGGGGGGGAATTTGACCGCCGCGTTGTGCTTGCGGCTCAAGCGGTTGGGCGATGCGCAGCCGGTGGGGCAGGTGATGATTTATCCGGGCCTCGGCGGCGATCCGTTCCGCAACGGCGAGCGCAATCTCGATGCGCCGCTGCTGCCGGTGCGGCATTCGGGCGGCTATCGGGCGCTGTATGCCGGGGGCGAGCACCGGATTCCGAAGGATGATCCGGAGTTTGCGCCATTATGCGCGCGCGATGTGTCGGGCGTGGCGCCGGCCGCCATCGTGTCGGCGGGGATCGATCCGCTGCGGCAGGATGGCGAGGATTACGCGGCGCTGCTGGCGGCCTCGGGCGTGCCGACGTTGTTTCGCAATGAGCCTGGCCTGGTGCATGGCTATCTGCGGGCGCGGCACGAAAGCCGGGTAGCCGCGCGTTCGTTTGCCGCCATTGCCGCCGTGCTGCGCCAGATGGCGAGCGGCGATTTCGCTTTGCTTCATGAGTCCCCCCCAGTGGAGACCGCCTGATGTCCGATGCTCCCCGTCGTTCCGGCCGCGGTGCCAAGCGGGCTGCCCGCATGGCGCATGCGATCGACAGCGTGCCCTTCATCACCCGCAAGCTGCTGCCGTACGAGGCGCTGAGCGAGGAGGGGCTGGCGCTGATCGAAAACAACGCCGAGACGGTGCTGGAGGAGGTCGGGATCGACTTCAAGGGCGATCCGGAGGCGCTGGAATTGTGGCGCGGGGCCGGGGCGGATGTGCGGGGTGAGCGGGTGCATTTCCCGCGCGGGCTGTGCCGCGGGTTGGTGCATAAGCACGCGCCGCGAACCTATGTGCAGCATGGCCGCAATCCGGCGCGTTCGGTGGTGATGGGCGGGGCGAACACGGTGTTCGCGCCGAACTATGGCTCGCCGTTCGTGCGCGATCTCGATGGTGGGCGGCGCTACGGGACGATCGAGGATTTCCGCAATTTCGTGAAGCTGACCTATGCCTCGCCGTTCCTGCACCATTCCGGCGGGACGATTTGTGAGCCGGTGGATCTGCCGGTCAACAAGCGGCACTACGACATGCTGTATGCCCATATGCGGTGGAGCGACAAGCCGTACATGGGCTCGGTGACGGCGCCGGAGCGGGCGGAGGACAGCGTCAACATGTCCCGCATCCTGTTTGGCGATGACTGGATGGACGCGGATACCGGGCGGCCGAAGACGGTGATGACCAGCCTCATCAACGCCAATTCGCCGTTAACCTGGGATGCCACCATGTTGGGGGCGCTGAAGGTTTATGCGCGCAACAACCAGGCCAATTTGACTACGCCGTTCATCCTCGCCGGCGCGATGTCTCCGGTGACGGTGGTGGGGACGTGTACGGTGACGCTGGCCGAGGCGTTGTCGGGGATGGCGTTTGCGCAGCTGGTCAATCCGGGGGCGCCGGTGATTTTGGGAAGTTTTGCCTCGTCGATCTCGATGCAGTCGGGCGCGCCGACGTTTGGCACGCCGGAGCCTTCGCTGGTGCTGTACGTGATGGCGGCGCTGGCCCGGCGGCTGGGGGTGCCGTTCCGGTCGGGCGGCGGGTTGTGCGCGTCCAAGGTGCCGGATGCGCAGGCGGCGTATGAGTCGGCCAACACCATGAACGCGACCATGATGGGGGGCGTGAACTTCGTGCTGCATGCGGCGGGGTGGCTCGAAGGCGGGCTGGCGCTGAGCTACGAGAAGTTCGTGATGGATTGCGACCAGGCCGGGATGTGGCACGCGTTCGCCAATGGGGTGGATGTGTCGGAGAACGGGCAGGCGATGGATGCCATTCGCGAGGTGGGTCCGGGGAGCCATTTCCTGGGCTGCGCGCATACGCAGGCCAATTTCGAGACGGCGTTTTTCCGCTCCACGGTGGCTGACAACAACAGCGTGGAGCAGTGGGAGGCGGAGGGGGCGCAGGATGCGGTGGTGCGCGCCAATGCGATCTGGAAGCGGACGCTGGCGGAGTATCAGGCGCCGGCGATCGATCCCGGGGTGGATGAGGCGCTGATCGACTACATGGCGCGGGGCAAGGCGGCGAGCCCGGATTCGGATATCTAGGTTCGGCGTGGCTTGAGGCGAAGGGCTGGGGCCTCGACAAGGTGCCAGGAGAGCCAGGCCAGCGCGAGTATGGGTGGCAGGCTGGCGGCGAGGTTCAGCCACCAGGGGCCGCCGAGGGCGCTGACCGCGAGTTGCTGGAGCGGGAAGGCCCAGAGGTAGGTGCCGTATGACAGGTCCCCGTAACGGGCGAGGTCGGGCAGGCGGGGGGCGTGGGCGCCGGCGATGATGGTGTAGGCGCCGAGGGTGGCGGCGGCGATGCGGAAGCCGCCGAGGAACAGGGCGGCGAGGCAGAGCGCGGCGCAGGCGGCGGCGAGCCACAGGTTGAGTGGCGGGCGCCAGAGATACAGTGCGGCGCCGGCGGCGAATGCGGCATAGAAATCCATGGTCTCGCCGCCGATCCACCGCTTCTGGGCGATGCAGCAGGCGATGAGGGCGGCCAGCGCGATGTATCGGTTGAGCAGGCGGCAGAGGCCGAGCAGCAGGACCGCGAGGTAGCAGCGCGCCTCGTATTGCAGAGTCCAGAGCGAGCCATTGACCGGGCCGGCGATCGGGGTGGTCTGGAACACGCCGGGTAACGCGTCGGGGTTGGCGAGGAGCGAGAGGTTGGCCGGGAGCATCCACCAGGGTTCGGGGGCGGCGAAGTAGGCGCGGACGGGCAGGCTGGAGATGGCGGGGCCGATGGCGAAGGCCATGGCGGCGAGGACCACGGCGAGGCCAGGCAGCAGGCGCAGGGCGCGGGCGGCGGTGAAGGCGAGCGGGCTGTTGGTGCGGGCGTAGCTGCCGGTGATGAGGTAGCCGCTGATGACGAAGAAGATGCCGACGGCAATTTTCCCTCCGGTGGCCTGGCCGTCGCTGAGGCGGAAGATGAGTTCGGCGCGGTCCGAGCCGGTGGTGATCGGCACGCTGTGCGACGCCACCACGGCGAGGGCGGCGAGCAGGCGCAGGGTGTTGAAGTTGTTCGCGGGTGCGATGGTCACCCGGCAGGCGGCGTCGCTGGAGGAGGGTTCATGCGGCGACGGGTTCCTCGTGGCTATCGAGGATGCGGATGCCGAGGTCCTTGGCGAGCTTGTGGAACAGGCGGCTGACGATGGGGAGTTCGCGGGTCTGCGTGCCGCCGGCGATGATGGGGTAGTCCGGCGAGAGGGCCTCGATGCGGCGGAACAGGGCAGCGAAGTCAACCTCGCCGAAGCCGGGGTAGCCGTCCTGCACGTGCAGCGTGAGGGCATTTTCGAGCCAGACGTCTTTGGCGATGGCGCTGGCGATGAGGTCACCCAGGGTATCGGCGTGGGCGTTGATGGCGGCGGCGGTGTCGTAGATGGAGGACAGGTCGATCCAGTTCGCGGTGTCGTAGGCGATCCGCACGACGGGGGAGGCGACGGCCTCGACCACCGCGCGGGCGATTTCGGGGGTGCGCAGGGTGACGAGCTGGTGGCATTCGAGGGCAAGGATGATGCCGGCGTCCTCGGCGGCCTTGGCGCATTCGCGCAGCGTGAGTACCAGGCGTTCGCGGGCTTCCTCGGAGTGGTTGTCGCGGTGGGGGAACCAGGGGCCCTCCTCGTTCATCGAACCGGGGCCGGTGGCGACGGCGCGGGCGCCCATCCAGCCGGCGAGGCGGATGGCGTGCTGGACGATCCGCACCGCGTTCCGGCGTTCGGATGAGTCGGGGGCGATCAGGTTCTGCTCGTAGCCGGTGGCCTGGAAGTGGCGGATGCCCTCCCCGTCCAGCAGGGCTTTCAGGTGGCGCGCGCCGGTGCGCGTGGTGGTCTGCGGGTGATTGGCGCGAAAGCGGGTGGCGATGCCACTGAAGCCGGCGCGGCGCACCCGCTTGCAGGTGAGCGCCGTGATGTCATTCATGTCTTCCGGCAGGAAGCAGCCGCTCATGCCGAAACGCATGGGGGCCTCCTACTGCATGGTGGATTTCGCGGTGGGCACGATGCGGGTGACGACGATGGCCTTGCGATCGAGCAGGGCGGAGACCTTGGGGGAGATGTCGTTCTTCCAGAAGTCGGTCTCGTAGACGGCCTTGTAGAGGGCGACGCGCTGTTCCTCGCTCTCGAAGCGGCGGAGCCAGACAAAGGCGGTTTCGTCGGTTTCGCCGTGGAACATGCCGGTGATGACCATGCCCTTGGCGACCTGGAAGGGGATGATCTCCTCCTCCATCAGGCGGATGAACTCGGCCATCTTGCCGGGGAAGGTGGTGTATTGGCGGAGTTCGAAGAAGGCCATGGAAGGGTCCTTGTCGCTTTGTGCCGGCTTCAGCCGCCGGCGATGGTGAGGATGGTGCCGGTGGTGTAGCCGGAACGCGGGCTGGCGAGGAAGGCCACCGCGGCGGCGATTTCCTCGGGCTTGCCGGGCCGGCCGAAGGACATGCCGCGGCAGAGATCGAGCCAGCGTTCGGCATGCCGAGTTCGTCCTGGGCGCGGCGGCGGAGCAGCATTTCCATGCGTTGGGTGGCGGTGGCGCCCGGGTTGATGCCGACGACGCGGATGCCGTCGGCGGGGCTGGCCTTGCCGAGCGCGCGGGTGAAGGCCATCAGGCCGGCGTTGCCGGTGGCGCCGGCGATGTAGTTGGCGGGGAAGCTTTCGCCAGCGGCGCCGATGACGTTGATGATCACGCCGTCATGCCGGGCGGCCATGGCGGGGTAGATGGCGCGGCAGAGCGAGATGAAGCCGAAGACCTTGAGGTCCCACGCTTTGCGCCAGGTTTCGTTGTCCACGCTGGCGAGGCTGCCCGGCGGGATGGCTCCGGCATTGTTGACCAGGATATCGACCGGGCCGGCCTCGGCGGCCACGCGCAGCACTTCGTCCTCGCGGGAGAGGTCGGCGGCGATGGTGACCACCTTGACCTGGCGGCGGGCGCGGACGGCCTGGGCGGCCTCGGCGAGGGCGGCGGGATCGCGCGCGACGAGGGTGACGTCAACACCTTCCTCGGCCAGGAGTTCGGCGGTGGCGCGGCCGATGCCTTTCGAACCGCCGGTGATAAGGGCGTGCTTGCCGGCGAGGAAAAGGTCCATGGATCAGGCTGCTTTCTTGATGCCGCGGCGCCAGGCACGGCAGGCATCCCCGAAGGCGCGGAAAATGGCGACGGAGGCGGCGTCCGACGCGTAGTGGTATTCGGGGTGCCACTGCACGCCCATGGCGAAACCGGGGACGCCCTCGATGCGGACGGCCTCGATGGTGCCGTCATCGGCATGGCCCTCGACGATGACGCCTTCGCCTGGGCGGTCGATGGATTGCTGGTGCAGGGAGTTCACCATGATCTCGGTGGCGCCGACCGTGCGGGCGATGTGGCCGGTGAGGGTGACGCTGTGCTTGTGGCGGTAGAGATGGTCCCAGTCGAGCGGTTCGGTTCGGGGTTCGTCATCGGTCATGGCGCGATGGTCATGCCGGCCGGGGACTTCCTGGACTTTCTGGATCAGGGTGCCGCCGCGGGCGACGTTGAGTTCCTGGATGCCGCGGCAGATGGCGAGAATGGGCAGGCCGCGGGCGAGGGCAGCGCGGATCAGCGGCAGGGTGGTGGCGTCCCGGTGGGGATCATGCAGGCCGGGGGTGAGGTCTTCGTCGATGCCGTAGTTGCGGGGTTCGACGTTGGAGGGGCTGCCGGAGAGCAGGAGGCCGTCGAGCCGGTCAACCAACGCGGTGAGGCCTTCGCCGACGGGGGGGAGCAGGATGGGCAGGGCGCCGGCGCCGCCGATGAGGGCCGCGCCGTAGCGGGCCGGGGTGGCATGCTGGATCATGCCGCTGATCTCACGCGAGCAGGCGGGGATGCCGACGATCAGGTTCATGGGGACCAGTTCCTTCGGTGGAATTTCCCCAACGCTATCATTGCCTGCGGGGGCGGCACAAATCGCAGATCGCGGCGCAGACGGCGCAGGTGAACATGAGGGCGGCCATGGGGCGGGCGGAGCCGTCGGTGAGCAGGCCGACCACCATGCCGCTGACAGCGCCGAGGGAGAAATGGATGGTGCCCATCAGGGCGGAGGCGGCGCCGGCGTGGCTGGCGTGGCGGCTGAGAGCGCCCACCACGGTGTTCGGCATGGTGAAGCCCTGGCAGGACATGCAGAAGAACACCGGGATGCCGATCGACAGGAACCCCCAGGGGCCGACGACGGCGGAAAACAGCATGGTGGCGGTGGCAAGCACGAAAATGCGGACCGCGATGCGCATCACCCGGCCGGCGCCGAAGCGGGGCAGGATGCGCGGGTTGATCTGCGAGGCGGTGATGAAGCCGGCCGCGCATACGCCGAACAGGGCGCCGTATTGCACAGGCGATAGCTGGAAAAGGTCAATGAACACGCCTGGCGAGCCGCCGAGGTAGGAGAACATCCCGGCCGTGGCGAAGCCGCCCATCAGGGTGTTGGTGATGAAGCTGCGTTCGCCCAGCACATGGGCGTAGCGCGCCACGATGGCGCCGGCGCCGAGTTTCACCCGGGCGCGTTCGGGCAGGGTTTCGGGCAGGAAGCGCGCCACGGCGATCCAGCATACCGCGCCGTAGAAGGTGAGGATCCAGAAGATCGCCTGCCAGCCGGCGAAGGCCATCACCACGCCGCCGAGGCTGGGGGCGAGGATGGGGGCGGCGCCCATGATAAGGGTGAGGCGGCTCATCAGGCGGGCGGCGGCGTGGCCGTCGGCGAGGTCTCGCACGATGGCGCGGGTGATCACCATGCCGGCCGAACCGCCGAAGCCGCAGATCAGGCGCATGATGGCGAGCGTGGTGAGGTCAGGCGCGAGGGCGCAGCCGATGCTGCCGATGGTGAAGAGGCCGGTGCCGAGCAGCAACGGAAACCGGCGGCCGTAGCGGTCCGACAGGGTGCCCTGCGTCATCTGCCCGAAAGCGAGGCCGACGAACCAGGTGGCCAGCGTGATCTGCGCCCGTCCGCCGAGTTGTGCCTCGATGGCGGGGAAGGCGGGCAGGTACATGTCGGTGGAGAGCGGCCCGACGGCGGAGAGCAGGCCGAGCAGCACGGGGAGCCAGGAGGGAAACGCCATCGCCGCAGCATGACGCGTCATGCTGCGGGTGCGAAAGGCTAAATCATCATGGGCGGGGCGCACAAAGCGGGATCGTGATGCCTTGTCCCGTGATGCGGCCCCGAAAGCGGGTTCAGGTGCGGCGGCGGCGCAGCGTGAGGGTGGCGAGCAGACCGGTGGCCAGGATGGCGAGCGAGGCGGGCTCGGGCGTGGCGACCGCGGTGAAATTGGTGTCGTCCACCAGCATCACGCCGATCGGCACGGCGGTGCTGAAGGCGACGGTATCGGAGCCGGTGCCGGTGACCTGGGCGGAATAGTAGGTCCAGGTGCCGGTCTGGTCGGTGAGGGCGCCGGTGCTGAGGATGGTGTTGCCATCGAAGATCAACGAGAGGGTGTCACCGCCGATGATGTCCATCTCCCAGACGCCGAAAGTGTAGGTGGTGCCGGCGATATCGGTGATGGTCTGGCTGAGCACGGTGGTATCGCCGCCGTTGGCGAATTCCCAGATGCCGTCGTGGGCGGCGATGTTGCCGGGCAGCGAGCCGTTGCTGAGGCCGGCGCCGCCGGTGGTGCGGGTCCAGCCGGAGAGGGTGCCGGTTTCGAAGCTCGGGTTGACCAGGCGATTACCGGTGGGCGGGACCGGCGATGCGGTTGCGGCGGCGCCTGGCAGCAACGCGGCGGACAGCGCGAGCATGGCGATGGCGGCGGCGCGGCCGAGTTTGCTGGCTGTTGTCACGGTATGTGCTCCTGGTGGGCGGTTTCGAGGTGCTGCGGGGAATGAACCGCCGTTACTTCCTGTTATCGGAATCAAATAGAATGATCAATATCGCGTGATACGGATAATATTTAATAAATGTTTGGTATGTAAGATTATATTAGGATTTGTTGTGCGGTGGATGCTTGCGGGGATGGCATCCGGTGGTGAGTTTGCTTTGCGCGCGCAATGTTCGAACTCGCAACATCTGTTGTATCCAGTAGCCGACGCGGGGCCTGCGGCGGCCGGCGCGGCGGCGTGGTTGCGCAAAGGAAAATTCACGGCGTAAGCTTGAACTTTCGGGGGGACCGACATGAGCAACACCACGATCGGACGGCGCGGCGCACTTCAGTTGGCGGCAGGGGCGGGGGCCGCGGCAATGGCCGGCGGGCCGGCGGCTGCCGCGGATGTGACGCTGGCGGTATGGACCGGGTATCCTGAACTGGAGCCGTGGTACAAGGCGATCGGCGAGGCCTATACGAAGGCCAAGGGCACCAAGGTGACGGTGTTCAGCACCTCGCTGCGCGAACATGAGCAAAAACTGGCCGCCGCGGTGCCGACCGGAACCGGGCCCGATGTGTTCGACGTGGGGCAGATCCTGGGGATCACCTTTATCGAGGCCGGCCTGGTGAAGCCCAATCCGGCGTCCGTCGATGGGCTGCTGAAGAGTGGCGCCTATCGGAAATCAAGCGTTGAGCAGTTCACCACCGAGGGCAAGACCTACGGGCTGCCGATGCTGTTCAGCACGCCGGCGATGTTCTGGAACAAGACGATGTTCAAGGAGGCTGGGCTCGCCGGGCCGCCGAACACGTTCCAGGAGAAGATGGCGTTCGCCAAGAAACTCACCAAGTTCGATGCTTCCGGCAAGATGATCCGCTCGGGCATGAGCCTGCGACTGTCCGGCCAGGGCAGCGGGATCGCGGAGAAGTTCCGCTTCATCCTGGAGCCGGCCGGCGGCACGCTGATCGTGCCGAACGGGAAGGGCAAATTCCACCAGGGCTATGACAACGACGCCGGGCGCAACGCATTGAAATACTACGTCGATGCGGTGCAGGTGGAGAAGGTGGACGACCCCAAGGTGCAGCATGACTCGGCCGCCTTCGTGGCTGCTAATACCGCGATGCTGATGCGCGAGGCGTGGGTGATCGGGGAGATCAAGAAGCAGAACCCGACGCTCGATTACGGCGTGGCGCCGATGCCGGCCTGGGGCAGCGGGCCGCACAAGACGCTGTTGCAGCACAACGGGCTGTGGGTGAATGCGAAATCGAAGAACATCGATGCCGCGTATGATTTCATGGTGTTCCTGTCGAGCAAGGAAGCCAGCGTGGCGCTGACCCAGATGTCGGGTTGGGTGGCGGCGCGGTCGGATGTGGATTGGTCGCCGCTGTTGAAGGAAATTCCGCAGTACAAGGAGTTCGTCGCGCCGGCGGAGGGGATGCAGTTCTATCCCGAGCCGGTGATGGCGGCGTGGAACGAGATCGAGACCCGGCTGGCTGACCGGCTGCCAGGTGCGTATGCCGATCCGGCGATGCAGGACCCGGCCAAGCTGGCGGCGTTCATCAAGACGGCGGCGGCGCAGACGGACCAGATTTTGAAGCAGAACGACCTCTACGGCACCTGATCCCGGTGTTCGATGCAACGGCCCTGCGGCGGTTTTTCCGTCGCAGGCGCATCATGTTGTTCTGCTACGTGGCGTTGCTGCCGATCGTGGCATTGTTCCTGTATGTGCGGATCATCCCGATCGGCTTCAGCTTTCTGCTGAGTTTCTACAAGTGGAACCTCATCAGTCCGCGCCGGCCGTTCGTGGGGTTCGACAATTACCTCGGGCTGCTCGACGACGAGAACTTCATCCTGGCGTTGAAGAACACCACGATCTACTCGTTTTCGACGGTGCTGCTGAGCACGGCCATCGCGTTGCCGCTGGCGGTGTTTTTGAGCCGGAAGTCACGGTTGTCGGCGTTCTATCAAACAGTGTACTTCTTGCCGGTGATTACGCCGATGGTGCCGGTGTCGATCGCGTGGAAGTGGATCTATGACTACAACTACGGGATTCTGAACTACGGGTTCTCGTTGGTGGGGCTGCCCTCGGTGCCGTGGCTCACCGATCCGGACATCGCGCTGTGGGCGCTGGTGGTGATGGGGGTGTGGAAGGTGCTGGGATACAACATGGTGTTGTTCCTGGTGGGCATCCGCAATATCCCGCTTGAATACATGGAGGCGGCGAGCCTGGACGGGGCGTCGGACTGGCAGAGGTTCTGGCGGATTACATTGCCGTTGCTGCGGCCGATCCTGCTGTATGTTCTGGTGACGTCCACAATCGCTGCGTACAACGTGTTCACCCAGGTTTATGTGATGACGCTGGGCTCCCAGTCGGCGCCCGGGCAGGCGGTGCGGATGCTGGTGTTCGATATCTATACCAACGGGTTCCAGTTCTTCCGCATGGGATATGCCTCGGCGGAGGCGGTGATCCTGACGCTGATCGTGCTGGGATTGACGGTGGTGCAGTTCTCGCTGGTGCGGGAAGACAAGGTGAAGGAGGGCTGAGATGGCACGCAAGCGCTCGCTCGGCCGCCGGATCGGGTTGGTGGCCTGCCATGTCGTGTTGATGACGGGCGGGCTGTTGATGGTGTTGCCGATGCTGTGGATGCTGGTGACGGCGTTCAAATCGGCCGCCGAGATCGCGATCTGGCCGCCGGTTTTTCTGCCGAAGGAGTGGTCGTTCGAGAATTTCAGCGGGGCGTTCGAAACGGCGCCGTTCGCGCGGTTTTTCCTGAACTCGGTGCTGATCGCTGTGGTGAGCACGGTTTCGGTGATCGTCACCTCGCTGGTGGCGGGGACGGTGTTCGGGAAATACCAGTTTCCCGGGCGGGGCTTGCTGTTCGGGATGGTGCTGGCGACCGCGATTGTGCCGTTCGAGGCGTATATGATCCCGTTGTATATCCAACTGGTGGATATCGAATGGGTGAACACCTACCAGGGCATCATCCTGCCCTATCTGTTCATGGCGTTCGGCATTTTCCTGATGCGCCAGCACGTCAGTTCCGCCATCCCGACCGAGTTGATGGAGGCCGGGCGGGTGGATGGAGCCGGCGAGTGGTGGATCATGGCGCGGGTGATCGCGCCGTTGTCCGGCAACGCGTTGTCGGCGGTGGGGATTTTCGCCTTTATCCAGGGCTGGGGCATTTTCATCTGGCCGCTGCTGGTGGCCAACGACCAGATGCTGTTCAACATGGAACTGGGGCTGACGGCGTTTCAGTTCCGCTTCAGCGCCGATACCGGCAAGCTGATGGCCGGTTCGGTGGTGAGCGTGGTGCCGATGCTGATCGTGTTCATTCTGCTGCGCCGGCGGATTATCGAGAACATGGCGCTGACGGGGTTGAAGGGCTAGGCGGCGGCGAGCGCCCGATCGGCTTCGGCCGCGGCGTCATCGAATACCGCTTCGAGCCAGGCGTTGGTGCCGCGCACGCCGGCGACCACGGCGCGGGCCCAGGCGATGTATTCGGCGCGGCGTTCGTGGCTCCAATTGGCCGGCGGACTTTTGGCCATGGCGCGCAGGTTGCTGGTTTTGTCGGCCAGTTTGAGGATCTTGGCGCGCTCGGGCTTGGTGGGGGCATGGGCGATCTGCAGGCGCTTGCGCTCGGCCTTGGGGAGGGACTTGTCGTCGGTGACGGCGACGACGAGGGCGGCGACATCGGCACCGAAGGTGTCGGCGATTTCGGCTTCCGAGATGCCGGAGTCCTCGATGGCATCATGCAGCAGGGCGGCGATGATGAGGTCGGGGTCACGACCGTCAGTGGCTTCGGCGACGAGGTGGGCGACTTCCAGCAGGTGGTTGATGTAGGGCTCCTGGGCCTCGCCCTTGCGACGCTGCTCGGCGTGCCAGCGGGCCGCGGTATCGGCGGCGGCGAGCACCGCGCGTAATCCGTTCATGATCCAATCCTTAACAGGCGCGGCCCCTCGGACCGCAGCCATTGCATTGCCGCATCCGTATGCGGGGTGAGTTCGCCCACCAGGGCCCAGAATTGCGGACCATGGTTCATGTGGCGCAAATGGGCGACCTCGTGGGCAGCGACGTAATCCTGCACGAACTCCGGGGCGAGAATGAGGCGCCAGGAGAAGGCGAGCGAGCGGTCGGCGGCGCAACTGCCCCAGCGCGAGCGGGTGTCTTTGACCGAGACGCGCTTGGGGCGGACGCCGGCGAGGGCGGATTTCTCGAGGGCGAGGGCAGCCAGGCGGTCCCGCGCGGTGGCGCGCAGGAAATCGGTGACGCGGCGGGCGAGGAAGGCGGGGTCTCCGGTGACGTTGATTTGCCGGCCTTCGAGCCAGACGCCGCCGCGGCCGCCGATGTGGTGGATGCGGTGGGCGATGCCGTGCAGCGGCACTTCGGCGCCGTGTTCGAAGGCGATCTGGCCGGGCAGAGCGGCGAGGCGTTCGGACACCCAGGCGGCGTTGTCCATCAGGAGGGCCATGCCGGATTGGCGGGCGGCACGGGTGGGCAGGGTGATCACCACCGCGCCGCCCTTGGGATCAATGCGCAGGCTGATGCGCCGGGCGCGGGCGCTGCGGCGCCATTCGACGCGGGTGGGGCCGCCGGGGAGGGGGAGGATTTCAGACAGGGGGGCGGGTGGCGGGGCAGCCTTGCGGACCGGTTTGCGCGCCGCCGGACGGATGGCGGCGGCAAAACGGTCCCACAAGGAGGGTTGGTGGGCCACCCCTAACGGTTCAGGCCGCCGCGGCGAGGGCCACGCCGCAGGCGTCGAAATTGGCGAACAGCTTCGCCTGGGCTTCGGCGCCGAGGGCCAGGTGCGGCGGGCGGATGTTGTGCCAGGCGGGGTTGCCGGTGTTGCGGGCGACCAGGGCTTTGAGGCCGGGGATCAGCGGCGCGGAGACGACGGCCTTGCGGATGGCGGCGAGCGTCACCTGGGCATCGGCGCCGACGGCGTTGTTCCAGTTGGAATAGACGATCTGGCTCACCGCGCAGCCGACGTTGGCGGCGGCCGTGATGCAGCCGGCGCCGCCCGCGTTCAGCAGGGAGTGCAGCGCGCCGTCATCGCCGCAGAACACCTCGAAGCCGTCCTTGGCGAAGTGGTCGGCGTAGGATTTGGTGTTGGCGAAATCGCCCGAGCTGTCCTTGATGCCCTTCACCTTGCCCGGATAGGCCTTCAGCAGGCGGCCAATGAGGTCGATGCCGAAGGGCACCGCTGATTGGGCGGGGAAGTGGTAGAGGTAGAACTTGATGTCGCCGCCGACGCGCTGGATCACCTCGGAGAAATAGGCGAACAGGCCGTCATCGGAAGGGTTCTTGTAGAAGAACGGCGGCAGCAGCAGGGCGCCGCGGCAGCCGAGTTCCTCGGCGCGGCGGGTGAGCAGCACGGTGTCGGGGATGTTGGTGGTGCCGGTGCCGGGCATCATCACGCGGCCGGGGATGCCGCGCTGGGTCAGCCCTTCCATGATGGACAGGCGCTCCGAGATGCCCATCGAGTTGGCCTCCCCGGTGGTGCCGAGCACGCCGAGGCCGTTGCAGCCGTTGGCGAGCAGCCACTTGCTGTGCGCGGCCATGCGATCGAGGTCGACGGAGAGGTCGGGGTTCATGGCGGTGAGCACCGCCGCGTTCACGCCGCCGTAGATGGCATCCTTCAGCATCAGACTTCTTCCTGTTTCGGTTTTGGCCGGCGCGGCCGGGGCATTTTCCCGGGCCAGTCGGCAAGATGGTGTTCGAGCAAGCCGGCCTTTTTCTCGCTGATGACGCGGCCCTGGACGGAGACGCCGGCGGTATGGACGGTGGTGGGGTCGCCGGAGACCAGCGGATGCCACCAGGCGAGGTCCTTGCCCTGGGCAACCAGGCGGTAGCCGCAGCTTGGAGGCAGCCAGTCGATCTCCTTGAGGTCGGCGGGCGTCAAATGCACGCAATCCGGCACCTTGCGGCGCCGGTTGGTGTAGTCGGAGCATTGGGCGGTTTCGAGGTTGAGCAGGCGGCAGGCGACGTTGGTGAAGGCGAGGTCGCCGGTGCCGCCGCTCTTGACCGGTTCGTAGCGCAGCTTGTGGAGGCAGCAGCGGCCGCAGCCGTCACACAGGGATTCCCATTCCTCGCGACTCATCTCGTCGAGGGCTTTGATCTTCCAGAACGGCGGGGCGGCATCCATTGGGCCCAAACTAGCGAAGCCGGGCCCGCAGGGCTACAGCGACCTCTATTGCGCGTAGCGGGCCAGCATTTCCTGCAACGGGGCCGCGCCCTGGTTCTGGCCTTCCTGGCCGATGACGAGCTGCTGGGCACCGATGGGCTTGCCGTAATAGGCGGTGTTCCAGTCGGACTTGTTGGACAGCAGGCTGCCTTCGAGCGAGATGCCGGCGAACAGGCCGCGCGCCTGGGCGAAGGAGACGATGTCGGCGCGCAGTGCCGCGGTGGTGGAGCCCGAGACGCCGGCGCCGATGGAGGCGACGGCCACGGAGGCGTCCGCACCGAATTTGAACTGGCTGTCGAGCAGGGCCTGGAGGCCTTTTTCGGTCAGCACGATGAAGATCATCTCGGCATCCTGGACGCCGATCTGCAGGCCGACGCTGGCGCTGCCCATGCTGTAGAAGGCGGGGGACGACCATTTGCCGTCCGGCCCGCGGCCAACCAGCACGCAGCCGCCGCCCTGGCCGCCGACGAAGAAGCCGGCCTTGAAGATGCGCGGGCACACCATGGCACCCTTGGACCGCTTCAGCAGGTTGCGCGCGTCAGTGGCGTTCTGGTCGCCGAGCATTTCCTGCACGACGAGGGTGGAGCGGTCGACCAGGGTTTGCTGCTCGGTTTGCGCCTGGGCGGCGAAGGGGACGAGGGCGAGCAGGGCAGCGAAAAGAATGCGGATCATCAGGAGTCTCCCGGGGAAGGGCCAGTTGGGCAGCGGCCAGCGCGGCTGGAACCAGTGCGCGGGCACGCGAATCGGGCCGGCTCACGCTATGTGGGCACACTGCGGCGGTAATAAGTTGTCAAGCAAGCCTGACGACGTTTCCCAACCAAATGTTCATGTCTGGCGAAGATTCTCAGGCACCAACGGTTTCGTTGACGCAGACCGCGCGCCAGCCGTCGCGGTGGCGTTCGAGGCGGGTGAGGGAGAGGTTGTGGATGGACAGATGCAGCGCATTGTCCGGGCCAATTCCCAGCGCGTGGGCGATGGCGGCGCGGATGGCGCCGCCGTGGCTGACCACCACGAGGTCTTCGCCGGGGTGGGCGCGGGCGAGGCGTTCGAGGGTGGCGCCGACGCGCAGCACCACTTCGCCCATGCTCTCGCCGCCGGGCGGCAATTCCTGGCCGGCATGGGGCCAGAACGGGTGGGCGGGCAAAGTGAGGCGGGCGGGGAGTTCGGCGTGGGCCAGGCCCTGCCATTCCCCGAGGTCCTGCTCGATGAGGTCGGGCTCGACGCGCCATTCGGCCCCGGGGTAGCCGGCGGCGAAGATGGCTTCGGCGGTGCGGCGGGTGCGGGAGAGCGGCGTGACGATCCAGTCGGCCGGGCGGGGCAGGCGGCGGGCGAGGGCGGCGTAGGTGGGGCGTTCGGATTCCAGGCTGTGTGGGCAGAGTTCGACATCCATGGTGCCGTAGAGCATCGCCCGGGCGTTTTCCTCGACGAGGGCGTGGCGGATCAGCCAGAAGCTGGTGTGGGTGCCGGTATGGGTCATGGTCATTCCCCGATGGAGAGGAGGGCGCCGCGGACGCGGGCGGCGTGGAACTGGCGGGCGAAGAGCAGGGTGGCGGCGGCGAGCCACAGCAGATTTAGCCCGCTGGCGGCTGCGAGTTCGCCCCACGGAAAGGCGCTGCCGGCGAGCACGGCGCGCATGCCTTCGAACACATGGGCGGCGGGCAGGGCGAGGGCGACGGGCTGGAGGTAGGGCGGCAGGATGCTCACCGGGTAGAACACCGCGGCGAACGGGGTGATGCCGAACAGCACGGACCAGGCGAGCGCTTCCGCGCCGGCACCGTGGCGCAGGATGAGGCTGACCACGCCGAGGGAGACCCACCAGCCCATCACCATCAGGTTGATGGTGAACAGGATCAGTGCCGGGCCGAGGCTGAACATGTTGAAGGCGTAGAGCAGCCAGGCCAGCAGCACGGCGGGCAGCACGCCGGCCAGGGTGCGCAAGATTGACATGGCGATGAGCGCGGCGACCAGCTCCCACGGGCGCAGCGGGCTGACGAACACGTGGCCGAGGTTGCGGGACCAGATTTCCTCGAGGAAGGAGATCGCCACCCCCATCTGGCTGCGCAGGGCAACTTCCCACAGCAGCACGGCGCCGAGCAGCCCGCCGATGGTGACGGCGGCGGCGGAGCCGGTGCGCCCGGCGAAGAAGCTGGCGGTGAAGCCCCAGATGCACATCTGCAAAGTCGGCCAGTAGGCCAGTTCGAGCAGGCGGGGCCATGAGCGGCGATAGAGGGCGATGTGGCGGTACATCAGGCCCCAGATGCGGCGGCCGGCGGGGATCATGCCGCCTCTCCGGTGCCGCGGGCGATATCGAGGAAGACGGCTTCCAGGGTATCGCGGCCGTAGCGCTCCAGCAGGTCCGCGGGGCTGCCGCGATCGACGATGCGGCCCTGCTTCATCATCAGCACATGGTCACACAGGCGTTCGACCTCGGCCATGTTGTGGCTGGCGAGCAGGATGGCGCAGCCGCTTTCCGCCCGGTAGCGCTCGAGCCAGGTGCGCACGAGGTCCCCGGTGTCAGGATCGAGGCTGGCGGTGGGTTCATCGAGCAGCAGGACATCCGGCCGGTTGATGAGGGACTTGGCCAAAGCGACGCGGGTTTTCTGGCCGGCGGAGAGTTCGCCGGCGGGGCGGTTGAGCAGGGCGCCGAGGTTCAGTTGGTCGGCGAGTTCGGCGATGCGGCGTTCGGTGTGGCGGATGTTGTAGAGGTGGGCGTAGACGCGGAGGTTTTCGCCGACGGTAAGGCGGTGCGGCAGGGCGACGTAGGGGGAGGAGAAGTTCATCCGGGCGAGGGCGGCGAAACGGTCGGTCGCCATGTCATGCCCGAGCACGGTGATGCGCCCGGCGGTGGGGACGAGGAGGCCGAGCAGCATGGAAATGGTGGTGGTCTTGCCGGCCCCGTTGCCGCCGAGCAGGCCGATGGTGGCGCCGGGGGCGACGGCGAAGGCGATGTTGTCGACGGCGAGGGTATCGCCGTAGCGCTTGGTCAACGCCTCGACGGTGATCGCGTCCATCCTGTCCTCGTGCTCCGGTCCGCTGGAGGGGCCGTATAGGTTGGGCGGATGCGGCGGTCTATCGGCCGGACCGGTGGGGCAGCCGTGCGATGCGGCCCTGATAGAGGCCGATGCCCTGGGAGCGGCCCCAGGAGAGGGCGGCGGTATCGTCGGCCTGGCCGAGGATGACGGTTTCCGGATCGATGTCGGGCGGCAGGACTTCGGCGGTGAGCGGCGCGGTGAAGCGGAGTTGCACGCAATCGAACCCGAGGCGGGTGGGGGGAAGGAGGGCGAGCTGGGTGAGGCCGACATCGTGCAGCAGCAGGCGGTAGCCGCGGGCGGCGGCGAAATCGCGGGCGAAGCAGAAGCTGGCGAGGTCGGTCAGGATGTCCTCGGGGTGGAGGTTGAGGACGACCTGGCCGCGCAAGGCGGCGGGGAGGTTGGCATCGAAGCGGAGGAATTCCGGGCCGAGCAGGCTGGCGACGTTGAGATTGATGCTGAAGGGGGGCACGCCGCGCAGTTCCTCGGTGGCGGCGAGGAGGCTCAGCATGCGGCGATCGAGGGTGCGGGTGAGGCGGCGGAAGAGCCAGAGGTCGGCGCGGGGCGCGCGGTCGGGCAGGATGGTGTCGAAGAGTTCGCTGTCGGACAGGTAGCGGCGTTCCCAGGCGAGGCGGAAGCCTTCGAGCCCGGCGCGGCAGATCGGTTCGCGGCGGGCGAAGCGGCTCATGTCGGCCTGGGCGATGGCGCGTTCGAGGGCGAGCAAGGTGGGCGGATCGAGCGGTTGGCCGGCGCCGCGCGGCGGGGGCGGCGGGGTGCGGGGGCGCAGGCTTTCGGCGATGACGTGGTGGAGCAGGGCGGCGTCATCCGGGAGGGCGAGGACGCTGGCGATGGCCATCGGGTCCGGCCCGAAGCTGGGGTCATCGGAGAACAGGTGGCGCAGGGTGTCGAGGCTGGCGCGCAAGGCGGGGGTTTCGCCGCGCCAGACCACGACGTGATCCTGGTTGGGGAGGTGGAAGAGTTGCGCGCGGGCGGCGCCGGTGAGGGGCAGCAGGGCGTCCCGCGCGAGTTGGAGGTGGTGCGGGCGGGTGCGGCCTTCGGGGAGTTGGGAGAGGCGGAGGAGGAGGACGGCGCGGCCGATGCCGGCGGTGCCGCATTCGCGCACCAGGGTGGCGAGACGGCGGGCATCCTCCGGGCTGCCCTGGCGGGTGACTTCGTCGGGCATGTCCCGGCGGGCGAGGGCGGCGGTCATGCGGGGGCCCCGGCGTCGAGCAGGGGAGTGTTGCGGCAGCCGACGCGGCCGCCGAGGGCGACGGCGCTGGCGCGCTCGATGCATTGACGCAGGGTGCAGGCGGCGGCCTCGGGGCAGCCGGCGATGCGGCTGGCGGCGAGCATGGCGTCGACATGGCGGCCCTGGAAGCGGTGGATGCCGCGCATCAGGCCCCATTGCAGGGCGGCCTCGCTGTCGGCGCCGGCGAGGATGACGCGGGCGGGAGTGATTTCGGCGAAGGCGGTTTCGACGTCCCGCAGTTCGGCGGTGGTGAGGTGGGCGAAGCGCGGTGCCCATTCGAGCTTGACGAGATCGGGACCGAGGGCGGCGGGGCGGGAGAGGCGCAGGGCGAGCAGGGAGACCTGGTCGATCACGCAGGTAACGCCGCTGGCGGCGAGGATGGTGCGGGCGGCGGCGAAACTCTCGGGATCGGCGGCGGCATCGACGAGGGCGATTTCGACGCCGAGACCGACGCGGCGGGTGCGGCAGATGGCGACCAGGGTGGCAAAGGCGTCCGTGGTGACGGATTCCGGGGCGAGGTTGATGTGCAGGCGGGGCCCCTGGGCGAGATCGAGCGCGCCGCGGCGGCCGACTTCGGCGGGCAGCGCGGTGAGGACACGCTCCTCCAGGCGGGTGGCGAAGTGGCGGAGCAGGAAGGGGTCGCTTTCGAGCGGGTCGGCGCCGGCTTCGGCCTGCAGGGCGGCGGTGGCGTAGGTGATTTCGCGGAAGAGCGGGCGCAGGCGCGGGGTGCCGCCGATTTGCACCGCGGTCTGGCGTTGCAGGAGATCGGGCAGCAGGCGTGCCTCGGCGGCGGCGGTGAGGCCGAGTGGAGTTTCGGCCTGGGCCACCGCGCGGTCCAGCGGGGTGAGGCCGCCATCGGCGAGGCGCTCGGTGGTGTAGGCGAGTAAGCGGTCCCGCGCTTCGGGCAGCGGCCAGATGGCGAGGGGGGCAAAGCCGTCGGCGGCTTCGGGGCGCAGCAGGCGGGTGAGGAGTTCGGGGAGGGTTTCGAGGGATTGGGTGTTGGCGCGGCTGGTGGCCGGGGCGCGCAGGGCGGCGGCGGGGCAGAGCAGCACGATGTCACTGTTGCGCATGCCGTAGACCTGGCCGCCATGGCGCTGGGCGGCGTCATCGAGGAGGGCACGGGCAACGCGGCGGTGATGCTGGCGGGGGCCGGGGGCGGGGAACTGGCTGAAGGCGATCATGAGGGCGGCGCCGGCCGGCTGGGTGGCGCGGCGGGCGGCTTCCAGCAGTTGGCGTTCGCCAGGCATGAACTCGGCCGACGGTTCACCGCGCGCGGACGGCAGTGAGGCAAGCCGGCCACTCATGGCGGGCACCCCGGATTTTCCGGCAGATGGTCCATTTTTTGGTCTCCGCCGATCCTGTCCGCGGGCTGGCACTCGCGCCCGGAGGATCGTGCCGCTAGGCTGCGGCGTTATGGTTACCGCGCAGTTAGCGCCGGCCAGTTTGGCGGCCGGTATTCGGGTTTATGCGATCGGCGACGTGCACGGCTGTGACGATCGGCTGGCGGCGATGCATGCCGCCATCATCGCGGACCTGGCGGCGCGGCCGGTGGCGCATCCGCTGCTGGTGCATCTGGGGGACTACATCGATCGCGGGCCGAATTCGGCGGGGGTGCTGGCGCGGCTGGCCGCCCCGGTGGCGCCGGGGCTGACGGTGGCCAATCTGATGGGCAATCACGAAGATATGTTGTTGCGGGCGCTGGCCTCCAATGATCGGGCGGATGCGCAGCACTGGCTGGCCAATGGCGGTGGGGAGACGCTGGCGAGTTGGGGGCTGTCGTGGCGCGATCCGCCGGCGGTGTGGGAGGCGGGGATACCGCCGGTGCAGCTTGGGCTGATGCGCGGGCTTGGCATTGCGCACCGGGTGGGCGGGTATGTTTTCGTGCATGCCGGGCTGCGGCCGGGGGTGGCGCTGTACGAGCAGAGCCGCGAGGACATGCTGTGGATCCGCGAGCCGTTCCTGTCATACCGCGGTGAACTGCCGGCGGTGGCGGTGCATGGGCATACGCCGGCGCGGGAGCCGATGGTGTTGCCGCACCGGATCGGGATCGACACCGGGGCGGTGCTGGGCGGCGATTTGACCTGCGCGGTGCTGGAGGAAGACAGCGTGGATTTCCTGGTGGGCTGAACGCCTGCTTGCCAGCCGGGCAATGCTTCGCTACGGGCGTGGATCATGAGCCCCGAGACTGCGGCCGAAGCCGCCATCGCCGAACTCTCCGCCGCCGTTCGCCGTCTGGCGAACTCGCAGGTTCTCGTCATCGGCGATGCGATGCTGGATCGCTACGTGTATGGGGCGGTCGATCGGATCAGCCCCGAGGCGCCGGTGCCGGTGCTGAAGGTGGAGAACGAGTTGGCGGTGCCGGGGGGGGCTGCCAATGTGGTGCGCAACCTGGCGGCGCTGCGGGCGGCGGTGGCGTTCGTCTCGATCGTGGGGGATGACGAGGCCGGCGGGGATTTGACCGGGTTGATCGGCAGTCAGTCGGGCGTGGAGCCGTGGCTGCTGGTGCAGGGGCGGCGGGTGACGACGCTGAAGACGCGCTTTATCGCCCAGGGACGCGCGGTGCAGGGGCACCAGATCATGCGGGCTGACCGGGAAGATGGGCGGCCGATCCATCCCAAGCTGGTGGACCGGATGATGAAGATCGCGCGCGATGCGATCGGCGCGACCTCGGTGGTGATTTTGTCAGACTATCGCAAGGGCGTGCTGGCTGGCGATGTGCCGTCGCAGATCATCGCGGCGGCGCAGGCGGCGGGGCGGCGGGTGGTGGCGGATGTGCATGCGGCGGATTACCACCGCTATGCCGGGGCCAATGTGGTGATGGCGGCCGCGCGGGACCTCGCGGCGGCGACCGGGATGCCGACGGATGGTGATGCGGTGGTGTCGGCCGCGGCGGCGGTGCTGCGCGATCGGCATGGCTTCGGCGCCGTGCTGGTGACCCGGGGCGAGGACGGGATGACGCTGGTGGACAGCGACGGGACGCAGCATTTCCCGGCCGAATCGGCGGAAGTGTTCGATATCGCGGGCACCGGCGATACGGCGCTGGCGACGCTCGGGGCCGGGCTGGCGGCCGGGCTCAGCCTGCGGATGGCGACGCGGTTGGCCAACATCGCGGCCGGTGTGGTGGTGGGCAAGATCGGCACCTCGGTGGTGCGGGAGAGTGATCTGCTGGCAGCAATTTCGCCTCATGCCGGGGCGCTGCGGAAAATCGTGTCACGGGAAGTGGCGGCGCGGCTGGCGGAACGCTGGCGGCGGAGCGCATGGCGGATCGGCTATACCGATGGCGCGTTCGATCCGTTGAAGCCGGGGCATGTGCATTTGATCGAGCAGGCGCATGGCGCGTGCGACCGGTTGATCGTGGCGGTGCAGGGTGATGCGGCGGTGCGGCGGGCGAAGGGGGATTCGCGGCCGCATCAGACCGAGGCGGTGCGGGCGGCGCGGCTGGCCAGCCTGCCGTCGGTCGACCTGGTGATCGTGGATACCAACGACGCGGCAGACGAGATGATCCGCATGCTGCGGCCGCATGTGGTGGTAATGGGCAGCGCGGATGCGCGTGATGCCGCGGTCGCCATCCTGCAGGAGTGGAATGGCGCCGTAATGCTGGCGGAGATGTTGCCGGACGTGGCCGCCGACTAGGTTGGGCCGACTAGAGGCGGCCGGACGACCAGGACGACAGCTTCGCCATGATGCGGCGGCGGGCGAAGATGGCCACCGCGGCGATGACAATCGCCACCACCCACAGCACTTCGAGCGAACCGTCACCGCCGTCGGGCGCGATGCCGAACCATGACTCGATGAAATCCATGCGCGATCTCCTTGTCGTTGGTGCTCGCCGGGCCACGAGGCATGGCGGCGAATAGGCCGGTAGTCGACGCCGCGGCAGGGTTGCGTGTCAAGGGAGGCGGGCCGGGTTCCGGGGGCCGGGAGTTACAATCAGAAATCAGACGATTTTCACCGCATGCGTCAAAGAGACATTGACGGGAGGGTGCAAGGCGCGGTCTGCTGTCGGGGCATACAAGACTTGTTGCCAGCGCATCACACGTCAGATGGGCGCTGCACACATCGCTTGCAGGGGGCTTTGATGGACGAAGGTGAACTCCGGGGTTTGATCGGCCGCGTGCGCAAGGGACGCCTTTCGCGCCGTGGTTTCGTGCGGCGGATGATGATGGCCGGGCTCGCGGCGCCGTTCGCCACCCAGTTGCTGTCGCTCGGCGGGGTGGCGCAGGCGCAGACCAAGTCGGTCTACAAGCCCACCAAGCGGGGCGGCGGCGGCCCGTTGAAGGTGCTGTGGTGGCAGGGTCCGACCCTGCTGAACCCGCACTTCGCGACCGGGACCAAGGACCAGGACGGCTCGCGGCTGTTCTATGAGCCGCTGGCCGGGTGGGACCCCGAGGGGAACCTGGTGCCGGTGCTGGCGACCGAAATCCCGACGCGGGAGAACGGCGGGCTGGCGGCGGATGGCAAATCGGTCACCTGGAGGATCAAGCAGGGCGTGAAGTGGCATGATGGCCAGCCGCTCACCGCCGATGACGCGGTGTTCACCTGGGCGTTCTCGCGCGATCCGGCGACGGCGGCGGTGACGTCGGGCAGCTACAAGGATGTGAAGGTCGAGAAGGTCGACGACTTCACGGTGCGGGTGCTGTTCGATAGCCCGAAGCCGTTCTGGGCCGATGCGTTCGTCGGCGTGAACGGGATGATCGTGCCGAAGCATTTGTTCGAGCCGTTCATGGGCGCCAAGTCCCGCGAGGCGCCGACCAACCTGAAGCCGGTGGGCACCGGGCCGTACCTGTTCAAGGAATTCAAGCCGGGCGACCTGGTGACCGGGGTGATCAACCCGAACTACCACATGCCCAACCGGCCCTATTTTGACTCCATCGAGATGAAGGGCGGCGGGGACGCGGTTTCGGCGGCGCGGGCGGTGTTGCAGACCGGCGAGTATGATTTCGCCTGGAACATGCAGGTTGAGGACGAGGTACTGCTGCGGCTCGAAAAGGGCGGCAAGGGGCGGGTGCACATCAACCTGTCCGGCTCGATGGAGCATATCCAGATCAACACGACGGACCCCTGGACCGAGGTGGACGGCGAGCGGGCGAGCATCAAGACGGTGCATCCGACGCTCTCCGACAAGGCGGTGCGCGATGCGCTGGCGTTGCTGGTGGACCGGGATTCGGTGCAGAAATACATCTACGGGCGCACCGGGGTGGCCGCGGCCAACTACCTGCACAACCCGGAGAAGTTCCGCTCCAAGGCGACCAGCTACGAGTTCAATATCGACAAGGCGATCGACCTGCTGGAGAAGGCGGGCTGGAAGAAGGGTGCCGACGGCATTCGCGAGAAGGGCGGCAAGAAGCTCAAATACGTCTTCCAGACCTCGATCAACCAGCCGCGCCAGAAGACGCAGGCGATCGTGAAGCAGGCGTGCCAGAAGGCGGGCATCGAGATCGAGATCAAGTCTGTCACGGCGTCGGTGTTCTTCTCGTCGGATGTGGCGAACCCCGATACCTACCCGCATTTCTACTGCGACCTGCAGATGTATACGACCGGGCCGTCCTTCCCTGATCCGGGGGTGTGGATGCAGTCCTTCTTGTCCCGTGAAGTGTCCCAGAAGGAGAACAAGTGGCAGGGGCGCAACATCACGCGCTGGCGCAGCAAGGAATGGGACGAACTCTACTTCAAGGCCGAGGACGAACTTGACCCGATCAAGCGCGCCTCGATGCACATGAAGCTCAACGACATGGTGGTGAACGATCGGGTGGTGATCCCGGTGATCGCGCGCTCCGGCGTTTCGGCGGTGGCGGCCAAGTTGCAGGTCAACCCGAGCGGGTGGGACAGCAATTTCTGGGACCTGCATAACTGGTTCATGGACGTCTAGCACTGCCATTCCCGATAGCGGGCGCGGTGGATTGCCGCGCCCGCTGATCCTTTTGCCTGGAGACCCGGTTGTCCCGCGACTTTCTGCTTCGCCGCTTGTTGATCGCCATTCCCAGCCTGTTCGGCATCAGCCTGGTGCTGTTCGTTGTGCTGGCGCTGGCACCGGGTGACCCGTTCGGCGAGTTGGTGACCAATCCGAATGTGCCACCCGAGGTGCGCCTGGCGCTGCGGGCCAAGTTCGGTCTCGATGATCCGATCTGGATTCGCTACGTGCGCTGGCTGTTCGCGATGTTGCAGGGCGACTGGGGGTTCTCCTTCGTCAGCCGGGTGAACGTCGACACGCTGATCCTGCAGCGGCTGCCAACGACGATGGCGGTGATCGGGGCGTCCCAGGTGCTGGCGATCATGATTGCCATCCCGGTGGGCGTGCTGGCGGCGGCCAAGCCGTATTCGTTGTTCGACCAGATCGCCAACACCTTCGCCTTCATCGGGTTTTCACTGCCGACGTTTTTCACCGGGTTGTTGCTGATCCTGGTGTTCAGCGTGCAGTTGAACTGGCTGCCGTTCGTGTTCACCACGGAAATCCGCGGCTCCGGCTGGCCGTGGCTGTGGGAGTATGTCCGACAATCCATCATGCCGGTGACGGTGCTGGGGTTGTTCCAGGGCGCTTCGCTGGTGCGCTACGTGCGCTCCTCGGTGCTGGAGGTGATCAAGCTCGACTACGTCACCACCGCGCGATCGAAGGGGATCGGCGAGCGCAAGGTGCTGGTGCTGCACGTGGTGCGCAATGCGCTGATCCCGGTGGTGACGCTGGTGGCGTTGCAGATGCCGATCGTGTTCGGCGGCGCCATCGTGACGGAGCAGATTTTCCGGGTGCCGGGGATCGGTTCGCTGCTGATTTCAGCAATGCTTGCCAATGACACGCCGGTGATCATGGGCGTGACCTTCGTGTTCTCCTGTCTTGTGGTTCTCTTCAACCTGATTGCAGACGTATTGTATGGCTGGCTCGACCCCCGCATCGCCCTCCGCTAGCGCGGGCCCCGCTGTTCGTGCCGCCCCGGCGTTTTCGCCGGCGCGGGATGCGTGGCGGCGGTTCCGCAAACATCGCCTCGCCGTGGCCAGCCTCGTGGCGCTGGGGGTGGTGGTGCTGGCTGTCATCATCGGGCCGGTGGTGTGGCCGGTGGCGATCAATGACATCGACTTCTCGGCGCAGCTCAAGCCGCCATCGTTCGCGCATCCGTTCGGAACGGATGATCTGGGGCAGGATATCCTGGCGCGGCTGATCTATGGCGGGCGGATTTCGCTCGCCGTGGGGCTGGTGGCGATGATCGTCGCGATGGTGGTGGGTGTGCTGGTGGGGGCTACGGCCGGGATGTCCCGCGGGCGGGTGGATGCGGCGCTGATGTGGCTGGCCGACTTGTTCCTGTCCTTGCCGCAACTGCCATTGCTGCTGCTGATCATCTACTTGTTCCGCGATGGGCTGAAGGCGGTGCTGGGGCCGGAGGGCGGGGTGTTCGTGCTCATCGTGCTGGTGATCGGCGGTCTGCGCTGGATGCCGGTGGCGCGACTGGTGCGGGCGCAGTTCTTGTCGCTGCGGGAGAAGGAGTTCGTCGAGGCGGCGCGGGCGCTGGGCGCCTCGCGAGCGCGGCTGGTGGTGCACCATATCCTGCCCAATGCGCTGGGGCCGGTGATTGTCGCGGGGACCATCGACGTCGCCAATGCGATCATCGCGGAATCGACGCTGTCATTCCTCGGGCTCGGGTTTCCGCCCGATATTCCCACCTGGGGGCGGGTGCTGTTCGACGCCAAGGACTATCTCGACGTCGCCGCCTACTGGTCGCTGTTTCCTGGTTCGGCGATGTTCATTGCCGTGCTCTCGATCAATTTCATCGGCGACGGACTGCGCGATGCGCTCGATCCGCGCCGGGTGCTGTGAGGGCGCATGGCCGATCCATTGCTTGATATTCGTGATCTCAAGACCTGGTTTCGCACCGAGGACGGCCTGGTGCGGGCGGTGGATGGGGTGAGCATGTCCATCGGCGCCGGCGAGACGCTGGCGGTGGTGGGCGAGAGCGGGTGCGGCAAGACGGTGACCGCGCGCAGCGTGCTGAAGCTGATCGACATGCCGCCCGGGCAGTTCGCCGGCGGGCAGATCCTGTGGCGTGGACGGGACTTGATCCCGTTGCCGCCCGCCGAGATGGACAAGATACGGGCGCGCGAAATCGCCATGGTGTTCCAGGAACCGATGACGTCGCTGAACCCGGTGTATCCGGTCGGGCAGCAGATCGCGGAGTCCCTGCGCACGCATGAGGGGTTGTCACGCAAGGCGGCGTTGGACGAGGCGGTGGCGATGCTGCGCCTGGTGCAGATTTCCAACCCGGAGCGGCGGGTGCACGACTATCCGCACCAGTTTTCGGGCGGCATGCGGCAGCGGGTGATGATTGCGCTGGCGCTGGCGTGCAAGCCGAAGCTGCTGATCGCCGATGAACCGACGACGGCGCTCGACGTCACCATCCAGGCGCAGATCCTGGAACTGCTGGTGGAGATGAAGGAGCGGTTCGGCATGGCCATCATGCTGATCACCCACGCCATGGGGGTGGTGGCCGAAACGGCGCAGCGGGTGGTGGTGATGTATGCCGGCAAGGTGGTGGAGGAGGCGACGGTGGAAGACCTGTTCGCCCATCCGCGCCATCCGTACACGCAGGGGCTGATCCGCTCGATCCCGCGGGTGGATGCGAGCGCGACGGTGCGGCGGCGGCTGGAGCAGATCCCGGGCACGGTGCCCAACCTGCTCAATCCGCCGGAGGGCTGCCGGTTCGCGGCGCGTTGCGGGTTTGCGGTGGAGACCTGCCGGAAGGTGGAACCGCCGTTGCGCGAGGTTGCGCCCGGCCACAAGGCGGCGTGCGTGCTATGAGCGATTCCAAGGCGTTGCTGTCGGTTCGTGGGCTGAAGAAGCATTTCCCCATTACGGGCGGGATGATGGGGCGCGAGGTTGCGCGGGTTCATGCGGTGGATGGGGTTTCGCTCGATATCGCGGCCGGCGAGACGCTGGGGCTGGTGGGGGAGTCGGGCTGCGGCAAGTCCACCACCGGGCGCTGCATTCTGCGCTTGATCGAGCCGACGTCGGGGGAGGTGTGGTTCCAGGGCAAGGACATCACGGCGCTTGATGAGCAGGCGATGCGCTCGGTGCGGCGGGATTTGCAGATTATTTTCCAGGACCCCTACGCCTCGCTCAATCCGCGCCACACCGTGGGCACCATTATCGGCGAGGCGCTGATTATCCACGGGATCGCGCGCTATCGGCAGGATATCGAGGCGCGGGTGGTGGACCTGCTGGAAACGGTGGGGCTGCGGGCGGATCACATGCGGCGCTATCCGCATGAGTTCTCGGGCGGGCAGCGGCAGCGGATCGGGATTGCGCGGGCGCTGGCGGTGGAGCCGAAGCTGATCGTGTGCGACGAGCCGGTTTCGGCGCTCGATGTGTCCGTGCAGGCGCAAGTGATCAACCTGCTGGAGGATCTGCAGGAGAAGTTTGACCTTACCTATCTGTTCATCGCGCATGACTTGTCGGTGGTGGAGCACATCAGCGATCGGGTGGCGGTTATGTATCTCGGGCGGGTGGTGGAGGTTGCCTCGGCGCGGCAGCTTTATGACAACCCGCTGCATCCCTATACGGAGGCGCTGCTGTCGGCGGTTCCGATCCCGGACCCCAAGGTGAAGCGCAAGCGGATCGTGTTGCAGGGCGATGTGCCGACACCGATCAATCCGCCGTCGGGGTGCCATTTCCATACCCGCTGCCCGATCGCGGTGCCGCATTGCAAGACGGCGGCGCCGGCGCTGGAGCGGCGCGAGGATGGCCACATGGTGGCATGCCACCTGCGGCGGTAGCCTCGATCAGGTCAGCGCGAGCATCACCACGCCGGCGCTGATCAGCCCGAGGGCGGCGAGGTGTTGGATCGTCAGGGGTTCGCCGAAGGTGAAGTGTCCGATGAGGGCGGCGGCGACGTAGCTGATGGCGGTGCTGGGCAGAGCGACCGACATCGGGATTTTGCGCAGGGCGATGATGTACAGCAGGGCGGCGCCGCCGTAGAGGGTGAGGCCGCAGATGGTGCGCCAATCGAGCAGTTGTTGGAGGAAGGTGCCGGCGCCGGCGCCGCCTTTCAGCAGGGTCTGGCCGGCCATCGAGGTGGCGATGGCGATGGTCAGGATGATCCAGTGGAAGCTCATGCGACGTCGGACCGGGTGGCGGCATCGACGGAGCGGGCGACGTGGCGGATGGTGCCTTGCGGCTTGCCGTTGGCTGAGAGGAACGTGCGGCCGATGTATTCGCCCATCACGCCGAGCACCATGGATTGCACGCCGGAGACCAGCAGGATGGCCGTCATGGTGGAGGCCCAGCCGGAGGGGGTGGTGGTGCTGAACAGCGCCTCGATGATGGTGAACACCGCGCCGATGGTGCCGAGCACCGCCATGGTGGCGCCGGCCAGCATCGCCATGCGCAGGGGGGCGAGGGAGAACGAGGTGGCGAGGTTGAGCCACAGGCGGATGAGGCGGCGCAGGGTGTAGTTGGAACGGCCCTCGGCGCGGGGCAGGTGGCGGACCTCTATGCTGTCGATGCGTTGGGTGATCTGCATGATCAGCCCGTCGATATAGGGGTAGGGGCCGCGGTAGCGGGTGACGTTGCGGACAACGGCGGCGGACATGCAGCGGAACGAGGAGAGGTAGAGGCCGGGCGGCTTGTCGAGCAGCCAGTCCGCCACCTTGTTGGCGAAGCGGCTGCCGATGTTGCGCCACAAGGCATGCTTTTTCTCGGCATAGCGGGTGTAGACGACATCCCAGTTGCCGCTCCGGGCGTGATCGTAGAGGCGGGTGACTTCCTCGGGCGGGTTTTGCAGGTCATCATCCATGGTGATGACGTAGCGGCCGCGCATCTGGCGCAGGCCGGTCATCACCGCGTTGTGCTCGCCGTAGTTGCGCATGTGCTCGACGTAGGTGACCGGGATGGTCGCGGTGCGCACGATGTCGGCGCAGACCTCGGCCGAGTTGTCGGGGCTACCGTCATTCACCAGGATGACTTCGAGGCCGCCTTCCGGGCGCAGTTCGGACAGCGCCTTGACCAGGGAGCCCACGGTGGTGGCGCCGCGATAGACCGGCACGACGATGGAGAGGCCGAAACTCGGGACGGGGTGGGCGGTGGCGAGGCTGGCCGGGGGCATTTCGGGGTCCTGGGTCATGGCGTGGTGCCTGGTCGGGTGGCGGTCACCAGTACCGAGCCGCCGAAGGGCAGCGCGGGGAGGTGGCGTTCGAGCCGGGTGATGCCATGCAATGTGGCGTCAAGCCATGGCGAAAAGGCGGCGACATCGGAGGCCGCATTGTGGCGGCGGGCGAGAATTTTGCGCTGGAGGATCATCAGCGGCAGCAGCAGGCTGTTCCAGTAGCGGGTTCGGATGGCGGTGAAGCCGGCCGCGGCGAGCAGGGCGCGGGCGGCGGTGGCGGTGAAGCGGCGGGCGTTGTGGACGCGCAGATCGTGCGCCGCGAGGAGCCACTGGTAGGCGGGCAGGTTGAGCACGAGGCGGCCGCCGGGGCGGAGGACGCGGTGGAGTTCGGCGAGGGCGATGGCTGGGTCGACCGCGGCGTGGCACAGCACGTCGGCGCTGACGGCGGCGGCGAAGCTGCTGTCGGCGTAAGGCAGGGCGTTGATGCTGCCGACGCAGATGCTGGCGCCGGATTTGGCGGCGGCGAGATGGGCGGCGGGTTCGAAGTATTCGAGGCCGAAGCAGGCACGCGGCAATGTGGCGAGCAGGCCGCCGGTGCCGCAGCCGGCATCGAGAACGGGGCCGTCGATATCCGCGAGGGCGGCGGCGAGGCGGGTGTGCAGCGCGCGGTACCACCACATGCGGCTCTCGGCCTGGTCCATCAGGGCGTATTCGGCGGCTTCCATTGAGGCTCTTTGCCACAGCGGGCGGGGGAAGAACATGGCGGCCATTCGGAAAACGCAAACGAAGGTGGCACGATTTCGCCACGGAACGGGGGCAGGATCGCGAGGGGATTCCGGGCGAGGGTGGATATGTCGGTCAGCATGGCGGCGACGCGGGCGGTGCCCCGCGCATTGCGTGACAATGGGGCCGATACGGTGCGCGGCATCGTGCTGATCACCGCCTGCTATTTCATCATGACGTTCAGCGATGTGGCGGTGAAATTCGCGTTGCCGATGGCGGGGCTGACGAGCGCGATCCTGTTTCGCGGGTTTATCGGCTCGGGCACGGTGTTGCTGATCACGGCGCGCAACGGGCGGGCGGGGCTGGCGCGGTTGCGGCCGGTGCGCTGGCAGATGGTGGTGGCGCGCAGCCTGTTGCAGGCGGTGGTGGGGGTGACGTGGTTCGCCTCCTGGGCCTCGATGACATTGGCCGATTCGTACGCGGTGGGGTTCACCACGCCGCTGTTGGCGACGTTGTTCGCGGTGGTGCTGATCGGGGAGCGGCTGGACTGGCGGCGCATTGTCGCGACGCTGCTGGGGTTCGCCGGCGTGCTGATCATGCTGCGGCCGGGCGGGGATTTGTGGAGCCCGGCGCTGGCGCTGCTGCTGGCGGGGGTGGTGTGCTCGGCGTTCGCGCGGTTGATGACGCGGCAGTTGTCCACCACCGAAACGCCGGAATGCCTGGCGTTCTCGCTGCTGCTCATGCACATCCCGGTCGGGTTTCTGATGCTGATCTGGGTGCCGATCCCCGGGATGCCGATGCCGGCGTTGCTGGCGTTGCTGGCGCTCGGGGTGCTCACCGGGGTGGCGCAGATGATGAACGCGCGGGCCTATGCGCTGGCGCCGGTGTCCGCGTTGGGGCCGTTCGATTATTCGTCGATGCTGTGGGCGGTGACGCTGGGGTGGCTGATCTTCGACGAAATGCCGCATCTGGCGGCGGTGCAGGGGGCGGTGGTGATTGCGCTGGCGGGGTTGTACTCTCTGCATGGAGAGCAACGTCGCCACCGTCTGGAAAAGAGGGCCGCATGAGTTTCTATAGCGAGGCTGAGCCGGTTCGCGGCGATGTGCTGCCGGCGGCGCCGGGGATTTCGCGGATCGTGGCGCCCAATCCGGGTGGGTTCACCTATTGGGGCACCAATACCTACCTCATCGACGAGGGGGATGGATTCGCGGTGCTGGACCCGGGGCCGGATAGCGAATCGCACCTGGTGGCGATCCTGAAGGCGACCGGCGGGCGGGTGAAGCGCATCGTGGTGAGCCATACCCATCCCGATCATATCGACGGGTTGCCGGCGCTGAAGGCCGCCACCGGGGCGCCGACATATGGGTATTTCGCGTCCGCCACACCGGTTTTCACGCCGGATATTCCGTTGCATGACAACGATGTGGTGGCGGGGTGGACGGCGCTCTACACGCCTGGCCACGCGGCGGACCATTTGTGTTTCGCGCGGGACGGGGTGGTGCTGACGGCGGACCACATCATGTCCTGGTCGACGTCGATCGTCTCGCCGCCGCAGGGGAACATGACGCAGTATTTCGCCTCGCTGCGGCGGATGCTGGCGCGGGAGGATGCGCTGTATCTCCCCGGGCATGGGCCGGGGATTCCCGACCCGGCACGCTACGGGAATTTCCTGTTGCAGCATCGCCTGCAACGGGAGGCTGCGATCGGCAATGCGCTGTCGGCCGGGCCGCAGACGCCGGGGGAGCTGGTGCTGGCGCTGTATGTCGATCTCAAGCCGGCGTTGCGGCCGGCGGCGGAGCGCTCGGTACTCGCGCATCTGCACAAGCTGCGCGATGACGGGGTGGCGCGCGAGGACGGCGGAGTGTGGGTTTCGGTGTAGTTCGCCATGGCCTTGCGGCGGGGCGCGCTCTAGCATCCCCCGATCCGTGAGGGAGGCTCCGATGCCTGATCATGCCGCTGTGGGCAACTATCGCAACGATACCCTGGTGCTGGGTTTCTCCGATCTCGACCGGTTGCGCCGCGAGCGGCCGCTGGTGCTCACCGGGGGGCGCGGGGTGTTCGTCAGCGACGAGCGCGGGCGGGAGTATATCGAGGCGGTGTCCTCGTTCTACTGCGTGGCGCTCGGTTACAATGACGCGGAACTGATCGAGGCGGCGACGCGGCAGATGCGGGCGCTGCCGATGTATCCCTCGGGCGCGCATCGCACGGTGCCGGTGGTGCTGGAACTGGCGGACCGGCTGGCGGCGATTGCGCCGATCAAGAACGCGCGGATCGCCTTCGCCACCACCGGATCGGAGGCGAATGACAGCCTGATCAAGTTCATGTGGTACGGCAACGGCCATACCGGGGCGAAGGCGCGCCGCAAGATCATCTCGCGACGCGGCAGCTATCATGGTGGCACGGCACTCACCACCGGGCTCGGCGGGAGCGCCGCGTTGCAGGAGAGCTTCGGCATTCCCACGGTTGACCATGTGTATGTCAGCCAGCCCGCCTGGCCGATGGCGGGGCTACCGGGGGAGAGCGAGGCGGGCTACACCGCGAGGCTCGCCGAGGAATTGCGTGCGGCGATCATCGCCGCCGGGCCCGAGACGGTGGCAGCGATGATCGCTGAGCCGGTATCCGTCTCGGCCGGGATGCTGCCGCCGCCGGCCGGATACTTCCCCGCCATCAAGGCGGTGCTCGATGAATTCGGTATCCAGCTTTTTGCCGACGAAGTAGTGACCGGGTTCGGGCGCACCGGCAACATGTGGGGCTCCGAGACCTTCGCCATCCAGCCGGACTGCATTACCTCGGCCAAGGGACTCTCCAGTGCCTATCAGCCGATTTCCGCCATCATCATGTCCCCGGATTTCCACGACCGCATGATCGCCGGCAGCAAGGCCGATGGGTGGCTCGCCCATGCCGGCACCTATCATGCGCACCCGGTGGCCGCGGCCGTGGCGCTCAAGACTATCGAGATTTTCGAAAAGCGCGATATCGTCGGCCACGTGCGCCGCATCATGCCGCTGTGGCAGGCGGCGCTGGAAAGCCTCACCGATCACCCCTTGGTCGGCTCCATTCGCCACTGTGGCCTCGCCGGTGCCGTCCAACTCCGTCGCGAAGGCCATACCGCTGCCGATACCGGCATGAAAATGGGCGGGCTCGGCCAGGCCACCTATGAAGCCGGCATCGAACGTGGCGTGCTCACCCGCCCCATCGGCGAAAGCATCGTCATGGCCCCGCCACTCATCATCAAACCCGAGGAAATCACGGAACTCACCACCCGCCTCCGCCAAGCGCTCGATGACGTCCTCCACGCACCGGCGGCGTGATGACGGGAGATCCGGGGCGCGGCGGGAAGGAAGGCAAGGCGGGGGCTTTGCCCCTCGACCCCACCAGGGGCCGAGCCCTGGCCTTGCTTGCCTTCCCTGCCTCACCCCAGGTCTTCCCGGCATGACGGCGCCGATGGTGGTGGGCATCAGCGGGGCTTCGGGGGTGGTGTTTGGGGTTCGGCTGCTGGAGGTTTTGCGGGAGGTTGGGGTTGCGACTCATTTGGTGATGTCGCGATCGGCCGAGGTGACGATTGCGCATGAGTTGGACATGAAGGTTGCCGCGGTGCGGGAACTAGCGACGGTGGTTCATGCAATCGGGGATATTGGGGCGACAATATCGAGTGGGTCGTTTCGCACGCGCGGGATGATTGTGGCGCCGTGTTCGATGCGGAGCATGTCGGAGATTGCGACGGGGGTGACGTCGAGTTTGTTGACCAGGGCTGCGGATGTGATGTTGAAGGAGCGGCGGCGGCTGGTGTTGATGGTGCGGGAGACGCCGCTGCACACCGGGCATTTGCGCACGATGGTGCAGTTGTCGGAGATGGGGGCGATCGTGGCGCCGCCGGTGCCGGCGTTTTATGCGCGGCCGGCGAGTATCGATGAGATGGTGGACCACACGGTGGGCCGGGTGCTGGATTTGTTCGATATCGAGGTGGGGACGGTCAGGCGCTGGCGGGGGTGATGGTGGCCAGGCGTTCGAGCGCGGTGCGTTCGGCCTCGATTTCAAGGGATTGGACGCGGGCGCGGAGGGTTTCGGCGCCGGGGATGTTTTTCATGGCGCGGCGGGCGGTGCGCAGGGGTTCGATGACGGCGCGGCGCCAGGGGCCGATGAGGGGTTCGACCTGGTCGATTTCCTCGGGGGTGGCGGGGCAGCCCTGGGCGTCACGCCAGAGCAGCCAGAGCAGGACGCAGACATCGGCGCCGTGGTTGTCCTGCAGGCGCAGGGCGGCTTCGGCGAAGCCGGGTGCGGCGTAGGTTCGCTGGGCGAAGTCCCAGATTGGTTCCAAGTGGGCCTATTCGTCCCACACCTTGACGGCGGCCTTCATGAGTTCGGGCGGCAGGGTGATACCGGCGGCGGTGGCGGCGGCCTTGTTCAGCAGCAGGTTGAAGGCCTTGTAGGCAACCGGGGCGAGGGTGCCGGGGTTCTGCCCGAGCAGGACGGGGACGGCGACTTCGTGGGCCCAGTCGAGCCCGGCCTGGCGCTGGTTCTGGGCGTAGGCCGCGAGGGCGCCGCGTTCGACGGCGCTGGTATCGTAGGAGAACAGCGGGAGTTTGTTGTCACGCGCGGCGACGACGATGGCATCGAACGCGGAGGCGACGGTGTTGTCCTGCGGCATCAGCAGGCAGTCGGCACGCTCGGCGAGGGCACGGGCGGCGGCGAGAATTTCGGCGGAGGAGGATATCTGGATTTCGGCCCAGGCGACGCCGCGGCGCTTGGCTTCGGCCTTGTTGGCCTCGTTGAGGGCCAGCGAGTTGCTTTCGGCGGGGTTGTAGATGGTGCCGACCATCTTGGCCTTGGGGTGCAGTTCCATCAGCAGGTCCCACATCTTGGTGACGGGGGGGATGCCGTAGATGCCGGTGACGTTGGTGCCGGTGGGCTGGTCGATGCGGGTGAGCACGCCGGATTCGACCGGGTTGGTGACGCAGCCGAAGGCGACGGGCATGTTGGTGCCCTTGGTCAGCCGGATGGCGGCCTGGGCGTTGGGGGTGGTGCAGGCGGCGATGAGGTCGACTTTGTCGGCGACGAACTTCTCGGCGATGTTGCGGGCGTTCGCCACGTCCCCCTGGGCGTTGAGATAGTCGAACTTGAGGTTCTTGCCCTCGATGAAGCCGGCTTCCTTCAGGCCATCGATGAAGCCCTGGCGGGTGGCGTTGAGGGCCGGGTGATCGACGATTTGCGAGAAGCCGACGTGGTAGGTGCGGCCGGGCGTGGGGGATTGCGCCCAGGCCGGGGCGGCGAGGGTCAGCGTGAGCAGGCCAAGCAATGTGCGACGGATCATAACGCCCTCCGGATCAGGCCGGCATAGTGTTCATGGGGGTTCACGGCGTCAACAAGGCGCGATCGTCGGCCAGGATGGTGCCGCTGACGGCGTGGAAGCGTTCGACCAGGCCGGGAATGGTGAGGGCGGCTTTTTCGGTGCCGGACACGTCAAGCACGATGCGGCCGGCGTGCATCATGATCAGGCGGGAGCCCCAGGTGATGGCGGCCTGCATGTCGTGGGTGATCATCAGGGTGGTGAGGCGATCCTGGGTGACGCGGGCGGCGGTGAGGGCCATCACCAGGGCGGCGGCGCGGGGATCGAGGGCGGCGAGGTGTTCGTCGAGCAGGAGGACGCCGGGGTTGGCGATGGTGGCCATCAGCAGGGCGACGGCCTGACGTTGGCCGCCGGAGAGGGTGGCCATGCGGGTATCGAGACGGTCCTGCAGGCCGAGGCCGGTTTCGGCCAGCAGGTCGCGGAAGCGGGTGCGGCGTTGCGGGGTGACGGCACGGCCGAGGCCACGGGGATGGCCGCGCAGGGCGGCCATGGCGAGGTTTTCGGCGATGGTCATGCTGGCGCAACTGCTCTCCTGCGGGTCCTGCGCGATGCGGCTAATGCGGGTGGCGCGGCGGTGGATGGGCGCGCGGGTGATATCGGCGCCGTTGAGCAGGATGGTTCCGCGATCGGGGGTGAGGTGGCCGGTGATGGCTTTGAGGAGGGAGGATTTGCCGGCGCCGTTGGAGCCGATGACGGTGACGAATTCGCCGGGGGCGAGGGCGAGGGTGATGCCGTCCAGCGCGCGGACCTCGGCGAAGGCTTTGGCGAGGTCACGCAGTTCGAGGGCGGCGCTCATGCGCGTTTCCACAGGCGGGGGAGGGCGAGGGCGGCGAGGAGGAGGGCCGCGGTGACGAGCTTGAGGTCCACCGGCTCGAAGCCGACGCGCAGCGCGAGGGCGACGAGGAGGCGGTAGAGCAGCACGCCGGTGATGGTGGCGGCGATCCAGCGGGCGATGCCGCCGTCCCCATAGATGGCTTCGCCGATCATCACCGCGGCGGCGCCGGTGACCAGGATGCCGGTGCCCATGCCGATGTCGGCGAAGCCGTGGTCCTGGGCGACGAGGGCGCCGGAGAGGGCGATGAGGGCGTTGGAGAGGGCGAGGCCGATGATCTTGGTGCGGTCGATATCGACGCCGAGACCCTGGATCATCGCGGGATTCTCGCCGGTGGCGCGCACGGCCAAGCCGAGGTTGGAGCGCAGGAAGAGGGCGAGCAGGAGGGCGATGGCGGCGAGGAGGATGGTGGTGACGGTGATGACCACCCAGGCGGTGGGCCAGTGGGGGAAGAAGGGTTCGGCGCGGTCGAACAAGGTGTGGGCGCGGAGCAGGGAGATGTTGGCGCGGCCCATCACCCGCAGGTTCACGGTGTAGAGCGCGGTCATCACGATGATGCCGGCGACGATGTTGTTGACGCGCAGCTTGGTGTGGACGAGGGCGGTGATGATGCCGGCCAGGGCGCCGGCGGCGGCACCGGCGAGGGTGGCGAGCGCCGGGTGAACATCAGCGACCAGGAACGTGGCCGCCACCGCGCCGCCGAGGGGGTAGCTGCCCTCGGCGGTGAGGTCCGGGAAGCGGAAGAAGCGGAAGGTGAGCAGCACGCCGAGGCCGAGGAACCCGAACAGGACTCCCTGTTCGAGCATGTTGACCAGGAGGGACTGGAACTGGGCGGCGCTCAGGCGAAATAGTCCCGCAGGTTGATGTCGGCGATGCCGGGGATGCGTTTGCGCAGGAATTCCTCGCGGCGGCCGAAGGGCACGGTGGCGTCAATGCCGAGGCGGCCGAAGTAGTCCTTTTTGGGGTCCCGGTAGAAACCGGGGGTGTCGGGCACGATGAGGGCGCGGGTGTCGGCGCGGCCGCGGGTGAGGTAGGCCCACCAGACATCGTTGAAATCGTTGATGTCGACGTCATCATCGACCACGAAGACGGTCTTGCTCCAGTCATGGTTGGCGCCCATGGCGGTGAGCATCGCCTGGCGGGCGTGGCCTTCGTACATCTGCTCGATCTGCACCACGGTGCTCATCACCATCGGCGCGCAGGCGACATCGATGATGCCGCGCAGGCTCGCGGCCTTGAGGGCCTGATAGACGCGGGTGGCGACGGAGAGTTCGAGCAGGCGCATGTCCTCGGGGGAGCCGCAGATCAGGCCGTGGAACCAGGCGTCCGCGCGGCCGACGATGGCGGTGATTTCGAAGACATGGTTGTCCCCGACCGGCACGTAGAAGCCCATGAACTCGCCGAATGGGCCCTCGGGGCGGCGGATATCGGGGAGGATGCGGCCCTCGATCACGATCTCGGTGTCGGCGGGGACGGAGAGCGGGATGGTGCGGCAGCGGCGCATGCGCAGCGGCGTGCCCTGGATGCGGCCGGCGACCTCCATTTCGCTTTCGTCGTAGGCGATGGGGGCGGCGGCGGCGAGCACGAGGGAGGGCGGCGGGCCGAGCAGGATGGCGGCGGGGAGGGCCTCGCCGCGGGATTCGGCCTTGGTCTGGTATTGGGTGAGATGGTGGGAGGCGCCGAGGCGGATGCGCAGTTCGGTGTCCGAGATGATCTGGGCGCGGTGGAAGGAGAGGTTGGGCACGCCGGTATCGGGCTCGTTGGCGAGAAACACGCCGGCGGTGAGGTAGGGGCCGCCATCCCGCTCGAAGTAGGTAAGCTGGGGGAGGTCGGTGAGTTTGAGATCGACCAGGCCGGCGGGCTCGTCGACATCGATGGGGGCGATGACGGGGGTGGCCATGAGTTCCACCCAGCGGCGGCAGAAGCTGGTGCCGGGGGTGCCGCCGATCATTTCGAGCAGGCGGGGACGGCTGCCGAAGACGTTGGTCATCACCGGATGGGTGGAGCCGGCGACGCGGTTGAACAGGAGGGGGGCGTCACCTTCCTTCTGGGCGCGGGCGGTGACGGCGGCGAGTTCGTGCTGGCCGGAGACCTCGCGGTCAATGACGCGGACGCGGCCTTCGGCGAGCAGACGCTGCATGTATGCGCGCATGGTTCAGGCCGCCATCGGGCGGCGGCGGATCATGCCCATGCCCTTGAGGGTCATCACGACCTGGTCCTTCTGGTTGAGGACTTCGGTGAGGGAGTGGACGATGCCGCGATCGGGCTTGCTGCGGGAGGGCACGGTGCTGAGCACGGTGATGCGCACGCGCAGGCGGTCGCCGGGACGGACGGGGACGATCCAGCGGATTTCATCGACGCCGGGGGAGCCGAGGCTGCTTTCGGGGGTGAGGTAGTGATCCACCATCATGCGCATGACCACCGAACCGGTGTGCCAGCCGCTGGCGATGAGGCCGCCGAAGATGCTGTCCTGGGCGGCGTCGGCATCGATGTGGAAGGGCTGCGGATCGTAGGCGGTGGCGAAGGCGATGACATCGGCCTCGGTCATCAGATGTTCACCGAACTCGGCTATGTCACCGGCAGTGACATCCTCGAACCAGCGGGTTGGTCTGGACATGGGCGGGCTCCTCGGATGCCGTGGCGGGGGAATTCACCATGGCTGCGGCCGGACGGCAAATGGATGCGCGATGACGGCGCACGGGCGGCATTTCGGCGCTGGCGTTGCTCCATCGCTGTGCTAAGAGGGGTGGAAGTTCTGGGGGAGTTTATAGCCAAATTTTTACACGTTCGTGTGTACTGTTGGGTTATTCCTTTCCGAAGTCTATCTGCACGATCAACGGCGAGAGATGGTGAAAATCGATGTCTGGAGTTAAGAATATCGCGGAGCAGGACCTGCAGTTGCCGATCTACGGCTCGCTGCTTGGCCGCAAGATGGTGGTGCCGTCGACCCGCACGGGCTACATCGCTGTTGATCAGTGGTTGTTTTTCGAACTGATGGCTCGCCGCCTGGTCGATGTTCCGGTCGATGAGGAGTGGTACCTGATGACGTACCCGGACATCAAGGAAGCCATACGGTCGGGCGCGGTGAGCAGCGCGGGCCATCACTATGCGCGATTCGGCTATTTCGAGCACCGGATGCCGCGCAATATCGTGGTTGACCCGGTTTGGTACCTTGAGGCCCATCCCGACGTGCATGATGCGATCAACAAGAAGGTGTACGTATCGCCGCAGGAGCATTATGAGGTCGCCGGGTTCCGTGAGGGCCGGCTGCCATACGCCGGGTTCAACCTGTTCGAGGACCGGGAGACCATCTGATCCCTCGGGCGTTTCTTTTGGGGGCGGGCGGCAAGGGTGCCGGCGGGGGTAGGGTGACGGCCTGTTATGGGCTGTCATCGCCCTTCGCGATGAGAGAGGGTTGCGCATGAGCGACGAAGTCGCGCAGATTTTGGCGGAAATGGCGTCGGCCGCACCGCCTGGCGCTGGTGCCGCGGGGCAGAGCCAGGACGCTGAGCGGCTGCTTGACGAGGCCAGTTTCGACGAGCGGGGCTATCTGCGGTTGAACCCGGACGTGGCGGATTCGATCCGCCGCGGCGAATTCGAGTCGGGCTATCAGCACTACTCGCGCCATGGCTTTACCGAGGGACGGGCACTGCCGGGCACGCCGGCCGAGCCGCGCAACCGTATTCTGCGGCCGATGGCCACCGCGGCAACCGAGGTGGGCCCGACTTCGGAAATCCCGTTCATCGTCGAGGCGATCATCGCGACGCCCACCGGCGGGGTGTTCATTGTCGGATGGGTGGATGACAGCGCGGCGCCGCTGAAGCTGCTGCGCATCGGCAACGCCAGCTGGCGCGTGTCGATGGATGACTCGGTGCTGATCCGGCTGCGCCGCGGGGACGTGGAAAACGCGCTGGGCAAGCCGATTGTCCATCGGTTTGGGTTTATAGGATTTCTCCACTCCGACGAAACGCTGGTCAATTCAGGGGTTTGTGTCGTCCAGGCGTGGTTGGAGAATGGCGCGCAACTGCAGGCGCAGGCGAAGTGCATCCCGATGGACGAGATCGGGCTGCGCAATGTGATGCTGACGCGGTTGGCGGAGGCGGATTTTCACGGCAATCCCGGCACCGCGCGGATTGCCTGCCTCGATGGCGGGGTGGGCGAGCAGATCATCGCGTTCAATCGCGCGATCACGCGGCGGATTGTGGCCAACCCGTTTGTGGAGCGGTTCGGGCCGCGCGGGCGGAGCTATCGGGGTTCGATCATTGTCGCGCTGTATGGCAAGCCCGAGTATCTGCATGTGCAGAACGCGTTGTATTCCGGGCTGCCGGGGATCGAGGACTACGAGTTCATCTACGTGTCCAATAGTCCTGAGCTGGGCGAGACGTTGCTGCGCGAGGCCAAGATCGGCAGCTCGGTGTATGGCGTGAGCCAGACCATCATGGTTCTGCCGGGCAATGCCGGATTCGGGGCGGCAAACAATATCGCGGCATCCGTGATGCGCAGCGATCGGGTGATGAACGTCAACCCCGATGTATTCCCGCGCGATCCGGCGTGGGCGGCGAAGCATACCGCGATTATCGACGCTGGCGGTCCGGGCGCGAAGCTGTTCGGCGCGCCGCTTTACTATGACGATGGTTCGCTGATGCATGGCGGCATGTTCTTCGAGGCCGATGATGCGATCTCGACATTGGACGGCAAGTTTCATCGCCGGCGGCTGTTGCGGGTGGAGCACTACGGTAAGGGCGCGCCGCCGGAGGGCACCGCGTTCGTGCAATCGCGGCCGGTGCCGGCGGTGACGGGGGCGTTCATCTCCTCCGAGCGCGGCTGGTACGAGCGGCTGGGCGGCTTCACCGAGGATTTCGTGTTCGGGCACTACGAGGACGCCGATTTGTGCCTCAAGAGCCTGGAGAACGGGGTGCCGGCCTGGCTGCGCGATGTGCGGCTGTGGCATCTTGAAGGCCGCGGGTCGACGCGCCTACCGCCGCATGAGGGGGGTTCGGCGGTGAACCGCTGGCTGTTCTCGCGGCGCTGGGGTGATTTCGTCAGCCCTGACCTGCTGGGACCGAACCCGACCAATCGCCATTTTGCTGCCCCTTCGGCGGCGACTGACATTGATCTTGAGGATTTCTGAGCGATGAAGGTTCTTCTGCTCAGCCTGTTCCATCCGGAACTCGTGCGTGGCGGCGCCCAGCAGATCTGCTACGAGCTGTTCGAGGGTTTGCAGGCCAGCGAGGGCAATGAGGCGGTGCTGCTGGCGGCGATCGAGCCGCGGTTTGCCGCGCTCTACAAGTCCGGCGCGCGCATCACGGGGTTCGATAACCGGCCGAACGAGTATGTGTTCCTGAGCCGGGACTATGACTATCTGTGGCACAAGGCGGCCAATCCGCTGCTGATCGAGAGCTTCGCGGAGTTCCTCGCGACGGTGAAACCGGATGTGGTGCATTTCCACCACTTCCTGCTGTTCGGGATGAACCTGCTGACGGTGACGCGCCAGGTTTTGCCGCATGCGAAGATTGTCTTCACGTTTCATGAGTTCCTGACGATCTGCAATGCCAATGGGCAGATGCTGCGCAAGTCGGACAACTCTTTGTGCACGCGCGCTTCGAATGTACGGTGTCACCAGTGCTTCCCGGAGCTTGGGCCGGACTTCTTCTTCATGCGCGAATTGTGGATGAAGCGGCATCTGGGCGTGGTGGATGTTTTCACCTGCCCGACGCATTTCATGATCGAGCACTTCGTGACATGGGGGATCGATCGCGAGAAGATCCGCTATGTCACCAATGGCCAGCGTGACTATTCGGGCGGCAAGGGGCTGCAGGACAAGCGGACCAAGCGCAATCGCTTCGGCTTCTTTGGCCAGATGGTCGACAACAAGGGCGTTTGGGTAATCCTGCGCGCGGTCGAGCAGCTTCGGGCCGAGGGGTTCACCGATTTCATCGTCGAGATCAACGGCGACAATCTGCGATATGCCAGCGAGGAGCGGCGGGCCGAGGTGGAGGCGTTCCTCGCCGAGGAGAAGAAACTGCCGTTCACCGAGCGGATGGTGTTCTTCAATGGTTCGTACCACGTGGACGAACTGCCGCAGCGGATGGCGCGGATCGACTGGTGCCTGGTGCCGTCGACCTGGTGGGAGATTTTCGGCCTGGTGATTTCCGAGGCGTGGATGTTCGGGCGCCCGGTGATCGCGTCCGACGTGGGTGGGCCGAAGGAGCGTATTCGCCACGACGAGGACGGGTTGTTGTTCGCGGTAGGCGATCCGCGGGCGTTGGCCGATACCATTCGGCGGGCCTGCACCGAGGAAGGGCTGTGGGACCGGCTGCATGAGGGCGTTCGGTTGGCGCCGTCTCGCGAGGCGATGGTCGACGGTTACCTGGCGGTTTATGCCGAGCCGGCGGCGGTGGTGGCCGAGGTTGCGCGGCGCGAGGAACCCGCGCCGTTCGTGATGGCGGCGGGCACGGACGTGGCCGTCAACGAAATTGCGGACGTTGGGGACCTTGATCCCGAGACCTTCCTGGCGCAATTGGCGCCGCGGGTGGAGCCTGCCCGTTATGCGCCGGTGACAGTGCCGGTTGAGTTGGTGGAGGCCGTCGAGGCGACGGTTGAGGTGCTGGAGGCCGTGGCGGATCTCATCGACGCGGATGAGGCGAGCGTCGCGGAGGTCGATTTTGTGGAAGAGCCGGCGGCGGTGTCGCCAAAAGCTGCAGCCCAGGCGCCGAAAAAGGGCAAGGGTGGGCGCTCGCGGCGGTCGTCGCGGCCGGGTCGGGGCTGACGCCAGTGCCCGGCTTGGTGGCCTGACACGGAATTGAACAGCTTCCGTTTTGTCACATGATGGTTCTGCGGTAGTCTGCATATCGCTAACCGTGCGTTAAGGGCCGGGCTTTAGGAGTACTGACGACCGCCGAGGGCGTTGGCTGGCGGCGTGGGAGTCGCGGGCGGCGTCTATTGCCGTCGCATGTCGATGACGAATGTCTCATTCTCGTTACCCGGGTTGAGGGGGGAACAAAATATGCTACGTTGTCCACCGGGAGTGATTTTGACGCCGGACCGAATTTATCGACACGCCGATCTCCTCGGAGGACTGGGTTGAGTATTTTAGGCGCTCTTGACTATATCGGGCCGACTGAAGTGCGTGGCTGGGCGTTTAGTCCGGATGCAGCGAGCGCCCACTTTCGTGTTCAAGTATCGCTGGATGATCTCGTGATCGGCGCGGGAATTGCGTCTGAGTTTCGCAATGACTTGGCGGAACTTGGAGTTGGCGCCGGCGATCATGGGTTTTCGATTACCTACGATATTCCGGTTGATGCGGCTGATCTCGATGAAATTGAAGTGTTTGCGACCTCCCCGAGTGGCGAGGTGTTGCGGCTTGAACGGGCGCCGGCGGGTGTGTCACCGTCGATGCCGGTGGCCGTGGTGGACGCAGACGATGCGGTGACTGATCGTGCGTCCCGCGCTGCAGAGGCGGAGCTTGAGTTGCGGGCGCTGCCGAGCGGGGGTGGTGCGCGACCGAACCCCGCGCCGGCGGTGGCGGGTCCGCGTCATGATCCGGTTGCCAGCGCCGAGCAGGCGGAGCGTGAGTTTCAACGGCTGACCGGCGAGGCCGTGGATGCGGCAATGGAGCCGGAGATTGCTGCCGAGGTGCCCGCCGTGGCCGAGCCTGCGGAGGCGGAGCGTCCCTCGGGCGGGCCGATCATTGCGGCGACTTTTCTGCGGCGCGACGGCAATGGCGATGACGGTTCCGACGAGATCGGGATGATGGTGCGGCGGGCGCCGCCGCAGTGGGACAAGCTGAAGATTTTCGTGCTTGGCGCCGCGCGATCGGGGACGTCGGCGATGTTCTCGGCGTTGACGGATGTGCTGGAACTACCGGGATTCGGCGAAAGCCATGTGATTCCAGCGTTTCAGCGGATGATCTACCAGCTTCGGGTCTACGTTGAGTTGTTCAAGCAAAATCCCGAAGACATCATGATCAAGCGGATGGGCTCCAGCGGCATCGAGGCGCTGTTGCATCAGTATGCGCGGGATTTCTACTGGACCTCCTATGACGGGGCCGGGTTTGTCGACAAGACCCCGACCGGCGAGGCGATTTTCGGTGGGCCTTTGTTGGAGGAGATCTTTCCCGACGCCCATTTGGTGGTGATGCGGCGGACCGGGATCGAGGTGGTGACGTCGTTCAGAATCAAATTCTCGAGCGCCTTCGAAGAGGCGTGCCAGGCTTGGGCGGATGCGATGTCCGGTATTTTGCGGGCGCGGCCGATCTGCCGGCGGATGATGGAGATCGATCAGTACGAGATGGCCAATGCGCCCCTGATCACCGGGCGCAAACTGGCGCAGTTCCTTGGCCGGATGGACAAGGCGGATGCGCTGGGGCGGTATTTCGCCAGCACCCGGGTGGAGAAAAGCTCCACGCATGATTGGAGCCAGCGGCAGACGCTCGATGACGTGAATTGGTCGCTGCAGGACAAGGAGACGTTCCTGCGGATTTGTTGCCCCATGATGGATGCCTTCGGCTATCCGATGTAGGCTTGAGGGAATCTGTAAGGGTTCCAGCCATGTCGCCTTCGTTTCCGGATATTGCGTTGCGCGCCAAATGCGTGCGGTTTCTTGGGGGGCATGGGCCTTCCACGGCGCGTGATTGGATCACGCGGCTTGCGACCTCGCCGGCATTGGATGACCTGCCCGATGTGTATAGCGAAGGCGCGGGGATGCAGCGGCTGGAGGCCGAGGTGGCCGGGTTGCTGGGCAAACCGGCGGCGTTGTTTTTCCATAAAGGGGTGACGGCACAGCAGGCGGCGTTGCTGGTGCATGCCGGGGTGACGGGGCGGCGGGTGGTGGCGTTGCATTCGCGGAGCCATCTGGCGCTCGATGAGAGCGACACGCTCGATCGGCTGGCCGGGCTGGTTTCGCGGCGGGTGGGCTCGGATCTGGCGCCGTTCGGGGTGGCCGATCTGGTGCGGGTGGCGGAGCCGTTGGCGGCGGTGACGGTGGAGGTGCCGCTGCGGCGGGCCGGGTTCCTGGGGACTTCGTGGGACGAACTGGTCGGGATTTCGGCGTGGGCGCGGGCGGCTGGGGTGCCGTTCCACCTTGATGCGGCGCGGATCTGGGAGATGGGGCCGTGGTATGGGCGCAGTCTGGCGGAAATCGCGGCTTTGTCGGACAGCGTTTATGTGTCGTTCTACAAGGGGCTGGGCGGCATGGGCGGCTGCGTGCTGGCGGGTTCGCCGGAGTTCATTGCGGCGTGCCGGCCGTGGCGTAATCGGTTTGGTGGTGATTTGCCGACAATATTTCCCTATGTTGTCAGTGCACTGGACGGGCTCAAAGCGCATCTGCCGCGGATGACCGAGTACTATGAGCACGCGCGCGCAATCGCGGCGGCGATCAATGCGCGGCCGGGGGTGCGGACGTTCCCGGAGGCGCCGCATGGCAACTCCTTCCGGGTGGTGTTCGAGGCGCCGGTGGCGCGGCTGGAGGCGGCGGCAACGGCGATCGCGCAGGAGCGCGGGGTGTGGCTGTTCAATCGGTTCGAAGCGTTGGCGCTCCCCTCGCATAGTTTTGGCGAGGTGGTCAGCGGCGCCGCGACCCTCGGCTGGTCGCCTGATGCGGCGGCCGATGCGGTTGCCGAAGTGGCGCGGCGGGCTGCTGTCTAGTCGAGTTTTCGGCAGGCTTCCGTGAGCCAGGCCTTGTCGGCACCGGTGAGGTGTGGGCCGACGAGGTGTTCGACTTCGGCGTGGTAGGCGTCGAGCCAGGCGCGGTCGGCGGCGGTGAGCAGGGTGGTGTCGATCAGGCGGCGGTCGAACGGGGCCCAGGTGAGGGTTTCGAAGCGCAGGAAGGGTTTGCGGGCGTTCGGCAGGTCCGCGGGCTGGGCGAGAAGGAGGTTTTCTAGGCGGATGCCGTAGGCGCCGGGCAGGTAGTAGCCGGGTTCGTTGGAAAGGATCATGCCCGGTTCGATGGGGATCAGTTTGCCGGCGCGGGAGATGCTGACCGGGCCTTCGTGGACGGAGAGGTAGGCGCCGACGCCGTGGCCGGTGCCGTGGTCATAGTCGAGGCCGACCTGCCAGAGGGCGGCGCGGGCGAAGGAGTCGAGGTGCGGGCCGGCGACGCCTTTGGGGAAGACCATGGTGGCGAGCGCGATGTGGCCCTTCAGCACGCGGGTGAAGCGGTCGCGGAGTTCGGCGGGCGGGGTGTCCGGGCCGGTCCAGATGGTGCGGGTGATGTCGGTGGTGCCGTCCGCGTATTGGGCGCCGCTGTCGCAGAGGTAGGCCTCGTTGGGGTTGAGCGGGCGGTTGGTTTCCTCGGTGACGCGGTAGTGGATGATGGCGCCGTTTTCGCCGGCGCCCGAGATTGCGGGGAAGCTTTCGCCGCGGAAGCCGGGTTGCTGGGCGCGGAAAGCCAGGAGTTGGGCGGCGGCGGACATTTCGGTCTCGTGGCCGGCGGCGGTTTCGAGCCAGTGGAGGTAGCGGCAGACGGCGACGGCGTCGCGGTGGTGGGCGTCCCGCATGCCCTGTTGTTCGACCGGGTTCTTGCAGGCTTTGGGCAGCAGGCAGGGGTCCTGGCCGGCGATGACGGTGGCGCCGGCGGTGCGCAGGGTCTGGGCGAACCAGGCCGGGGAGCCGGCGGCGTCAACGCGGACGCGCTTGCCTTTCAGGGAGGCTAGGGCGGCCGGCATGCCGGCGCGGTCCTGCACGGAGACGGCGTTGCCGAGCCAGTCGCGGGTGGCCGGGGGAATTTTGGCGGGGGCCATGAAGAGTTCGCAGCCGGCGTCTGCATGGATGACGGCGAAGCCGAGGGCGACGGGGTTGTAGTCCACATCCGTGCCGCGGATGTTGAGCAGCCAGGCGATGGAGGCGGGGTCCGTGATGATGGCGGCGTCCTGGCCGGCGGTGCGCAGGGCGGTAGCGATTTCCTCGCGCTTGGCCTCCGAGGTGCGGCCGGCGACGGCGAGGGGGTGGGGGGTGGCGGCGGCCATGGGGGCAGCGGGGCGATCGGGCCACACGGCGTCGAGCGGGTTGGTCTCGGTGGCGACCATGGTGAGGCCGGCGTCGACGAAGCGTTGCAGGCCCTCCTCGCCGATCAGCAGCGGGTCATAGCCGATGCGCTTGCCCTTGGCGTGGATGGCGAGCCAGGCAGGGGGCGGTTCGTCGATGATGTGGCGGCGCTCCCACTGCGCGCCGTCAGTCTGGGCGGCGAGTTGGAGCACGTAGCGGCCGTCGGAGAACACCGCGGCACGGTCCGACAGCACCACGGCGAGACCGGCACTGCCGGTAAAGCCGGTCAGCCATGCCAGGCGCTCAGCATTGCCGGGGACATATTCGCCCAGATGCTCGTCCGCGCGGGGCACGATGAAGCCATCGAGTTCACGGCGGGCGAGCTCATTGCGTAGGGATTCCAGTCGGTTGGCGAGTGTCATGCGTCGGCCCCGGAGGTTGTTTCAAGGCAGGTTAACTATTTCGTCATATCTCATGGTGTGTTCATGCGTGTTGCGCATGGCTGCGGGAGAAACTTGAGGGGTAAAATTGATCGATAAAACCATTATGTTGCGGTGCATCAAAGCCGCGCGGTGGATTGCAGGAAAGCATGACGCCCGCCACGGCTCACCAAAGAGGATAGCCTGCCATGTCTGGCCATGTTGCCAAGGACGAAATCGCCCTCCTGATGCCGGAGCGGCTTGCCCACTACTTCAAGGATGACCCCGAATACATCGGTGCGTCCGACGACAATTCGCGCGGCCTGTTCGCCGCCATCGGGTCTGTTGTGAAGTGGGTCATTGAAATCCCCCGTCGCCGCGCCGTGCTCGATGAGTTGGCGTCGCTGTCGGACCACGAGCTGTCGGATATCGGCCTGAGCCGCACCGACCTGACCCACGTGTTCGATCGCCACTTCGTGGTTGAGCGGAACGCCGAACGCGACTACCTCGCCTCGCGCCGTCCGGTCACGGTCTGAGGCTGGGCTGAGGTCCGAGGAACGAAAGGCAGGAAGGCCGGGGGCTTTGCCCCTGGACCCCACTAAGGGCTGAGCCCTTAGAACCCTTCCGTTTAGGGCTTCAAGCGAAACAGGGCGTCTACTCAGTGGTTCAAGCCACTGAGTAGACGCCCTGTTTCGCTTGAAGCTTAAGTGATGGTTTCCAAAGGCCCGGCCTTTGGCGGGTCCAGGGCAGAGCCCTGGCCTTCCTGCCTTACTTCCCTCTGAACTCCGGCCCGCCCAGGTCATGGCCGGCGGAGGGTGAGGGTGGTCCATTGGGCCTCGTGGAGCATGTGTTCGAGGCGGAGGCCTTGGCGGCGGTGGGCAGCGAGGACCCAGTTGGCTTGGGTTCGCAGCAGTCCGGCGAGGATAAGGGTGCCGCCTGGCGCCAGGTTTTGCGCGGTTTGCTTGGCCAGCAGGCACAGCGGACGGGCCAGGATGTTGGCGAAGATGAGGTCGTAGGGGCCGGGCTTGCGGATGGCGGGTGCGGCCCAGCCGTTGGCGCGCAGGCATTGCAGGCGCGGGCCGAGGTGGTTCAGGGTGGCGTTGCGCGCCGCGGTGCGGACGGACCAGGGGTCGATATCGCTCGCGGTGACGGGGCGGTGGAGCAGGAGGGCGGCGGCCATGGCGAGGACGCCGGAGCCGGTGCCGAGATCCAGGATGCGACGGGGTTTCCGGTGGGCGACCAGTTCGAGGGCGCGCAGGCAGCCGCGGGTGGAGCCGTGTTCGCCGGAACCGAAGGCGATGCCGGCATCCAGCGTGATGTTGAGGCGGCCTGGGGTGGTGGGGCCGGTCAGGTGGGTGCCGCGGACGGCGAAGCGGCGGCCGACGAGTTGTTCGGGGAAGCCGGCATAGGTGCGGGCGAGCCAGCCTTCGGATTCGGTGGCGTGGCGCACGAGCGGCACGGTGACGCCGGATATGAGGGCGGCGAGCGCGAGGGCACCGGCCAGGGTTTCCTCATCGGCGCCCTGGTCCTTCACGCCCTCGACGGTCCAAAGGTTCTTGTCCTCATCGAGGAAGAAACCGACGGTGCCGCAGGAGGTCAGCATGGCGCCTTCGTAGGCTTCGAGCGCGTGCGGCGGGATGGTGACGCTGACGGTTTCGAGGGCGATGGCGTGGCGTTTGGGGGGATGGGCCATTATGCGCGCTCCACGAAGCGGTCGAGCACACGTTTGGTGCCGGCTTTCTCGAAATCGATGTCCAATTTGTCGTCCTCGCAGGCGGTGACCATCCCGTAGCCGAATTTCTGGTGGAACACACGGGTGCCGACGGGGATTCCATCGGTTCGGGCGGGGCGGGCGGGCTTTTCCCAGTTCTCGATGACCTGCGGGCGGCGGGCGGCCATGGGGAACTGGCTGGTGAAACTGGGGGCGCGGATCATGCGTTCGCGTTGCAGGCTGCCGGCGGTTTCGATCTCGACGTATTCGGCGGGGATTTCGTCGATGAAGCGGCTGGGGATGCTGGATTGCCAGTTGGCGTAGATGCGGCGGTTGGCGGCGTGGCTGACGATGGCACGCTGGCGGGCGCGGGTGAGGCCGACATAGGCCAGGCGGCGCTCCTCCTCGAGGCCTTTGACGCCGCTTTCGTCCATGGTGCGCTGGCTGGGGAACAGGCCTTCCTCCCAGCCTGGGAGGAAGACGGTGTCGAACTCCAGGCCCTTGGCGGCGTGCAGGGTCATCATGTTGACCCGGTCACCTTCGGCGTTCTGCTCGTTGTCCATCACGAGGGCGACGTGTTCGAGGAAGCCGCCGATGCTGTCGAAATCGGCCAGGGCGCGGACGAATTCCTTGAGGTTTTCGATGCGGCCGGGGGCTTCGACGGATTTGTCCTGTTTCCACATATCCATGTAGCCGGACTCGTCGAGCATGATGGCCATGGTGGTGACGTGGCCCTCGCGGATGATGCCGGCGCGCCAGCGGTCGAACCCGGTCATCAGGGTGCGCACAGCGTCCCGCACTTTGCCGCGCAGGCTGCCGTCATCGGCCAGCGAGAGGGCGGCGGCGGTGAGGGGGATGGCGCGTTCGCGGGCGCGTTCGTGCATGGCGCGCAGGCCCTGGTCGCCGATGCCGCGGCGGGGGAGGTTGATGATGCGCTCGAAGGCGAGGTCGTCGGAGGGTTGGTTGAGGACGCGGGCGTAGGCGACGGCGTCGCGGATTTCCTGGCGTTCGTAGAAGCGCAGGCCGCCGATCACCTTGTAGGGGATGCCGAGCGTGATGAGGCGCTCCTCGAAGGCGCGGGTCTGGGCGTTGGCGCGCACCAGGATGGCCATTTCGGAGGCCGCGTGGCCGGAGCGGCGCAGGGTTTCAATGCGCTCGCCCACCATGCGGGCTTCCTCGTCGGAATCCCACAGGCTGACGATCTTGATCTTGTCGCCGGTGGCGTCATTGCGGCCTGGCCGGAGGGTTTTGCCGAGGCGGCCGGTGTTGTGGGCGATGAGGCCGGAGGCGGCGGCGAGGATTTGTTCGGTTGAGCGGTAGTTGCGTTCTAGGCGGATGATGGTGGCGTTGGTGAAGTCCTTCTCGAAGCGGAGGATGTTTTCCACCTCGGCGCCGCGCCAGGAGTAGATCGACTGGTCGTCATCGCCGACGCAGCAGATGTTCTGGTGGCCTTGGGCGAGCAGGCGGAGCCAGAGGTACTGGACGAGGTTGGTGTCCTGGTATTCGTCGACCAGGATGTAGCGGAAGCGGCGGTGGTATTCGGCCAGCACATCGGGGTGGGCGCGCAGGATTTCGGTGACGTGGAGCAGGAGGTCCCCGAAGTCGCAGGCGTTGAGGGTGCGCAGGCGGTCCTGATAGGCGGCGTAGAGGATTTTGGCGCGGCCGTTGACGAAATCGGAGTCCTCGGCCGGGGTGATGCGGGCGGGGGTGAGGCCGCGATCTTTCCAGCGTTGGATGATGGCCATCAGGGCCTGGGGGGCGAAGCGCTTGAGGTCCAGCCGTTCGGCTTCCATGAGCTGCTTGAGAACGCGAAGCTGGTCGTCGGTGTCGAGGATGGAGAAGCTGGGGGTGAGGCCGGCGAGTTCGGCGTGGCGGCGCAGCATGCGGGCGGCGAGTGCGTGGAAGGTGCCGAGCCAGAGACCGTCGGCGGGTTGGCCGAGGATGGCGGCGACGCGCTCGCGCATTTCGCGGGCGGCCTTGTTGGTGAAGGTGACGGCGAGAACCTGGCTGGGGAAGGCGCGCCTGGTCAGCAGGATGTGGGCGAAGCGGGTGGTGAGCACGCGGGTTTTGCCGGTGCCGGCGCCGGCGAGCACCAGCAGGGGGCCGTCGATGGTTTCGACGGACTCGCGCTGTTCGGGGTTCAGGCGGGCGAGATGGTCGGACATTGGGGGCTCGTGGCGATTCGGTGGGTGTTATAGCAGCCGATGGGGGCAAGGGCGTATGGTGGGATCAGTGGGGTCAGACCCGCCGTGTTTTGCCCGTGAGGAGACATTCGATGTTCCGATTGACCCGTCGTGTTGAGTCCCTGCTGCCGGCCGAGGTGCATGAGCGGTTGAAGAAGGGCGAGATTTTGCTGGTGGATGTGCGGGAGCCCGGGGAGTTCGCCATGGGGCACGTGGCAGGATCGATCAATGCGCCGCTATCGCGCTTCGACGCGACGGCGCTGCCGACGGATGCCGGGGCGATCGTGCTGTGTTGTGCGGTGGGGCGGCGTTCGGCCGCGGCGGCGGAGGGGTGCCGCAAGGCCGGCGTCGAGATCGCCGGGCATATGGAGGGCGGGTTGACCGAGTGGACCCGGACCGGGTTGCCGCTGACGATTTGAGGCGAGTAGGGGAGCGCTTCGGGTGAAGCGCTCCCCCTTTCGGGCAGGTTAGCGAACGACGCTGATTTGTTCGCGGCGCAGTTGCACCGCGAGTTCGTCGAGCGACTTGGCGACAACGTCCAGCATCTCGGTGATCTCCGCTTCGCTGATAATGAGCGGCGGGCTGAAGGCCAGCGCGTCACCGGGCAGGCCGCGGCTGATGACGCCGTTGCCTTCGCAGATTTTCGCCAGGCGGGCGCCGATTTTGAGCGCCGGGGCGAAGTTCTTGTGGGTGGCCTTGTCGGCGACGAGTTCGATGGCGCCGATGAGGCCGACGCCGCGGACTTCGCCGACCAGGGGATGGTCGGAGAAACGGCGGCGCAGTTCGGCCTGCAGGAAGGGGCCGACGGTGCGGACGTGGTCGCCGATCTTCATCTCGTCATAGATCTTGAGGGTTTCGACGGCGACGGCGGCCGGGACCGGGTGGCCAGAGTACGTGTAGCCGTGGCCGAAGGTGCCGATGGCGTGGCTCTCGTCCGACAGGGCCTGGAAGATGCGCTCGTTGATCATCACCGCCGAGATCGGCAGGTAGGAGGACGAGAGCGCCTTGGCGCAGGTGAGGATGTCGGGCTTCATGTTGAGCGTGCCGCAGCCCCAGTAGTTGCCGGTGCGCCAGAAGCCGCAGATCACCTCGTCGGCGACCAGCAGGACGTCGTACTTCGTCAGCACGGCCTGGATTTTCTCGAAGTAGCCCTTGGGCGGCAGGATGACGCCGCCGGCGCCCATGATGGGCTCGGCCCACATGGCGGCAACGGTCTCGGGGCCCTCGGCGAGAATGAGCTTTTCGAGTTCGTCGGCGCAGCGGGTGGCGAAGGCTTCCTCGGATTCGCCCTCGAGGCCCTCATGGTACCAATGCGGCGTCATCGTATGGAGGAAGCCGGGGAGGGGAACGTCAAAGCTGCGATGGTTGGTGGCGAGGCCGGTGAGGGAGGCGGAGGCCAGGGTGATGCCGTGGTAGCCCTTCACGCGGCCGATGATCTTCTTCTTCTCGGGCCGGCCGATGGCGTTGTTGAAGTACCAGATCATCTTGATGGCGCTGTCATTCGCCTCGGAGCCTGAGTTGGCGAAGAACACCTTGCTCATCGGCACCGGGGCACGGGCGATCAGCATCTCGGCCAGATCGATCATGGGGGCGTGCGACTTCGAGGTGAAGCCGTGGTAGAAAGGAAGCTGCCGCATCTGGTTGGCGGCGGCCTGCACCAGGCGCTCGTTGGAGAAGCCGAGGGCGGCGCACCACAGGCCGGCGACGGCTTCGATGTAACCTTTGCCGGAGTCATCGAACACGCGGACGCCCTCGCCGCGGCTGATCACCACGGGGCCGTTTTCCTGGTGCATTTTCAGGTCGGTGTTGGGATGCAGCACGTTGGCGATGTCACGCGCGGCGGCGGAATTCACGGGCGGGGGGGTCATGGCGGTCCTCTATGGCGGATGCGGAGAGCACCCTACACCCATTCGCGGCGGACCGGGAGGCCGGAGGGCGCGGAAGATCGGGAAAATATCCCGGTCTTCCGGCTTGTCCGGTGATCAATCGGCGCTGTTGGCCTTCGAGAGGTCCGGCACGTTGCTGGCCGAGGCGCTCAGCATGGCCGAGCGGGTGACGGCGAGGGCGGCGCGGGCGGCGTCGTTCTCGGTGATTTTGGCCATCACGGCATCGCGGCCGCGATCGAAGGATTCGCGGTTTTCGATGACGTGACGCTGCGAGCGGCGGAGTTCGTTGAGGTAGCCGTTGATCTCCGGGACCACGTAGCGGGCCACCATGTCCCAGCTGCGGCGGGTGTTCTCGGGGTTCGCCCAGTCATGCACGAAGCCGATGACGGTGCCGAAGCCGCCGCTGATATCGAGCACGGACTTGATGGTGCGCACGAGATCGTCCGGGGTGCCGATGGTGGCGGCGGCGCCGGGGACGAAGGCGGTTTTGTCGACGGCTTCGTCGGGCGTGGTGAACGGCTTGGCGCCGGGGCGCTGGAGGGTGCCGGTGATGTATTCGTTGTGGTGGCGCATGAGGCCGTCACGGGCTTCGGCGCGGGCCTTTTCGCGGGTTTCGGCGATGTGCCAGCTGAGCAGGACGCGCCAGTTCTTGCGGTCGATGGTCTGGCCGTGCTTGGCGGCGGCGGCTTCGGCGAAGCCCCACTGGGTGGGGAGGGATTGCAGGCCCTCGGAGGACATCGAGCCGATGGAGATGATGCCGATGCCGTGCTTGCCGGCGAGTGTCATGCCCGACGGGCTGATCTGCGAGGCGACGGCGAAGGGCATGTCCTCCTGGAGGGGGAGGAGTTGCAGGGCGGCGTCCTGCAGGGTGAACCATTCGCTTTTGGCGGTGACCCGCTCGCCCTTGAACAGGCGGCGGATGATGCCGATGGCTTCGTCCTGGCGATCGCGCAGGGTCATCGGATCGAGGCCGAGGGCGTGGGCGTCCGACGAGAGGGCGCCGGGGCCGGAGCCGAAGATGGCGCGCCCGCCGGTCATGTAGTCGAGCTGGACCATGCGCTGGGCGACGTTGAAGGGGTGGTGGTAGGGCAGCGAGATGACGCCGGTGCCGAGCTTGATGCGATGGCTGCGCTGGCCGGCGGCGGCGAGGAACATCTCGGGCGAGGCGATCATTTCCCAGCCGCTGGAATGGTGTTCGCCGCACCAGAATTCGTCGTAGCCGAGCTTGTCGAGGTGTTCGACAAAGTCGAGGTCGCGGCTGAACTGCAACATCGGGTGCTCGCCGAGCGGGTGGTGGGGGGCGAGGAAGGCACCGAAACCAAGGCGCGGCATGAGGACGTCTCCATTGGGATTGTTGGAGACGAGTGTTACCCGGCGGCAGGGTCAGGGCAAGCGGCGGTGGTCAGGTCTCGGCCGGGGTGAACAGCAGAGTGAAGATGGCACCCTCGGGGCCGTTGCGCACGGCGATCCGCCCGCCCATGCGGCGCATGGCGGTGCGGCTGATCGACAGGCCGAGGCCGGTGCCGCGATCGGGGCCCTTGGTGGTGAAGAAGGGGTCGAACACCCGGTCGAGCACGTCGGCCGGGATGCCGCCGGCGGTGTCGCTGACTTCGAGGCGCACGACGTCCGCATCGACGGCGGCGGTCATGCGGATCGCGCGGCGGGTGCGGGGGCGGGCGAGCAGGGCGTCGCGGGCGTTGGTGAGCAGGTTGACCAGGACCTGCTCGACGCGGGTGACCTCGCCGCGCACCAGGGGGAGGTCTTCCGGCACGGCTATTTCGAGGGTGACGCCGTCACCGCGGATCATCGCGCCGACCAGCCCGTCGGTGCGGCGGGCGGCATCGGCGAGGGAGATGGCGGTGTCGCCGCTGGCGTGGCCGCGGGTGAAGTCGCGCAGGTTGTCGATGATTTTGCCGGCGCGCAGGGTCTGGCTGCTGATGCGTTCGAGCAGGGTGGTGAGTTTCGGCGGCGCGCCGGGCACGGTGCCGAGCATGCCGATCAATGTTTCGGACAGCAGGGCGATGGTGGTGAGGGGCTGGTTGAGTTCGTGGGCGATGCCGCTGGCCATTTCGCCGAGGGTGGCGAGGCGGCCGGTGAGGGCGGCCTGGACGGCGAGTTCGCGCTCGGCGGTGACGTCGGTCCAGATGATGATGATCTCGGGGGCGCCGTCGGCGCGCGGATTGGCGCGCATGGAGGCCTGGAGGACGCGGATTTCGCCGTCACGGTGGCGGAAGTTGATCTCGCCCTTGGCCGTGCCGTGGTTGAGGGCGTCGGTGAGGGCTTCACGGACTTTTACGAGGTCCGGCTCGCTGATGCGGCTCCGATGGAGGTTGGCGAAGAAGTCGCTGACGGGGTAGCCGGTGAGGAGTTCGATAGAATTGGAGCAGAACACGTTCGCCCAACTGCCATCGGGCCGCGGACGGACGCGGGTGAGGACGCCGGGCATGGCATCGATGAGGAATTCGAGCTCGCGCGCGGCTTCGATGCGGCGTTGCTCGTCTTCGTGGCGCTCGGTGGTGTCGCGCTGCACCGAGACCCAGTGGGTGTACCAGCCGCTGGCGTTGGCGACCGGGGCGATGTTGAGTTCGACCCAGAATTGCGAGCCGTCCTTGCGGTAGTTGAGGATTTCCTGGCGCACCGGGGACCAGGCGACGAGCGCCCGGCGGATGGCGGCGCGCGCTTCGGGCGCGGTATCGGGGCCTTGCAGGATATGGGGGGTCTGCCCGACCACTTCCTCGGCGGTGTAGCCTGTGTGCTCGGTGAAGGCGGCGTTGACGTAGCTGATGACCAGGCCACTCGAGGTGACGGGCTCGGCTTCGCAGATGATCGCCGGGTCGGGGCTGGCGTCGAGAGCGCGGCGGTAGAGCAGGATGGCTTCCTCGTCGAGGAGGCGGCGCAGCAGGGGGCGCAGGGCGGCGGTGGCTTCCTGCATGAGTGCGGCGATATCGTCGATATCGTCCGGCGTGCCGGCAAAGCCGATGGAGAAGGCGTAGCGCTCGGTGCCGGCATCGAACGGCGTGATGAGGAGGGTGGCCAGGTTGTAGGCGCGCGCCATGCGGGTAGCGGGATGGCCGGAGTGCGGACCGGTGGCGATGTTGGTGCGCAGGACCTGGCGGCGGGTGGTGAAGGCCTCGCCGGCGGCGGTGTTGTCGATGCGCATGGTGGTGGCGCGCAACTGGGCGAGATACTCGTCCTTGGCGATGCCGTCCGGGCCGGCGCCATCGATCGGCAGGATGGTGTTGCCGTCCGGCGCAAGGCGGAAGACGTAGCAGGAGGCCGCGCCGGTGGTCTCGATGAAGATGTTGGCGGTGGCGGTGATGGCGGCGGCGAAGTCTGGCGCATCGCTGGCCACGGCGAGCAGGCGTTCGCGCAGGAAGCGGACGCGGTCAAGCCGGATAACGGCGGCGGCGAGTCGGCGGCGCTCGATGCGTTCGGCGGCGATGGCGGCAAGGTCGGCCAAATGGCGGTGGTCGGTGCTGTCCGGACGACGATCCGGCACGATCACGGTCAAAGTGCCGACGGCGCTGCCATCGGGTAGGACGATCGGTATGCCGGCGCTGTTGCCATAGCTGTCATCGTGATGGTCAGGCGGGGGAGCGAGGCTGCCGGGCGGCGTCGAGAACGTGAAGTGTGCGTCCGATGCGCCGGTCAATGCCTTGGCGAGGCGGAGAATATCCGCAAAATCGACGTCAGGGCGGGCGGAGATTCCACGCGAAATGGCGATATCCTTTGCGTGGTGATCCATTGCCTTCTTCGGTTCAACCATCCGTGATGGTCTGCATACCACTGTGGCCGGAGGGCAGCAATGTTTGCATTGACGGTGGGCAACAATGCGGCGGGGCGGATGGACGGGTGCTTGCCGCCCCTGTGTGTCCGGCGAAGACTTGACCGTTGACGGGGTATTTCAACGGCGGGCGGCGGGGAGACGGCATGGCAAAAGCGGGGGCGAACCAGGGATACGGTGGCAAGGCGACGTTGGCGCGAGCCAAGGCGCTGATGGCCAAGGCGCCGTTGATCGACGGGCATAATGACCTGCCATGGGTGATCCGCCAGCGGACCGGGCCGAAGGGCGATGTGGCCGGATATGACCTCCGCAAGCTGCACAATGACGGGGATACCGACATTCCGCGGCTCAAGAAGGGCCTGGTGGCGGGGCAGGTGTTCGCGGCATTCATCCCGAGCGACATCCCGCATCCGGGGCGGGCGACGCTGGAGCAGCTCGATATTATCCGGCGGATCGGGGAGACCTATCCCGAGACGTTCGTGCCGGTGCTGCGGGCGTCCGACATGGCGAAGGCGCGGCGGGCGCGCAAGATCGGCATGATCATGTCTGTCGAGGGCGGGGTGGGGTTGGAGAACTCGCTGTCTCCGCTCAGGGTGTGGCACGCGATGGGGGCGCGGCTGATGACGCTGTGCCACAACGGCACGCTCGACTGGTGCGATAGCGCAACCGATGTGGCGCGGCATGACGGGCTGACGGCATTCGGGCGGGCGGTGGTGGCGGAGTTGAACCGGCTCGGCATGATCATCGACTGCGCGCATGTCTCGGCCAAGGTGATGCATGATGTGCTGGATGCCAGCACGGCGCCGATCGTGTTCTCCCATTCCAATGCGCGCGCGCTGTGCCCGCATCCGCGCAATGTGCCGGACGATGTGATCGACCGGGTGCCGGACAATGGCGGGCTGGTGATGGCGACGTTCATCCCGGCGTTTCTCAATCCGGCGATCGAGGCGTGGCAGAAGCCGTTGCGCGACAAGGGCGGGCAGGGGTTCGGGCCGGACTGGGAGGCGATGGTGGCGACGCATGCGGCGGAGCATGGGCCGTGCCCGAAGGCGGACCTCGGCGATGTCGCGACCCATATCGAATATATCGCGGGGCGGATCGGGGCGGAGCATCTGGGCATCGGATCGGACTTCTATGGCGGGCCGGTGACGCCGACCGGGCTCGAGGATGTGTCGCGGTTTCCCTATCTGATCGCGGAGTTGATGCATCGTGGCTGGTCGGACCGGGCGCTGGTCGGGCTGCTCGGCGGCAACTTCATGCGGGTGCTGAAGGCGGCCGAGACGGAGGGGACGAAACTGCGGCGCAAAGTGGCGCCGCTGCTGGGCACGATCCGTGATTTCGACGGACCGGAGGCAAACTATTGAGCGCGACGACGGCAGGCGCGATCGCGCCACCGGCCGCCGTGGTGCCCAATCGCGCCATCCTGACGGTGTGCGCGATGACGGCGACGTTGATGCAGATCCTGGATTCGACCATCGCCAACGTGGCGCTGCCGTATATGCAGGGCAGCCTGAACACCACGATGGACCAGGTGACCTGGGTGCTGACGTCCTACGTGATTGCCTCGGCGATCATGACGGCGCCGGTGGGGTGGCTGGCGCAGCGGTATGGGCGGAAGAACCTGTTCATCGCCTCGCTGGTGGGGTTCACGCTGACCTCGATGCTGTGCGGGGCGGCGCAGTCCTTGGAACAGATGGTGGTGTTCCGGGTATTCCAGGGGATGTGCGGGGCGGCGCTGGCGCCGCTGTCGCAGGCGGTGATGCTGGATATCTATCCGTTCGAGAAACGCGCTCAGGCGATGGCGATCTTCGGCATGGGCATCATGGTGGGGCCCATCATGGGGCCGACGCTGGGTGGCTACCTGACCGATGCGTTCGACTGGCGCTACGTGTTCTACGTCAACCTGCCGTTCGGCATCCTGGCCACGGTGGGGCTGGCGATCTTCATGCCCAAGACGCCGGTGAAGCCCGATCTGCGCTTCGACTGGACCGGGTTCGCGGTGCTGGCGCTGGGAATCGGCGCGTTGCAGATGGCTCTGGATCGCGGCCAGACCGAGGATTGGTTCAACTCGCGCGAGATCATGGTGGAGTTCGTGCTGGCCGGGCTCGGTCTGTATTTGTTCATCGTGCACATGCTGACCGCGGAGCGGCCGTTTGTGCCGATCGGGCTGTTCAAGGATCGCAATTTCGCTGCAGCGATGACGATGATGTTTTGCACCGGGACGATCATGATGGCGTCCTCCGCGTTGCTGGCGCCGTTTTTGCAGAATTTGGCCGGCTATCCGGTTTCGACCGCCGGGGCGGCGATGGCGCCGCGCGGGTTGGGGACGATGGCGGCGATGCTGATCGCCAGCCGGCTGGGGGGCAAGTGGGTGGATCAGCGCAAGCTGATGGCGTTCGGGCTGATTTCTCTCGGGTTCACCCTGCACGCGATGTCCAACTGGACGCCCGACATGTCGGAAAGCCAGATGGTGACGACGCTGATTGTGCAGGGGTTCTGCATGGGGTTCATCTTCAACCCGATGACCGTGGTAGCGTTCGCGACGCTGCCGACGCAGTACCGGGCGGATGCGGCGGCGATGCAGAACCTGTCGCGCAATATCGGGGCGGCGATCGGGGTTTCGGTGACCTCGTTCACCCTGGCGCGGACGAGCCAGGCCTCGCATGCCGACATGGCGGCCAATATTACGCCGTTCAATCGGATTTTTCAGCACCATGACGCGGTGGGGCACTTCCTCAATCCGGCGACCGGACCGGGGGCGGGGGTGCTGGAGGCGATCATCCAGCGGCAGTCGCAGATCATCGGGTTCAGCAATGACTATCGGATGATGAGCCTGGTGGTGATCCCGCCGTTGTTGCTGTTGCTGTTGATGCGGCGGCCGGGGACTGTGCCGCCGAGGTAGGGAGGGCGGCGTGGACGAGGCTGTGCTCGACGACATCGTGATGGTTCTGCCGCCGTTGCTGGCGACGCTGGATGCGCTGGGGTTCGTGGCGCGGTATTTCGATCCGCCGGATTTTGCCGAGGTGATGGCGGCGGCGGGGACGCCGGATGCCGCGCTGCGGGTGGCGTGGGAGCGGATGGGGGCGTGGCCGGAGGGGCTGTCGGGGGTTCGCGCGCAGATGGACGGGGCGGTGGTGGCGGTGCTGGCGGGGTTCGACGGGCTGCGCGCGGCGGACCAGGCGGCGGATGGGGTGCGGGCGGCGTTTCGGGCGCTGCGGTTTCTGCCGCGGGCGCAGGAGGCGCTGTATCCGCTGGCGGCGGGATTGCCGGCGGTGGGGCGGTATTTCCTGCCGGCCGATCGGCGGGAGGATGCCGGGTTGCTGGCCGGGCTCGGCGGGGCGGCGGTGGGCACCGGGGTTCAGCATGTGGCGAACGAGCGGGGCAGCCGGGGCGGGTTTTCGGTCTATGTGCCGGAGAACTACACCACGGACCAGGCGTGGCCGCTGGTGATGGCGTTGCATGGCGGCGGCGGCAACGGGCGGGATTTTCTATGGAGCTGGCTGCGGGATGCGCGGGCGGAGGGGGCGATCCTGGTGACGCCGACCGCAATGGGGCCGACCTGGGCGTTGATGGGGGAGGATGTCGATACGCCCAATCTGAGGCGCATCCTGGCGGCGGTGTGCGGAGAGTTTGTGATCGATCCGGCGCGGATGTTGCTGACGGGAATGAGCGACGGGGGGACGTTCTGCTATGTGAGCGGGCTGGAGCCGGCCTCGCCGTTTACCCATCTGGCGCCGGTTTCAGCGAGTTTTCATCCGATGCTGGCGGAAATGGCCGATCCCGGGCGGTTGCGCGGGCTGCCGATCCATATCGTACATGGGGCGCTCGACTGGATGTTCGCGGTTGAGGTGGCGCGGGGCGCGGCGGCGGCGTTGCGCCGGGCAGGGGCGGCGGTGATGTATCGCGAGATCGAGGACCTCAGCCATTGCTACCCGCGCGAGGCCAATCGCGCGGTGTTGCAATGGCTGGGAGATACGCTCGTCAGCCCAGCAGGCTGACGCGGCGCAGGATATCCTCGACGCGGGCGGCTTCTTCGTCGTTGAGGGCGCGTTGCGGGCGGGCCATCAGGTTGGTTTCGATGATGCCGAGGGCGCGCATGGCGGTCTTGAAGCCGCCAACGCCGGAGGCGCCGGCGCTGGTGCGCGGGATGCCCTGCCAGACGATTTCGAACAGGCGGCACAGGCGTTCCTGCTCGGCCTTGGCGGCGATCCAGTCACCTTCCTGGGCGGCGTTCCACAGGCGGACGTAGCCGGCCGGATCGACGTTGCCGAGGCCGGGGACCACGCCGTGGGCGCCCATGGCGAGAACGGAATCGACGACCAGTTCCGAGCCGGTCATCAGGAAGATCTCGGGCATGTCGGCGAGGTCGGCGATGACGTAGCGCAGGTTGCCGTCGTCGCCGCTGCTGTCCTTGAGGCCGGCGATGACGCCTTCGCGGGCGAGGCGGACGACCATGCCCCGTTCGAGCTTGCTGTGGACGCAGACCGGGATGTCATAGGCGACGAGCGGGAGGTCCACCGCATCGCGCACGTAGCGGAAATGGTCCTCGATCTCGGGGGTGGAGGTGCGGGTGTAGAAGGGGGCGGTGACGACGATGGCGTCCGCGCCGGCGGATTTGGCGCGCTGGGCGTGGCCGATCATGCGGTCGGTCGCGGGGTCGATGACGCCGGCGAGGACGGGGAGGCGGCCGTTGGCGATCTTGACGGAGTGTTCGACGATGCGGGCGCGGGTGGCTTCGTCATGGAAGACCACCTCGGAGGTAGAGCCGAGGACGAACAGGCCGTGGACGCCGGCGTCGATGAGGTTTTCGAGCACGCGGGTGTAGCTGGGCCAGTCCACGCTGTAGTCGGCGGCGAGGGGGACGACGACGGGCGGGATGACGCCATGGAAGCGGGGCATGCGGGGTTTCCTCGGTTGTTGCCGAAGGGGCTAGCATGCGGGGGGGCGAGGGGGAAGCGGCCGGGGGGGTGTTACGGCGGTTGGAAGTACTTGACAAAAATATCGAACAGGATGGACTGTTGGTATTCGCTTAGAGCTCGATTGTTTACGATCAAGAATAGAATTTACCTTAGAAATATCGCCTGATTTACGTCGTTATTTAAAACAAATCGGCAATGAATTTGATGCGCCGATGCCACGCGATGTTGCGGCCGCTGAAGCCGTAGGTGGATGCGTTCCGGCCTGAGCATGCATTTTCCTATGCTTTTCCTATATCGGCGGCGGCGTGGCCCGGTCGCTTTCCTATGGGGGTCGCCCGATCTTGGGCACCTGTCCAGCGCAAAGGGTGCTGCCATGGCTGATCTGCTGTTCATCGTTTTAGCTGCCGCGGGGTTTGCCGCCTGCCTCGGGTACGTCGTGCTGTGTGGGCGGCTCTAGGGGATGGGAATGTTCGACATTGTCCTCGGCGCGGCGGTGACCGCGGGGTTGCTGGTCTACCTGGTGCTGGCGCTGGTGCGGCCTGAGCGCTTCTGACACGAAGGCGGTTTTGACATGAATTTCAATGGATGGATCCAGATCGGGCTGTTCAGCCTGCTGGTGATAGGGCTGACCCGTCCGCTGGGCGGGTTCCTGGTGGCGGTGATGGAGGGGCGGCGAACCTGGCTGCATCCGGTGCTGCGGCCGGTGGAGCGCGGCATCTATGCGGTGGCCGGGATCGACGAGACGCGGGAGCAGGGCTGGGCCGGCTACGCGGTTTCGATGCTGGTGTTCAAGGTGGCATGCTTCCTGGCGGTGTACGGGTTGCTGCGCGGGCAGGCGCTCCTGCCGTTGAACCCGGATGCGCAGGCGCCGGTGGGGCCTGATCTCGCGTTCAACACCGCGATCAGCTTCCTGACCAACACCAACTGGCAGAGCTATGGCGGCGAAAGCACCATGAGCTATTTCAGCCAGATGACGGCGCTGACGGTGCAGAACTTCGTCAGCGCGGCCGCGGGTATCGCGATGGCCGTGGCGTTCGTGCGTGGTTTCGCGCGGCGGTCCGCGGCGAGCATCGGCAACTGGTGGGTCGATCTGACGCGGCTGGTGCTTTACGTCCTGCTGCCGGCTTCGATCGTGATCGCGCTGGTGTTCGTTTGGCAGGGCGTGCCGCAGACGTTCGCCGGCGCATTGGATGTGACGACGTTGGAGGGGGCCAAGCAGACGATTTCGCTGGGGCCGGTGGCCTCGCAGGAGGCGATCAAGATGCTGGGCACCAATGGTGGCGGCTTCTTCAACGCCAACTCGGCGCATCCGTTCGAGAACCCCACGGCGCTGTCCAACCTGATCCAGATGCTGTCGATCTTTTCCATCGGCGCCGCCCTGACCAACCTGTTCGGCCGCATGGTGGGCAATGAGCGCCAGGGCTGGGCGGTGTTTGCCGCCATGGGCGTGATGTTCCTGGTGGGCGTGGCGGCGCTCTATGGCGTGGAATCGCAGGCCAACCCGGTGCTGACGGCGGTGGGCATGGACGGCTCGATGGGCAACATGGAGGGCAAGGAATTGCGCTTCGGCATTGCCGGCTCGGCGCTGTTCGCCACCGTGACAACGGATGCCTCGTGCGGGGCGGTGAACGGCATGCATGAGAGTTTCCTGCCGTTGGGTGGCCTGGTGCCGCTGGTGAACATGATGCTGGGCGAGATCATCTACGGCGGCGTCGGCTCGGGACTGTATGGTTTCCTGCTGTTCGCCGTGGTGGCGGTGTTTGTCGCCGGGCTGATGGTGGGGCGGACGCCGGAGTATCTCGGCAAGAAGATCGAGGCGCGCGAGGTGAAGATGACCATGCTGGCCATCCTGTGCCTGCCGGCCTCGATCCTTGGGTTCACCGCGCTGGCGGTGGTGTTGCCCGGGCCGGTTGCGGCGCTGTCGGCGGCAGGGCCACATGGGTTCAGCGAGGCGCTGTATGCCTATACGTCGGCCACCGCGAACAACGGCAGCGCGTTTGCCGGGATATCCGCCAACGCGCCGTTCTGGAACACCACGCTGGCGTTGGCGATGATGATCGGGCGGTTCCTGTTCGTCATCCCGGCTTTGGCGGTGGCGGGCTCGATGGCGGCCAAGACGGCGGTGCCGGCTTCGGCGGGGACGTTTCCCACCGATGGGCCGCTGTTCGTCGGCCTGGTTGTGGGCGTGATCGCGATTGTCGGCGGGCTGACGTTCTTTCCGGCGCTGGCGCTGGGGCCGTTGGCTGCGCATTTCGCGATGACTTCAAGCACTCTTTTTTAAGAGAGAATGACCATGAACGCTGTGCGCAGCACTGCGACGATGCTTGACCCGGCCATCCTGTGGCCCTCGGTCGGGCAGGCTTTCCGCAAGCTCGATCCGCGCCTGATGTGGCGCAACCCGGTGATGTTCGTCGTCGAGGTGGTCTCGACGATGACGACGATCCTGCTGGTGCGCGATGCGCTGACCGGCGCGCCGGGGCTGGGGTTCGCGCTGCAGATCAATATCTGGCTGTGGTTCACCGTGCTGTTCGCCAATTTCGCCGAGGCGGTGGCGGAGGGGCGGGGCAAGGCGCAGGCGGCGAGCCTGCGGCGGGCGCGGACGGATGCCTCCGCCAACCGGCGGCTGGCCTCGGGCGCTACCGAGCTGGTGCCGGCGACGGCACTGCGCCAGGGCGATGTGGTGGTGGTGGCGGCCGGCGAGATCATCCCCTCCGACGGCGAGGTGATCGAGGGCGTGGCTTCGGTGAACGAGGCGGCGATTACCGGCGAGAGCGCGCCGGTAATCCGCGAGGCCGGCGGCGATCGTTCGGCGGTGACGGGCGGCACTCAGGTGATGAGCGACGTGCTGGTGATCCGCATCACGGCGGCGCCGGGTTCGACGTTCCTTGATCGGATGATCGCGCTGGTGGAGGGGGCGACGCGGCAGAAGACGCCGAACGAGATCGCGCTCAACATCCTGCTGGCCGGCATGACGCTGATTTTCGTGATGGCGGTGGCGACCATTCCGGCGTTTGCCGTGTATGCGGGCGGGACGATCGGGGTGCTGGTGCTGGTGGCGCTGTTCGTCACTCTGATCCCGACCACGATCGGCGCGCTGCTGTCGGCGATCGGGATCGCGGGGATGGATCGCCTGGTGCGGTTCAATGTGCTGGCGATGTCGGGCCGGGCGGTGGAGGCGGCGGGCGATGTGGATACGCTGCTGCTGGACAAGACCGGGACGATCACGCTGGGCAACCGGCAGGCCGCCGCGTTCATCCCGTTGACCGGGGTGGAGGCGGCGATTCTCGCCGATGCGGCGCAGTTGGCGTCGTTGAGCGATGAGACGCCGGAGGGGCGGTCGATCGTGGTGCTGGCGAAGGATACCTATGGGCTGCGTGGGCGCGAGATGGCGGGGATGGCCGCGCATTTCGTGCCGTTCACGGCGCAGACCCGGATGAGTGGCGTGGACCTCGATGGGCGTTCGATCCGCAAGGGCGCGGTGGAGGCGGTGCTGCGCCATGTCGATGGGTTGGGCGGGCGGCCGGTTTCGGAGGCGGCGCGGCGGGAGTTGCGCGGGATTTCGGATCGGATCTCGGCCGAGGGCGGCACGCCGCTGGCGGTGTGCGAGAGCGGGCGGGATGGCGGCAAGCTGCTCGGGGTGATCCATCTGAAGGATATCGTGAAGGGTGGCATTCGCGAGCGGTTCGCCGAGTTGCGGCGGATGGGTATTCGCACCGTGATGATCACCGGCGACAACCCGATGACGGCGGCGGCGATTGCGGCCGAGGCGGGGGTGGATGACTTCCTCGCCGAGGCGACGCCGGAGGCCAAGCTGGCGCTGATCCGCGGCCAGCAGGAAGGCGGGCGGCTGGTGGCGATGTGCGGCGACGGCACCAACGATGCGCCGGCGCTGGCGCAGGCCGATGTGGGCGTGGCGATGAACACCGGCACCATGGCGGCGCGCGAGGCCGGCAACATGGTGGACCTCGACAGCGATCCGACCAAGCTGATCGAGATCGTGGGCATCGGCAAGCAGTTGCTGATGACGCGGGGCGCGCTGACCACGTTTTCGATTGCCAATGACGTGGCGAAGTATTTCGCGATCATCCCGGCGATGTTCGTGCCGCTGTATCCGGGCCTGGGGGTGTTGAATGTGATGCACCTGGCGACGCCGGGGAGCGCGATTTTGTCGGCGATTATTTTCAACGCGCTGATCATCGTGGCGCTGATCCCGCTGGCGTTGCGGGGCGTGCGGTATCGGCCGGTGGGGGCGGCGGCGCTGCTGCGGCGCAACCTCCTGGTTTATGGCGTGGGCGGCATCCTGGCGCCGTTTGCCGGGATCAAGTTGCTCGACATGCTGGTTTCCGCTCTTGGTCTTGCGTAGGGAGATTGTGTGATGCTCAAGGATATTCGTCCGGCTGTGGTGACCCTGGCGGCGTTCACGGTGATTACTGGGCTCGCCTACCCGGCGGCGATTGCCGGGTTGGGGCAATTGATGTTCCCCTCGCAGGCCAATGGCAGCATGGTACTGCGGGACGGCAAGGTGGTGGGCAGTGCTTTGATCGGGCAAGATTTCAGCAGTCCGCGCTATTTCCATCCGCGACCATCGGCGACCTCGGCGGCCGATCCGGCGGATGCGAGCAAGACGGTGGCAGCGCCGTATAATGCGGCGAATTCGTCGGGCTCGAACCTGGCGCCGACGGCCAAGGCGCTGGCGGACCGGGTGAAAGGGGATGTGGCGGCGTTGCAGGCGGAGAACCCCGGGGTGCCGGTGCCGGCCGATCTGGTGACGACGTCAGCGAGTGGGCTCGATCCCGATATTTCGCCCGAGGCGGCGCTGTTCCAGGTGCCGCGGGTGGCGAAGGCGCGTGGGGTGGCGGCCGACCAGGTGCGGGCGCTGGTGGAGGCGCAGACGGCCGAGCGCTGGCTGGGGGTGCTCGGCGAACGGCGGGTGAATGTGCTGGCGCTGAACATGGCGCTGGATCGGGTGGCCAAATGAACGCCGATGTCTGAACGCGATGGCCGGCCATCGCCCGAGGCGCTGCTGAAGATGGCGGCGCAAGAGGGGCGTGGCCGGCTCAAGCTGTTTCTGGGTGCGGCGCCGGGGGTGGGCAAGACCTACGAAATGCTGGCGGCCGCGCAACGCCGCAAGCGCGAGGGCGTCGACGTGGTGGTCGGCGTGGTAGAGACCCATGGCCGCGCCGAGACGGCGGGGCTGGTGGAGGGGCTCGAGCTGGTGCCGCGGCGGCGGATTGTCCATCGGGGGCAGACGCTGGAGGAGATGGACCTCGACGGGTTGCTGGCGCGGCGGCCGGGACTGGCGCTGGTGGATGAACTCGCGCACAGCAATGCGCCGGGCAGCCGGCATCCCAAGCGCTACCAGGACGTCGAGGAGTTGCTGGCGGCTGGGATCGATGTGTGGACGACGTTGAATATCCAGCATGTCGAGAGCCTCAATGACATCGTGGCGCGGATCACCCGGATACGGGTGCGCGAGACGGTGCCGGATGGGGTGGTGGATCGGGCGGACGAGATCGAGGTGGTCGATCTGACGCCGGACGATCTCATCCAGCGGCTGCGGGACGGCAAGGTCTATGTGCCGAAGACGGCCGAGCGGGCGTTGCGGCATTATTTCTCGCCGGGGAATTTGACCGCGCTGCGGGAGTTGGCGCTGCGGCGGACGGCGCAGCGGGTGGATGCGCAATTGCTCGATCACATGCAGGCGCATGCGATCCCGGGGCCGTGGGCGGCGGGGGAGCGGGTGCTGGTGTGTGTGACGCGGCGGGCGGCGGGGCCGGCGCTGGTGCGGTATGGGCGGCGGCTGGCGGAGCGGCTGCGGGCGCCGTGGACGGCGCTTTATATCGAGACGCCGCGCTCGCTGGGGTTCGGCGAGGCGGAGCGGGGGCGGATTGCGGATTGCCTGCGGCTGGCGGAGCGGCTGGGGGCGGAGACGGCGACGGTGCCGGGGAGCGCGGTGGCGGCGGGGGTGCTGGCATTCGCGCAAGAGGGCAATTTTTCGCACATCGTGATCGGCAATCCGGGGCGGGATGGGCTGTGGCGGCGGGTGCGCGGGTCCGTGACGCAGGATTTGATCGCGGCGGCGGGGCCGATCGCCGTGCATGTGGTGGGGGCGGGGGCCGAGGAGGAGCGGGCGGCGCCGGTGGCGGGGTGGGCATTCGATGCGCGGGCCTATGTCGCGAGTGTCGGGTTGGTGGTGGTGGCGACGATGGTGGGGATCGGGCTGCGCCGGGCGGGGATCGGGAGCGGCATTCCGCTGGTATTCCTGACCGCGGCGCTGGCGGCGGGGGCGACGCAGGGGTTGTACCCGTCGTTGCTCGCCTCGGTGCTGGCGTCCCTCGCGTACAACTTCTTTTTTCTGCCGCCGATCTACACGTTCACCATTGCCGACCCGGAGAACGTGGTGGCGCTGGGGTTCTTCATGGTGGCAGCCGTGGTGGCGAGCCGGTTGGCGGCGGGGGTGCGGGCGCAGGCGGTGGCGGCGTCATCCCGGGCGCGGACGACGGAGCAGTTGTATGCGTTCAGCCGGAAACTGGCGGGGATTGGCGAACTCGATGATCTGCTGTGGGCAACTGCGTATCAGCTGGCGGCGATGTTGAAGCGCAACGTGGTGCTGCTGTTGCCGGAGGACGGGCGGATCGCGGTGCGGGCGGGGTATCCGCCGGAGGATGCGTTGGAGGCGGCGGACCTGGCGGCGGCGACGTGGTGCTGGGAGCATAACCGGCCGGCGGGGCGGGGCGCGGATACGTTGCCGGGCGCACGGCGGTTGTTCCTGCCGATGCGGACGGGGCGGGGCAAGGTGGGGGTGATCGGGCTCGATTCAGGGTTGCCGGGGGAGGATGGGGCGTTGCTGTCGCCGGATCAGCTTCGGTTGCTGGATGCGTTGGCGGACCAGGCGGCGGTTTCGATCGAGCGGGTGCAACTGGCCGACGAGAGCGATCGGCATCGGTTGCTGGCCGAGACGGAGCGGTTGCGCAATGCGCTGATCACCTCGATTTCGCATGATCTGCGCACGCCGCTAGCGGCGATCCTGGGGGCGGCGAGCAGCCTGGAAAGCTATGACGCGTCGCTGGAGGCGGGCGGGCGGGCCGAACTGGCGGCGACGATCCGCGAGGAGGCGGAGCGGCTCAATCGGTTCGTCGCCAATCTGCTCGACATGACGCGGCTGGAGAGCGGCGGGCTGACGCTGCGGCGGGAGTTGGCCGATCTGGGCGAGGTGGTGGGCTCGGCGTTGGCGCGGGCGGGGCGGGTGCTGCCGGCGGAGCGGGTTCGGTTGGAGATTGCGCCGGATTTGCCGTTGCTGGCGCTTGATGTGGTGCTGTTCGAGCAGGTGGTGTTCAACCTGCTCGACAATGCGGCGCGGCATGCGGGGGCGGGGCCGGTGGAGGTGCGGGCGTGGCCCGAGGGGGACGTGGTGAAGCTGGTGGTGTCGGATAGCGGGCCGGGGATTCCAGCGGCGGCGCTGGAGCGGGTGTTCGAGAAGTTCTATCGGGTGGGCGGCGATGCGGAGCGGCGGGGGGATGATTTGTTGGCCGGGACTGGGCTGGGGCTGGCGGTGTGCCGTGGGTTCGTCGAGGCGATGGGCGGGCGGATCGTGGCGGGCAATCGGACGGATCGGAGTGGCGCGGTGTTTACCATTACGTTGCCGGTGGGCGGGCCATGACGGCGCCGGTGCCGCCGCTGGTGCTGATCGTCGATGACGAGCCGGCGATTCGGCGGTTGTTGCGGACCAGCCTGACTGCGGCGGGGTTTCGCAGTGTGGAGGCGTCGACCGGGGGGGAGGCGGTGGCGCAGGCGGCGGGCACGGCGCCGGATGTGGTGCTTCTCGACCTGGGGTTACCGGATATGGATGGGTTGGAGGTGATCCGGCTGCTGCGACGGGAGAGCGCGGTGCCGATCGTTGTGCTGTCGGTGCGGGAGGATGAGGCGGGGAAGGTGGCGGCGCTTGATCTCGGGGCCGACGACTATGTCACCAAGCCGTTCGGGATGGCGGAACTGACGGCGCGGCTGCGGGCGGCGTTGCGGCATCGGCTGGCGCAGGAGGGGGTTGTGCCGGTGTTTCGCAGCGGAGACCTCGTGGTGGACCTGGTGCGGCGGGCGGTGACGGTGGATGGGCGGGCGGTGCAGTTGACGCCGCGGGAGTATGACATTCTGGGGCTGCTGGTGCGCCATGCCGGCAAGGTGCTGACCCATCGCTACATCATGGAGAAGCTATGGGGGCCGACGGGGGATGTGCAGCAGTTGCGGGTATATGTGCGGCAGATCCGCCAGAAGATCGAGGCCGATGTGGAGCGGCCGGCGCATATCCTGACCGAGACCGGGGTGGGGTATCGGCTGGCGCTGCGAGAGCCGCAATGACGTTGGGGGAACTGGTGCCGGAGGGGCATGTTTTCGCCGGGGTTCGGGCGACCGAGAAGGCGGCGGTGCTGCGGGAGATTGCGCGGCTGGCGGGTGTGGCGATCGGGGTGGAGCCGATGGCGTTAGTGAATGCGCTGGCGGCGCGGGAGGCGCTGGGGTCGACCGGGATCGGCGGTGGGATCGCCTTGCCGCATGCGCGGTTGGCGGGGTTGAAGGCGCCGGTCGGGTTTTTCGCGCGGCTGGAGCGGGCGGTGGAATTCGCGGCGATCGATGGCGGGAAGGTGGACTTGGTGTTCCTGCTGGTCAGCCCGCAGGAGGACTCTGCGGGGCACCTGGCCGCGCTGGCGCTGGCGGCGCGGCGATTGCGGGAGCCGGCGGTGACGGCCGCGGTGCGGCGAGCGCGGGGGGCCGTGGCGGTGCGGGCGGCGCTGGTAGGGGGTTAGGATTCCAGGCGGGTGCGGGCGCCCGTCGGGTCATAGAAGGGGGTGAGGTTGGCGCGGGCTGGGACGCGTTCGCCGGCGATTTCGAGTTGGTAGGTGCCGGCGAGGAGCCATTCCGGGGTGACGCCTTCGGGGCGGCGGACGTAGCCGTAGCCGATGGCGTGGCCGAGTGTGTGGCCGTGGCCGCCGCTGGTGAGCCAGCCGACCTGGATGCCGTCACGCAGGATGGTTTCGCGGCCGAGCAGGACGGCGCCCTGGGTTTCGACGGCGAAACCGGCGAGGAGGCGGGGCAAGGGGGCGGCATTTTCGAGGGCGGCACGGCCGAGGAAGGGTTGCCGGGTGCGCAGTTTTGTCGCCCAGCCCAGCCCGGCCATGAGCGGGGTGTGGTCCGGGCCGATATCGGCGCCCCAGGCGCGGTAGCCCTTTTCGAGGCGCAGGGTTTCGATGGCGCGGTAGCCGGCGTCGAGCAGGCCGAGGGTGCGGCCGGCTTCGGTGAGGGCGTCATAGACGGTGGCGGCGCATTCGATGGGGATGTGGAGTTCCCAGCCGAGTTCGCCGACGTAGGTGATGCGGAGAGCCAGGACCTGGGTGCCGGCGAGGGAGATGTCGCGGGCGGTGGCGAAGGGGAAGGCGGCGGGGGAGAGGTCTTCGTCGGTGAGGCGGCGGAGGATTTCGCGGGATTTGGGCCCCATGAGGGCAAGCACGGCAGTGGCGCTGGTGGTTTCGGTGAGTGTGGCGTCCAATTCTGCGGGGATGTTGCGGCGGATCCAGTCGAAATCATGGGTGCCGAAGCCGGTGCCGGTGACGATGTAGTAGCGATTGGCGGCGAGGCGGGTGACGGTGAGGTCGGCCTCGATGCCGCCGTTGTGGTTGAGGAGTTGGGTGTAGGTGACGCGGCCGGGGGGGCGGGTGACATCGTTGGCGGCGATCCAGGAGAGCGCGCGTTCGGCGTCCCGGCCGGTCAGCATGGCTTTGGCAAAGCTGGTCTGGTCGAACAGGACGGCAGCCTCGCGGCAGGCGCGGTGTTCGCGGGCGACGGCATCCGTCCAGCCTGGGCGGGTGAAGGAGTAGATGTCCTGCGGGGTTTCGCCGGATGCCAGGTTGGCGAACCAGTTGGGGCGTTCCCAGCCGAGTTTTTCGCCGAAGCAGGCGCCGTTGGCGGCGAGGCGGTCATAGAGGGGGGAGCGGCGGAGGGGGCGGGCGGAGGTGTATTCCTCGGCGGGCCAGGCGATGGTGTAGTGCTTGCGGTAGGCTTCCAGGGTGCGGGTTCGTACCCAGTTGGGGTCCCGGTGGTTGGGGCCGAAGCGGCGCAGATCGACCGGCCAGAGGTCGTACGGCGGTTCGCCATCGGCGACCCATTCGGCCAGGGCCATGCCGGCGCCGCCGGCGGAGGCGATGCCGAAGGCGTTGAAACCGGCGCCGACGAAGAGACCGGGCAGTTCCGGGGCTTCGCCGATGATCCAGTTGCCGTCTGGCGTGAAGCTTTCGAGGCCGTTGATCATCTGCTTGATGCCGACGTGGTTGAGCGCGGGCACGCGGCCGGCGGCGAGGGCCATGGTGGGTTCGAAATGGCCCCAGTCATCGGTGTGGAGCTGGAAGGCGCCCTGGCCGGTGGAGGGGGTGCCGCGCCAGGGGACGGGGTTGGGTTCGTAGCCGCCCATGACGAGGCCGCCGACTTCTTCCTTGTAGTAGGTGAGGCGGTCGGGGTCACGCAGGGTGGGCAGGGTTGGGGTGATGCCCTCGATGCGGTCGGTGATGACGTATTGGTGGTGGATGGCGGTGAGGGGGACGCTGACACCGACGCGGCGGGCGAGTTCGGCGGTCCAGAGGCCGCAGCAGAGGACGAGTTTTTCGCAGGCGATGTGGTGGGGGCCAGTGGCGGGGGATTGGATATCGATGCCGGTGACGCGGCCATTGGCGGTGCTGATGGCGGTGACGGTGGTGTCCTCAACGAGGCGGGCGCCGGCCATGCGGGCGCCTTTGACGAGGGCCTGGGTGATGTCGGAGGGGTTGGCCTGGCCGTCGGTGGGCAGGAAGGCTGCGCCGATCAGGTCGTCCACCGTCATGATCGGCCACAGGGCCTGGGCTTCGGCGGGGGTGAGCAGGTGCATGTCGAGGCCGAAGCTGCGGGCGGTGGTGGCTTGGCGTTCGACCTCGATCCAGCGGTCGGCGTTGCAGGCGAGGCGGAGGCCGCCGTTTTGTTTCCAGCCGGTGGCGGTGCCGGTTTCGGCTTCGAGGCGGGCGTAGAGATCGACGGAGTAGCCGAGCAGGCGGGTGATGTTGGCGGAAGTGCGGAGTTGGCCGACGAGGCCGGCGGCGTGCCAGGTGGAGCCGGAGGTGAAGCGGTGGCGTTCGAGCAGCAGCACGTCAACGCCGCGGCGGGCAAGATGATAGGCCGCGGAGCAGCCGATGATGCCGCCGCCGACGATGATGACGCGGGCGGAGGCGGGGAGGTCGGTCATGCGGATTGGGTCTCTTCGTGGTTCGCCCAGGCCTGGTTGAAGCGGGCGAGGTTTTCGGCGGTGTAGCCGGGGTAATCGAAGTCGATGGCGGAGTGCTGTTCGGAGACCATGCTCCAGAGCGTCTCGCGCAGGAGCGAGGCGCAGGTGATGGCGCGGAAGCGGCGCAGGAGGCGGGGGCCGGGGCGGCGGGCGAAATAGGTGGCGAGCATTTCGGTGTCCTCGGCGGCGGTGAAGCCGTTGTTGGAGGAGAGGCCGCCGAGGTCGAACAGGGGGGTGTTGAAGCCGGCGTAGTCCCAGTCGATGAGCCAGAGGCGGCTGCCGTCATCGAGGAAGTTGCCGGCGAGGAGATCGTTGTGGGCGAATACGAGGCGGCTGGGGCCGCTGGCGGCTTCGAGGGCGGCGGCGGCGGCGGCCAGGCGGGGGAGGGTGG
>CAIMWH010000062.1 GCA_903845065.1 uncultured Rhodospirillales bacterium | reverse complement strand
GCCCTCCGGCATCCCCCATCTCGGCAACTACCTGGGCGCGGTGCGGAACTGGGTCGCGCTTCAGCAGAACCACGAATGCCTCTATTGCGTGGTCGATCTCCACGCCATCACCGTCTGGCAGGACCCGGCCGCCCTCGCGCAGCAAACCCGCGAGCTCGCCGCCTCCCTCCTCGCCTGCGGAATCGATCCCAAGGCGCACATCCTCTTCCACCAGTCCGCCGTCCACGCCCATCTCCGCCTGGCCTGGATCTTCAACTGCGTCGCCCGCATGGGCTGGCTCAACCGCATGACGCAGTTCAAGGAAAAAGCCGGCAAGGACCGCGAAGCCGTCTCAACCGGCCTCTTCACCTACCCCAACCTGATGGCGGCCGACATCCTGGTCTACCACGCCACCCGCGTCCCCGTCGGTGACGATCAACGCCAACACCTCGAACTCGCCAACGATATCGCGCAGAAGTTCAACCACGATTACGGGGTCGATTTCTTCCCCAACATTGAACCCATGATCATGGGCCCCGCGGCCCGCGTCATGTCGCTGCGCGACGGCACCAAGAAAATGAGCAAGTCCGACGCCTCGGCCCAGGCCGTCATCAACATGACGGACACCCCCGATGACATCGCCCTCAAAATCAAACGCGCCAAAACCGACCCCGAACCCCTCCCGTCGGAAACGGCCGGCCTCGAAGACCGCCCCGAAGCCCGCAACCTCGTCGGCATCTACGCCGCCCTGACAGACACGGATCACGCCACCGTCCTCGCCGAACACGGCGGCAAAGGCTTCGGCGCCTTCAAACAGGTCCTCACCGATCTCGTGGTATCCAAACTCGGCCCCATCTCGGCCGAAACCACCCGCCTCCTCGCAGACCCCGGCACCATCGAAGCCGTCCTGCGCGATGGCGCCCGACGCGCCGAAGCCCTCGCCACCCCCATCGTCGAGGAAGCCGAACGCCTCGTCGGTTTCCTGAAAGTCTAAGCCGAACGCAGATCGAACCCCGGATCGGCGGCCTGCCCGGCCGTCAACCGGGGCTCACCAGCCAAAATCCGCCGCGCCATCATATGCTCGGCAGCCCGATTGAGTGACTCCACGGCCAACAACCGCTCACCCCGAAAACAAAACACCGAAAACGCCCCCGAAGCCGGATCGCCCCGCAAAACCGCCTGGTCATGCCCACCCGACAACCCGGCGATCTGCAACTTGAGCGAAGCCTGGTCCGACCAGAACCACGGCAACCTGGCATACGGAACCGGCTTCCCAAGCAGCCGATCCGCCAAAGACCGAGCCTGATCCGAAGCATTCTGCACCGATTCAAGCCGCACCATCTGCCCGCCCATCGGAAACGAAGCACAATCCCCGATCGCCGAAATCAACGGATCGCCCGTCGACAACAGCCCATCCACCACAATCCCATTCCCCACCTCCAACCCGGCCTCCAACGCCAACCTTGTATTCGGCACCACCCCGATCGCCACCAACACCAGATCGGCCGCAATAACCTCCCCCTCGGACGTCTCCACACCCTCGGCCCGACCATCCCCCACAACCGCGCGAACCCCAGTCCCCGTCAGCAATCGCGTCCCCCACCCCCGATGCACGGCCGCCAAATGGTCCGACATCACCGCCGAAACCCCACGCATCAAAGGCCGCGGCGCTGCCTCGATCACCGTCACCGAAATCCCACGCTCGGCCGCCACGGCGGCAAACTCCAACCCGATAAACCCGGCCCCAATCACCACCACCCGACGCAGATCAGGCAAAACCGCCTTCAAAGCCTTGGTATCCGCCAAAGTCCGCAACCCGGCCACCCCCGGCAATTCCGCCCCCGGCACCGGCAAAGCCCGATTGGCCGCCCCGGTCGCCAAAACCAGATGCCCATAAGGAACCCGAGCCCCCGACCCAAGCCTCACCACCTGCCCGGCCCGATCAATCCCCACCACCGGATCGGCCTCGATCAGCCGAACCCGTTGCGCCGCATAGAAACTCTCCGGCCGAAGGGCGAGCGCCTTCTCCTCCATCTGCCCCGACAAATACGCCTTGGACAACGGCGGCCGCTGATACGGCAACCCCGCCTCCGCCTCGATCAGCGTGATCTCGCCGTCATACCCACCCTGACGCAGCGACGCCGCCAACTGAATGGCGGCGTGCCCTGCACCAACAACAACGATCGCGCTCATCGAACCGCTCAGTTACGGATGCGCACCGGGAGATTGGTATACCCCTTGATGAACGTCGAAAGCACCCGCTCCGGCTCGTCCAACACCTCGATATCGAGGTCGCGCTTGAGGATTTCCTCCCACACGATCCGCAACTGCATCTCGGCCAACCGGTTGCCCACACAGCGATGGATCCCGAACCCGAACGACAAATGCTGCCGCGGCCGCGCCCGATCCACCACCAGCTCATTCGGATTGGCGATCACCTCGTCATCCCGGTTCCCCGAGACGTACCACATGATCACCTTGTCCCCTGCCTTGATGTGCTTGCCACCAACGTCCTGGTCCACAATCGCCGTCCGGCGCATATGCGCAAGCGGCGTCTGCCAGCGGATAATCTCCGGGATCGTGCTGTCCAACAGGGCATGGTTCGCGCGAAGCTTCTGGTACTGCTCCGGGAACTGGCTGAACGCATACAACCCACCGGTCAGCGAATTGCGCGTGGTATCGTTGCCCCCCACGATCAGCAGGATCAAATTGCCGAGGAATTCCTGCGGCGTCATGTTCCGCGTCGATTCCCCATGCGCCAGCATGGACACCAGGTCCCCCCGGGGCGGCGCATTCACCCGCTCATTCCACAGCTTCATGAAGTACCCGGCGCATTCCCGCAGTTCGGTCTGGCGCTGCTCCTCGGTCTCCACCACCCCACCGGGCCCGGCCACCGTCGTCGCCACGTCCGACCACCTTGTCAGCTTGCGCCGATCCTCGAACGGGAAGTCGAACAAGGTCGCCAGCATCTGCGTCGTCAACTCGATGGAAACCCGGTCCACCCAGTCGAAAGCCTCCCCACGCGGCAGCCCATCGAGAATGGCCACGGCCCGCTCGCGAATGGTGTGCTCCAACACCGCGAGGTTGCCCGGCGCCACGATCGGGCTCACCACCTTGCGCTGCTCGTCATGCGTCGGTGGGTCCATGGCGATGAACATCGGGAGCGGAAAATCCGCCCGCTGGTCACGAATGGAAATACCGCCAAGTGTCGAGAGCGAGGAGAACGCCTTGTGGTTGGTATCAACCGCCATGATGTCCTTGTACTTGGTGATCGACCAGTACGGCCCAAACTCGCTGTCGGCCGTATAGTGTACCGGGTCTTCCTTGCGCAGCCGCTCGAAGAACGGCCACTGCGCGTTATCCTTGAACAACTGCGGGTCAGCCGGCGCAATCTGCGCCAGCGGCATCGACCAGGCCCGCTCACGGGCGGCGTTCAGCACATCCATCGAGACGTGGTTCATCGCGGTTCCTCCACGGGCCTTGGGTGCCCTGTTATGTCAGGCCATCGCCCCCGATGGTTAGCAGAAAACCGCCGGGGGACGAAGAATTCAGTGCTGGCCGTCCGGCATATGCACCACAAGACCGTCCAACGCGTCCGAAACCGTGATCTGGCACGAGAGCCGCGAATTGTCCTTGGTGGCCGCCGCGAAGGACAGCATCGTCTCCTCGGACTCGGTTCGGCTGCCGGTCACGGCCTCCCACTCGGGCTCTACATACACGTGGCACGTCGCGCAGGCGCATTCTCCGCCGCAATCGCCGTCGATGCCCGGCACGTTGTTGTCAACGGCGGCGCGCATCACGGAGGCGCCGATCTCGGCGTCCACGACGTGTGCCGTGCCGTTGTGTTCGATGAAGGTAATCTTGGGCATGCCGGTTGCTCTCCCTGGATTCGGCGCAAAAAGGGCGGCCCTGTTCCCGGACCCGCCCCTGCTGTGATGTCTTACCCTAGCACGTCGCCAAAGCAACGCCCCGTGTGCGGCTCAATGCGCCTTCGCACTCTATTTCTTCGAGAGCCACCACTTGACCGGCTCCGGCTCGCGCTCGATGCGCGGACGGCCGGGCTTGCGCTTCGGCTGCTCGACACCGCCGACGGACGCGGCCTTGGGCGGCCGGCCACGCTTGCGCGGCGCCTGCACCACCGCCTCGCCATCGACGGCGACATCAACCACGTCCGACGCGGCGACAACCTTGCGCGGACGGCCGCGACGACGCGGTGCCGCCTCCTCCACCGGCGCGCTGGCTTCCACCACCACCGGCTCCGGCGCGATCTCGATCGGCGCGATCTGGTCGGCACGGCGCTCGGCCTTGGCCCGCGCCGATACCTCGGCGGCCAGGCGGCCGGCCATCACATCCAACTCATGGGCGAGCGCGGCCCGCGCCATTTCGGCCCGCTTGGCGGCCTCGATGGCCTCGTCGCGGGCAAGTGCTATATGGCCGAGCTTGGTGCGCAGGTCCTGGATGGTCTCGCGGGCCTCGCGAAGCTGGCGCTCCGCCGCCTCATGCCCGGCCCGCTCGGCCCGCATCAGGGCCTGGGCCGCCTCAACCTGCTCGGAGGCCGGCGGCGCGCCGCGGCGCTGCGCCTGGCCCTCGGGCGGGCGGCTGCCCGATACCACCATCACCGGCACCTCGCCGTCGCGCACGAAGCGCCGCTTCTGGCCATCGGGGCCGTTGCGGTTGATCGGCGAGCCCGAAAACGTCGGGGTCGCGGCGGCACGGACTTCGCGGGGAGTTTTGGTTCCAATACGCTCCAGGGCACGCCGCATGTTGGCTTCGGTCTGGTCGTTGGCTTGAGCCTGGGCATCCCCGGGCCGAATCTGATCGTCTGTCACTATATTCCTGACCCAATGGTGCACGGCCGTCATTCGGCCGCTCTACTGTGTATGCGGCTGTGCTGTTCATATGGTGCAAATTTGCGCGAATCGCATACACCGCAACTGACGATTAAAGAACAGCGCAATTCGCTGGTTCGCAAGCCAATTTTTTATTCAACCGGTAAAAATCGGCAAAAAGTGCGATTCCACCGACGATCATCGCAGCTTTGTCCGGAATCACGGCACGATCCGCCGGCCGCCCGTCGCGAAATACCCATGGAAATTGCCACCGTCCGGCACCGCAGTTGCCGCGGACGGCGCGTCGCTGCTAGGCTGATGTCTTACGCGGTTGCGGATAAACCCGCCGCGCAGCGTCATGAACGCGGGAGGAAGCCTTGCTGACCCAGGCCCAGATCGACGAATACAATGAAGTCGGCGCCATCGTGGTGCCGGATATTTTGTCCGCCGCGGAAGTACAGGAATTGCGCCGGGTGACCGACGAATTCGTCGAGAAATCCCGCGCCGTCACCACGCATGACAGCACGTTCGATCTCGAGGACACCCACAGCGCCGCCCAGCCCCGGGTGCGCCGCATCAAGACACCGCATCTGCATCACCCCGCCTATGGCGCGCTGGTGAAGCATCCGAAAATCATCGCTGTGCTCCAGGACTTGTGGGGGCCCGATATTCGCTTCGACACCGCCAAGCTCAACCTGAAATCCGCCGGCTACGGCGCCGCGGTGGAGTGGCATCAGGACTGGGCCTTCTATCCGCACAGCAACGATGACCTCGCCGCCGTCGGCGTGATGATGGATGACATGGAACTGGCCAACGGCCCGCTGATGATCATTCCCGGCAGCCACAAGGGGGACAAAGTATTCGATCATCACGCTGATGGTAAATTCTGCGGCGCGATGGACCCCACCAAGAAAGAGGTCGACTATTCCAAGGCCATCGCCCTCACCGGCAAGGCCGGCTCCATCACCGTGCATCACGTCCGCGCGGTGCATGGCTCGGCAGTGAACACCTCCAACAAGGACCGCCGCCTGCTGCTGTTCCAGTTCCGCGCCGCCGATGCCTGGCCGTTCGTGGTGCAGCCCAAGTCCCTGGAGGAATTCGACGCCCTGATGGTGGCCGGCGAACCCACCATCGAGCCGCGCCTGACCCATGTGCCGGTCCGCATGCCGTTCCCCCCGGCGGACCTGCAGGGCTCGATCTACGAAAACCAGAAGGCGCTGGCCAATCGGTTCTTCGATATCCCCGAAACCCTCAAGCCGAAGGCGGCCATCCCGGCAGAGTAGTCGCCTCGGCCCGCAGATACGCCTGAACCGCCGGGTCGGTGGCGAGCGCAATAGCCCGCTCGCTCGCCGCCCCGGCCTCGCTGACCCGCCCGGACCGGCGCAACAAGGCCGCGCGAACCGCCCAGAACGGCTGATAACCGGCCACCGACGCCGGAGCCAGCGCATCGAGCGCCGCCAAACCGGCCGAGGCGCCCATCGCCTCGCCCAGTGCCGCCGCCCGGCCCACGGCCACGCCGGTGGTGGGCGCCAAGGCCAGCAAGCCCTCGTAAAGCAGGGCGATGGCCGGCCACTCCGTCGTGCCGGTTTCCGCCCGTGCGGCATGAACCGACTGGATGGCGGCCTCCAACTGGAACCGCCCATGCCGGCCCATCGCCCCGGCACGGCCCAGCAGGGACCGCGCCTCGGCCATCATCGCCCGGTTCCACAGCAGCGGGTCCTGCGCGCGCAGCGGAATGAACGCTCCAATCGCACTCCTGCGTGCTGGCCGCCGTGCCTCGCAAAACAGCAGCAGGGCGAGCAGACCAAGCGCCTCGGCCGCATCGGTCAGCAACCCGGCCAGGGTGTGGGCAAGCCAGATCGCCTCCTCGGCCAGGGCGCTCCGGGCGGCATCCTCCCACCCGGTGCCATAGGCGGCATAGATGGCGGCAAGCACCGCATCGAGCCGATCAGGCAGTTCCTCGCTCTCCGGCACCCGGAAACCAATCCCGGCGGCGCGGATCTTCTCCTTGGCGCGCACGAGGCGCTGGCCCATCGCGGCCGGCGTGGCGAGGAAGGCACCCGCGATGGTCGCGGCGTCCAGGCCCAGCACTACCTGCAACATCAACGGTGTGCGCGATGCAGGATCGATCGCCGGATGCGCGCAGACGAACAGCAGCTTGAGCCGCTCGTCGGGGAATTCCGCCTCGGCCGCCTCGTCACCGGCGGCGAGCAAAAGGGTGGGCATGGCGTCATCACGCGTGCGCCGGCGGCGGGCAACGTCTATCATGCGGCGACGCGCGGTGGTGAGCAGCCAGGCCTCCGGCCGCTCCGGCAACCCGGCACGCGGCCAGGTGGCGAGGGCGGCGGCGAAGGCATCGGCCAACGCATCCTCCGCCCCCGCGATATCGCGCGCCCGGCCGCCAAGCCAGGCGACGAGCCGGCCATAGGCTTCCCGCGCCGCCCGTTCGACGGCGCGCGAAGCCAGGGCCGCTCCGTCAGACAAGCGGCCGCACTTCGATCGTGCCGTCGAGCGCGCCGGGGCATTTGGCAGCCCATTCGAGCGCGGCGTCGAGATCGGGCGTGTTGATGATGTAGTAGCCGCCAAGCTGCTCCTTGGTTTCGGCGAACGGCCCGTCCTGCACGTGCCGCTTCCCGTCGCGCAGGCGCACCGTGGTGGCGGTGGCGATCGGCCCGAGGCGATGGCCCCCCACCATCACCCCGGCGGCGATGAGGGCCTGGGTGTAGGCGATCCACGGCGCGGAGATAGTCTGAGCGGACGCGGCATCGGTCGGCGCGCCGGGGCGGGCCTCGTCCTGGTAGATCAGGATCATGTAGTTCATGGCGGTTCTCCGTTCTGGGCTGGGCGTCGGCGGAAGTGCCGGGCCTGACCATGGGACGTTCGGCAATCCCCGATTTCGACATGAGGTTCGCGCAATGTCACCACACGTCCGGATGGGCGCGACGATGACTGTGCGCTACAATCGCGCCGTGACGTCCAGCAGTCTCTCAGGCCTCAACTGGCTCAACCTCCTCGTCGCCCTGATGCAAACGGGGTTCGGGGCTTTTTTATCTGTTTACCTGACCACCCATGGCTGGAGCGCGGCCGAAATCGGCTTCGCCCTCAGCCTGGCCGCCATCACCGCGATGGTGGCGCAGGTGCCGGCCGGCATGATGGTGGACGCGGCGCATGACAAGCGGCACGCCGCGGCCATCGCGATTGCCATCGTCATCCTGGCGGCCCTGGTCATCGGCATCGCGCCGTCGCATTTCCCGGTGCTGGTGGCGGAGATGATGCAAGGCGCGGCCGGCTGCGTGCTGACCCCGTCGATCGCCGCGATCACCCTGGCGCTGGCGCAGAAGGAGGCGCTGGGCGAACGCCTCGGCCACAACGTGCGCTTCGCTGCCCTCGGCAGCGTTTCGGCGGCCGCCGCGATGGGAGTGGTCGGCACCTTCTATTCGCACCGGGCCACCCTGTTCCTGGCCGCCGCGGCCGGCATGGCGGCGCTGGGTGCCATCGCCACCATCCAGGGCCGCGATCTCGCCACGGCGCACTTGCGGACGGACCATCGGGCGGCGCCCCCCAAAGTGCTGCGCCCGGCGCAGGATCGCGGCTGGGATATCGCGCGGGACCCATGCCTGCTGATTTTTGGGCTGTGCGTGTTTCTCTTCCAACTCGGCAATGCCGGCATGCTGCCGCTGGCGGCGAACGCGGTTACCCGGGCCGGCGGCGGGCGGGTGGAGCTTTACGTCGCCGCGGCCATTGTGATGCCGCAACTGGTGGCCGCATTGCTCTCGCCCCGGGTCGGCCGGCTCGCGCAGCAGCATGGCCGGCGGCTGGTGCTGGTGTGCGGGTTCCTGGCGATGGCCGCGCGGGCGATGCTGTTGGCAACCGATGGCGGGCCGTTCCCGATGATCGCCTACCAGTCGCTCGACGGCATCAGTGCCGCTGCCATGGGCGTGCTGCTGCCGCTGATCGTGGCCGACATCACCCATCATCGTGGCCGGTTCAACCTGGCGATGGGGATTGTGGGGGTATTCGTCGGCCTCGGCGCGGCCGCGAGCACCACCCTGGCCGGCGCCCTGGCCGATCGCTTCGGGGATACCATCGCCTTCCTCGCCCTTGCCGTGCCGGGCCTGCTCGCGGCGTTGCTCGCCTGGACCGGCCTCCCCGAAACCCGCCATCGCGCCGCCGCAAGGCCAGCCTGAGGCCCCCTCCAGAGGATTGCCATGCCGCTCGAAATCACCGTCGGCCCACCGCAACTCGTCGTTCATCACGGGCAGACAGTGTTCGCCTCCGCCCCTGACGGGCAGGTGCATACCGGCAGCAAGCACGGCCTGATGTTCCGGGACACACGGCTGATCAACTACTGGCGGCTCTACGCCAACGGTGAGGACTGGGAGTTGCTGAACGGCGGCGCCCTCGCCCATTTCGCCGGGCGGGTGTTCCTCACCAACCGCGCCTTCCCCTCCATCGACGGCGATGTGCCGGCGCGCAGCCTGTCCCTCGTGCTGGGTCGCTGGATCAGTGGCGGCGTGCATGAGGATATCGACGTCACCAATCACGGCATGGCGCCGGTGCGGTTCAACCTGGAACTCACCATCCGGTCGGATTTCGCCGATATCTTCGAGGTGAAATCCGGCCGCCTGGTGCGGCGTGGCCGGATCACCACCGAATGGTCCGACATGGCGCAAACCCTGCGCACCACCTACATCAACGAGGAGTTCCGCCGCGGCATCGCCATCGCGGTAAGCGCCGAGGGCTCGGCGCTGTATGCCAACGGCCGGCTGAACTTCGACATCAGCCTGCGCCCGGGGGCAAGTTGGCACGCCTGCCTGCTGACCGAGATCATCGATGACGGCGAGTCCTTCCAACCACCGGCCGACTGCATGGCCGATGCCATGAACTCGCCGGCGGCGGCCAGCCTCATGGACTGGCGCGCCCGGGCCACCACCGTGGTGTCGGACAGCGAAATCCTGAACAGCCAGTTCATCCAGGCCGTCGATGACGTGGCCTCCCTGCGGCTGCCGATCAAGGACGACGGGCAGACCCACATACTGCCGGCGGCGGGCCTGCCATGGTTCCTGGTGCCGTTCGGGCGGGACAGCCTCATCGTGTCGCTGCAATGCCTGCCGATCACCGACGAATTCGCCCGCGGGGCGCTGGCGGTGCTGGGGGCACGGCAATGCACCGAGTACGATGCCGCGCGCGATGCCGAGCCCGGCAAGATCCTGCACGAGCAGCGGCTGGGCGAACTGGCCCATTTCAAGCTGATCCCACACACGCCCTATTTCGGCACCGCGGACGCCACCGCCCTCTACGTGATCCTGCTGCACGCCACCTGGCGCTGGACCGGGGATGACGGCCTGCTCGAACGCCATCTCGACACCGCCGAACGCTGCCTCGGCTGGATCGATGTCGATGGCGATCGCGATGGCGACGGGTTTCAGGAATACCAGACGCGGGCGGCCAAGGGCGGCTACGAGAATATGGCCTGGAAGGACGCCGGGGATGCGGTGCTGTATCCGGACGGGCGGATGGTGAAGGGCCCCAAGGCGCTGTGCGAGCTACAGGCCTATGTCTACGCCGCGTGGCGCGGCATGGCCGATATCCACGATCACCTCGGCAACCACGGTCGTGCCGGGGAATTGCGGGCACGGGCGGCGGCGCTGTTCAACCGGTTCAATGACGCGTTCTGGGACGAGGAACTCGGCTTCTATCGCTACGCCCTCGATGGCGACAAGCAGCCGGTCCGCACCATCGCCTCCAATGTCGGGCACTGCCTGTGGGCCGGCATCGTACGGCCGGATCGGGCACGCCAGGTGGTGGAGCGGCTGATGGCACCGGACATGTTCAGCGGCTGGGGCATTCGCACCCTCTCGGCGAAGCATCCGGCGTTCAACCCGTATTCGTATCACAACGGCTCCGTCTGGCCGCACGACAACGGGCTGATCGCGCAGGGTTTCGCCCGCTATGGGTTCACCGCCGAGGCCGCCCAGGTGGCGCGCGCGGTGGGCGAGGCGGCGAGCTATTTCGTGCAGCACCAGGTGCCGGAGCTTTACGCCGGCATCGCCCGCACCGGGAGCGACTTCCCGGTGCAGTGCCTCGGCGCCAACGTGCCGCAGGCCTGGGCGGCGGGCTCGGCGTTCTCGATGCTGAACGCCATGGTGGGCTTCGCGCCGGACGCGCCACGCGGCGTGTTCGGCCTGTCGCCGGCCCTGCCGGACTGGCTGCCGGAACTGCGGCTTGACGCGTTGACGTTCGGGCCGGCCGATTTCGGCGTCACGCTGCGCGACGGCAAGGTGACCGTGCGCAGCGGGCCGGTGGGCGTGGCGCGTTACGTGGCGCGGGACTGGGACAGACCGGGCTGCGCCTGACACCATTTCGGATTGGCCCGATGGGTGGCGAGACTCAGCAGTTCGGGCGTGGCGTGCTTGAGGCGGGCGAGGTCCGGGCGGGGGCGGGCGAGGCCGGGGATGTGGACGAAGGCGGCCTCCATTGCCTCGGCGGCATCGAGCAGGGCGGCATCACCATGGAAGCGGCCGGTGACCTGCAGGCCGAACGGCATGCCGTGCGCGTCGGTGCCAACCGGCAGGGAAATCGCCGGGTTGGTGACGATGGTGATGAAGTAGGTCAGCGCGAGCCAATGGTAGTAGTTGCGCAGCTTCTCGCCCTCGAGTTCGGCGAGATAAAGCTGCGTCCAGGGGAAAGGCGTTACCGGCACGGTGGGTGACAGCACCAGGTCGTAGTCGCGATAGAGCGACTGGAAGCGGCGGAAGATGCGGGTTTGCTCGGAATGGGCCCAGGCGGCATCGGCGAGGGACATGGCGGCGCCGATTTCGTAGTTGGCGCGGATGTTGGGGCCGAGGGAGTCGCGGTCCTGAGCGTAGGAGTCGTTGTAGCGGGCGAGGAAGCTCACGGCGCGGATGACATCGAAGCAGCGGTCGGCCTCGCCGAAATCCATGCTGACCTCGTCGCAGCTGCGGAACAGGTGGTCCATGGCGACCATCTTGGTGCGCATGGCATCGCGGATTTCGGTGCTGACCGGGCATTGGCCGAAATCGGTGGTCCAGGCCACGCGCAGGCCGCCGAGATCGGCGCGGCGGGCCCCGGCGATGGTGTCGGGGTCAAGCGGGTAGGACAGTGGGTCGCGGTCATCGAGGCCGAGTTGGGCGGCGAAGAGGAGGCGGGTGTCCGGCACGTCCCGTCCCATCGGGCCGAGCACCGAGATGGGGGTCCAGCCGAGGCCGCGATTATCCATCGGCACCAGGCCGGGTGAGGGGCGGAAGCCGACGACGCCGCAGATGGCGGCGGGAATGCGCAGCGAGCCGCCGGTATCGGAGCCGGTGCAGACTGGCAGCATGTCGGTCGCCAGGGCCACGGCCGAACCGCCGGAGGAGCCGCCGGGGTTCAACAGTGGGTCGAACGGGTTGCCGGTAGCGCCCCATACCGGGTTGCGCGAATTGGCGCCGGCGCCGAATTCGGGGACGTTGGTTTTCGCCACGATCACCGCGCCGGCCTGGCGCACCAGGGCGACCATGGCGCAATCCTCGGCCGGCACATTGTCGCGGAACAGGGGGGAGCCGTAGGTGGTGAGGAGGCCGGCGGTTTCGTGCAGGTCCTTGATGCCGGTGGGCAGGCCGTGCAGGCGGCCGAGGGGTTCGCCACGCAGGGCGGCTTTCTCGGCGGCCATCGCGGTGTCCCGGGCGGTGCGGTAGTCCGTCGCGGTGATGGCGTTGACGGCGGGGTTCAGCGCCTGGATGCGGGCGATGGAGGCCTCCAGCAGGTCGATCGGGGAGATTTCCTTGGTGCCGATCCGCCGGCGGAGTTCCACCGTGGAGAGGGCGAGCAGGGCTTCGGACATGGCGTGACTCCTTCGCGATGGGCCAGCTTGTCACGATCCGGGCGGGAGACCAAAATCGGAACCACAGGAAACGTCACCGGAAGCCCCATGTATAAAGTTGTCCTCTGCCGCGCTTTGCACCCCACCGCCATGGCCATGCTGGAGGCGCGCAAGGACATCGAGCTGAAAGTGCTCACCACCGAATTCCGCGGCCCGCCGTTGCAGAAGGAGCTGGCGGCCAATATCGCCGACGCCGATGGCATCATGGTCGGGCTGGAAAAGGTCGGGCCGGACCTGCTGGATCTGGCGCCGAAGCTGCGGGTGGTGAGCCGGTTCGGCGTGGGGTTCGACACGCTCGATATTCCGCGCTGCACCCGGCAGGGCGTGCTGGTGGGGGTGGTGAATGGCGCCAATGACCTCTCGGTGGCCGAGCACGCGATGATGCTGATGCTGGCGGTGGCGCGCCGCACCATCGAATACGATGCCTCGGTGCGGGCCGGCACCTGGATGATCCAGCACGGGCGGCGGATGCACGAGCTTTCGGAGCGGACGGTGCTGGTGGTGGGCTATGGCCGCATCGGCACCCGGGTGGCCAAGCTGTGCACGGCGTTCGGCATGCATGTGATGGTGCATGACCCGAACTTCCCCACCCCCCGCATCGCGGCGGACGGCCACACCCCGGCGCCGGACCTGATGGCCGCGGTGGAGCTGGCCGACGTCGTCACCCTGCACTGCCCGCTGGAGGCCGATACCCGTGGCATGGTGAACGCGGCCTTCCTCAAGCGGATGAAGCCAACCGCGTGGCTCATCAACACCGCCCGTGGCGGGCTGGTGGACGAGGTGGCGCTAACCGAGGCGCTCGCCAACGGCACCATCGAGGCAGCCGGGGTGGATGTGCTGGTGACGGAGCCGCCCAATCCCGAGAACCCGTTGTTCAAGCTGCCCAACGTGGTGTTGGCGCCGCACAACGCGGCCGCCCCGCTCGAATGCTACGCCAAGATGTCGCGGCGGGCGGCGCTCAACCTGATCGAGTTCTTCGACGGCAAGCTGGATCCGGGCTACTGCGTGAACCCTGAGGTGCTAGGTCGTAACGCTCCGTAGGCGGATAGGACGGGCACGCAAGGTAGCCATGCACGGTTAGCCGTGCTACGCGCCACGGTATGCTTAAAGCACAGCGATTTAACATTCTCGTGATTGGCGCCCTTGCGCTGCCCACCGCCGCCCGTGCCGACATTCCAGCCTGCGACAGCATGACGATGCCGGTTGTGGAGCTGAAGTCCGTCGGGCGTGGCGTGTCGCGCTATCATCCGGGGATCGACCTGATGGCGCCCTACGGCTCGCCGGTGCAGGCGGCGGCCTCCGGGGTGGTGACCTATGCCGGGCGCTACTACGCCTACGGCAACATCGTGGACATCAGCCACGCCGATGGCAGCGTGACGCGCTATGCCCATCTCTCGCGGTTCGCCGCCGGCGTTCGCCCTGGCACCAATGTGGCAGGCGGGCAGGTGATCGGGGCGATCGGTACCACCGGCAACGCCCATGGCGCACACCTGCACTTCGAGGTGCGGGTGAACGGGGCGCCGATTGACCCCAAGCCGATGATCCATCTGGCGAATTGTGTGCGCGGCGAGCCCGTAGCACCCGTGCTGCAGGTACGGGCTGGCTATATCGATGCGCGGCCGGGCGGGCTCTACGAGTAGAGCGGCGCGCGGCCCTACTCCCGCAGGGCGCGTATCCGGGCGGCCCAATGGTCCAGCACGGGGAGGATCTTGTCCTCCTTGTCGGACTCCAGGGAGATGACGGTGCGGGCGATACCGCGGTCCCGGTTGCGCTTGAGGTGATCGACGTCATCGCTGCTGCCGAACAGCGAAAGCGGCACCTCGGCGGGATCGCGCCCGGCTTCGGCGGCCATCTGCTTGAAGCGGCTCAGGATGTCGTCCATGTCGAGCGCGGCGCGGCCGGCGATGGGGATCCAGCCGTTGCCATAGCGCAAAGCACGCCGCGCACCCTGCGGAAAGGCACCGCCGACGATCACCGGGGGGTGCGGCTTCTGAACCGGCTTCGGCCAAGCCATCATCGGGTCGAAGTTGACGAACTCGCCGTGATATTCCGCCTTGGACTTGGTCCAGATCTCCTTCATCGCCTCGATCCGCTCGCGTGACAGCTTGGCGCGAGTTTCAAACGTGGTGCCGTGGTTCTCCATCTCGTCGGCGTTCCAGCCGATCCCGATGCCGAACAGGAAGCGCCCCTCGGAGACCTGATCGATCGAGGCCACCTGCTTGGCGGTCTGGATCGGGTCGCGCTGGTTGACCAGACAGACCCCGGTGCCGACCTTCAGGGTGGTGGTGGCCGCCGCCGCGGCGGTGAGCGTCACAAAGGGGTCCATGCAGTCGTAGTAGCGCTTGGGCAGGTCGCCGCCGCCGGGGAATGGCGATTTGCGCGAGAGCGGGATGTGGGAATGCTCCGGCGCCCATACCGACTCGAAGCCGCGCTCCTCCAACGCCCGGCCGAGCGCAGCGGGAGTCATCGAATAATCGGTGAAGAACATCGCGGCACCGAACTGCATGGCGTCTCTCCTGCTGGCTCACCGGCGGCCCGGCGTTGCGGCCATCATGACCGGAGGGTTCGGATTGCGCCAGAGCGTGACTGGGGCGAGGGTAGCGAACGCAGCGGCAACGGAGTGCCATCAATGTCGATATCGATCGGGCTGGGGCTGATGGATTTCCCATTCGGCTCCGCCGCGGGGTTCTGGCGCTGGGTGGATATGTGCGAGGCCGGCGGCGTCGACTCCCTGTGGCAGACCGATCGCATCGTCAGCCGCACCCCGATCCTGGAGAGCATGACCACCATGGCGGCGCTGGCCGGGCGCACGCGGCGGATGAAGTTCGGCATGAACGTGGTGTCGCTGGCGTTCCGCGATCCGGTGTTGCTGGCCAAGCAATGCGCGACCATCGATGTGCTGTCGGAGGGGCGGCTGCTGCCGGCGTTCGGGATCGGCAGCCCGCTGTCACCGGAGTGGAAGGCGCTCGGGCTGGATACGTCCACGCGCGGGCGGCGCACCGACGAGGGACTGGAGATCATCACCCGGCTGTGGCGCGAGGAGCGGGTGACCTATGCGGGCCGGTTCAGCCAGCTCAACGAGGTTTCGATCCTGCCGCACCCGGTGCAGCCAAACCTGCCGATCTGGATCGGCGGTTCGTCGGAGGCGGCCATCCGACGCACCGCGCGCTATGGCACCGGCTGGATCGCCGGCTCCGAGGCACCGGCGGAGGCCGGCCGCGTGGTCCGCGCGATCATCGCCGCCGCAGCCGAGGCCGGCCGGCAGATCGACGCCGACCACTACGGCGCCGGCTTCGCATTCCATTTCGGCAGCCCGGAGGACGCCGCCGTCAAACCCGCGATGGACGCCTTCCGCAAGCGCACCGGACGCGACCCCGCAACCGCCTTCGCGGTGGGCGACGCCGACACCGTCATGGCCCGCCTGGCCGAATTCGTTGACGAGGGCATCTCGAAGTTCATCCTGCGCCCCGTCATGGGTGGCGATGACGGGGTGATCGCCCAGACCCATGCGCTGATTGCCACCGTATTGCCGCGCGCGGCGGCGGCCTGGCCTCGCCGATAGGGACCTACCAGCCGTTGACGCGCGGCCACACGGCGGTGAGGACCTGGCTGCCCTCGACCACAAAATAGCGATCATGGGCCGCCGCTGTCATGCAAACGTGGTTGGGGGCAACACGGAGCTTGTCGCCGATCCTGAGGTTGGGCGGCAGCAGCGTCGGGTCGAGATCGACGATGCCATGCTCCTGGTTGGCGCGGCGAACAATGGCGTGGCCCAGTGACGAGTTGCCGTCGAGATCGCGGACATGGCCAAAGCCCCAGTCATGCGGGGCCGCCTCGGTGCTGCGATCCTTCGAGAGGGCGATGCCGCCAGCGTCGATCACCAGGCGGTTCTCGGCGGTCCGCCGGCCGATGACGCTGGTGAGTACCGTGACCGCGATGTCGGCATGGGTATGGGTGCCGATCTCGGCCTGGAAAAGGTCCCCCAGCATGTAGACGCCCGGGCGGATATCGGTGATGCCAGCCAGGGTTTGCGCGTGCAGCGCCGTGGGCGAACTGCCGATCGAGACAATATCGCAGGGGAAGCCGGCGCCGCGCAGGCGGTTGGCGGCGCGCACGGCACTTTCGTATTCTGCCTGGGCAATCCGCTGCATGTCGGCAGGGGTCCGGCCGCTGTAGGAATGGCCGGCATGGCTGAGGATGCCGGCGCAGGATTGCCCGAGATTGGCGGCAATCTGGGTGAGTTCAGGCCCGTCCGGCCCGATGCCACCGCGCGCTTCGCCGCAGTCCACCTCGATAAGCGCGCGCACCCCGGCGTGATGGGTGGATATGAGCGCGGCAATTTCAGCGTCATCGGTGATGACTTTGACATCGGCGCCGGAGGCGTTGAGCTTGGCCACCTGCACAAGCTTCTGCGGCGTAATGCCAACGGCATAGATGATGTCGGTGATACCATGGCCGACGAAATACTCTGCCTCCGCCAGGGTTGACACGGTGATCCCCTGGGTGCGCACCAGCGGCGAGTTGAGCGCAAGGCGCGCGACATCGATCGACTTCGCGGTTTTCATGTGCGGGCGCAGCGCCACGTCATGCCGTGCGATGGCCCGGGCCATGGTATCGAGGTTGCGCTGCAGGATCGTGCGGTCCAGCACCAGGCAGGGCGTCGGCAGGTCTGCGAGGTTCATGTTCCGCTCCATGTCACGTGGCTGTCCAAGGGGACGACCGGACGGGGCAAGTTCTTCCACTCGAAATGGTGGAGCAAGGGGGAGGTCAGGCCGGGCGTATCAACCTCGATCACCTGGTCGTGGCTGAAGAACTCGTCGAACCCGCCACGGAAATGGCCGCGCGATTTAACCTGCACGACGCGCGCGGCGCCGATATCCAGGCCAAAGGCCTCGAAGAACGCAGGATCGGCGCATTGCACACGGCGGGACACTACCACAACCACGATGCCGCCGAGGTCGAGCGCCACCGAAGGCCCGAGGTCAACCAGGGAGTTGGCAAAAATCCCGCGCCGGCAGTTGATCGGACCCTGATGCAGGCGCACCACTGTCGCCCGCACGTGCAACGGCTTGGAGAAATCCGACGCGCTCTGCCGATTGAAATGGGCGGTAAAGGATGCTCCCGCGCCAAGCGCATGCGCCTCGGCCGCCAAAGCCGGGTCATGAATGATGCCCACCAACGCACCGCTCACCCCGGCCCGCAGCATCGCCTCCAGCAGGAACATGGTGTTGCCGCGCCCGCCGCCGCCAGGATTGTCCGCAACATCGGCGAAAATCAGCGGCGGCTTGCCGGCACGACCGGCATGCAGCGCGAGGTCGACGGCGTCCGGCAACGTGATGAGTCTGGGATGGAACTGTGCCCGCCGTTCCCACCCGGCAGCAGCCAACTCCTGCGCGAGGGCGGTCGCGGCGGCAGCATCGGTGGCGGTGACAACCGCGGTCAGGCCATTGAACGCCGTGTCGGCAAACGCGAACCCGCCCATCACCGAGACATTGAGCACCCGCCCTACATATGGCGCCTCGGCCATGCGCCGCTGTCCCAGGTCGATCAGTTCCCCATACGGACGAACCGGCGCATCGGCCCCGGTCAACATTGTCACCGTCGGCGGGACAATCGGCAGGCGAACGCGGGCGATATGGGTGCGCACGCCGGACAGGAGCCGACGCATCATCTGCGCCGATTCCGCCCCCCGCTCCCGCATATCCATATGCGGGTTGGTGCGGTAGCCGATCAGGACGTCAATGGTCGCCACATCGGCGTCCGAGATGTTGCCATGCAGGTCATAGCTCGCAACCACCGGCACATCGGGGCCAACAATCCCCCGCACAAGCGTCTGGATGGTCCCTTCGGGATCATCGTCTCCCTCGGCAAGCGCCGCGCCATGCATCACGCAATAGACACCATCGAGCGGCAAAGCGGCGCGCAACCCAGCCTCGAACTCCGCCAGCAATACACGGTAGAAGCCCGCCTCGACAGGACCATTCGGCTCGGCCATCGCGAGGAGCAGCGGCACGGGTTCCCACGCGCCGGCAGCATCCATGTCCGCCACGAAACCTGGCAACTCCGCCAGCATGCGCGGCGTCGCCGCACGCGCCTCATCCAGCAGCGCCTTTCCCCGGAACAACGTCCGCCCAGCAAAATCCGCCTCGGTGGCAATAGGCGCGAAGCGGTTGCACTCGATGGAAAAGCCAAGCAGGCCGATGCGCGGGCTCACAGCGCCACCCCCAACAACTCGGCGATACGCGGCGTCGCCTTCAGGCCCGTGCCGGTCATCACCAGCACGGTGGTCTGTTCGGGGGTGATGGCGCCTGATTCGAGCAATCTGCAGAACGCCGCCGCCGCCTGCGCGCAGGTCGGCTCCACATAGATGCCCATCCGCGCAAGATCGAGCGTCGCGGCCGCGATCTCGGCTTCCGACAGCAGCACCGCGCCCCCGCCGGTTTCACGCAGCGCGCCAAGCACCTCCCGTAGCCGCAGCGGCTGGGCGATCGCAGTGCCCTCCGCGATGGTCGGCAACACGGGCCGGTCGACCATCTCATCGCCCCCGGCCAGGAATGCCGCCCCGATCGGTCCACAATTCTCCGGCTGGGCGGCGAACAAACGCGGCATCGCGCCGATCTCGCCAGCACGCAGCAGCTCCGCAAACCCGATTTCGCAACCGAGCACATTGGAGCCCGCACCGCACGGAATGATGATGTTGTCCGGCGCCCGGAACCCCAGATCCTCCCACAACTCATAGGCCAGCGTCTTGGTGCCCTGCAAAAAGAACGGCTGCCAGTTGTGGCTCGCGTAGAAGATGTCAGCCGAACGCGCCACGGCCGCATCGGATGTTGCCTGCCGATTACCCGGGATCAACTCAACCGCGGCACCATGCGCCCGCATCTGCACCGTCTTGGCCGGGCTGGTGGAGGAAGGCGCCATGATGGTCGCCCGCATCCCGCCCGCCGCCGCGTAGCACGAAACAGCCGCGCCGCCGTTGCCCGAGCTATCCTCGAGCACCGCCTCGATACCCTGCTGGCGCAACACCGACAGCATCACGCTGGCACCCCGATCCTTGAAAGACCCCGTGGGCATGAACCACTCGCATTTGATGCGAACCTCCACGCCCCCCACCCGCCGCATCACCAGCGGCGTGCAGCCCTCGCCCAAGGTGATTGGGTCCACAACGGCAAACGGCAGGCTCGCACGATAACGCCACAGGCTGCGCGTGGTGCGGTCGATCTGATCCCGCGTGATCCCCGGCAGCGGAGTGATAAGCAGCGGCGCATGGTCCCGCCCACACCAACGCGGGATATCAAGGGGGAATGTCTCACCGCTCCTTGGGTCGACATAAGCTGCATCCATCGTCCGGCCTCCTGCTGGCCGCAGGCTGGCGAAGCGGGGACGCAAGGTCAACCGCTCCCAGTGGCACCCTGCCCCAGCAATGCCCGCGCCCGAACCATCAACCCGTGCCGCCTGGCACGCTACGATACAGCAGGTCAGTCTTCTGCGCGCTGCCCGCGCTCGACCCAACCCAGTATGAAACCGTCGAGGTCGCCATCGCCGCCAGCGTGCCCAGCAGCATATTCAACACCGTCTCGCTGCCCAAGGGCAGCGTGCGGGTCAGCGCCGCGGCCATCACCACACCGAATGTCACCAGCACGACGAAACTCACCACCGCCGGCGCCCACTGCACGCCACTGCCAGACTTGGCCAGTTCGACGGTTTGCGCCCGGGCATCAGACACGTCCTTCAGGCGCGCGGCAAGCGTATCGAGATCCGCCTTGCGCGCCTCCTGCTCCCGCTGCGCCGCCAGCGCCGCAAGCTGGTAGCGCAACTGGGCCGCGACGGCTGGGTTGGAATCGATGGTCTGCTGCGCCACCGCATCGTCGCTGGTGCCCGTAACCGTCTGCACCACCTTTGCCACCGCCGCCGCGGTGGCCTCGCCAGCGCTCCCGAACAGAAACTTGCCGATCTCCGGCGCCAGCGAAATCGCCAACGGAATCAACGCACCCATATCCAACCCTCCCTATTTCCCTTGCCGCAACACAATGCTCAACAGAAACCCCAGCCCCGCCACCGCCGCGCCCGACATCCAGTGCACCAGCTTCATCGCGCCCATGCTCTGCGCGAGCGTGTTCACCACAGCATCGAGCTTCAACTCGATCGCCGCCATCCGCGCCGTGGAATTGGCTTCATGCCGCTCAAGCCGATCCTCGATCGCCGAGACTGTCGCCTCCAGCCGCCCCAGCACGCGCGCTGCTTCCCCTTCGGCCACGCCACCCTCCATTTGTCGCGCTCGGACCAACGGCCCGCCGATACCCGCCGCCGCTCAAAGCAATCCCTGCTGAAACCCAATACGAAATCCACGTTGCATGCCGGGCGACAGAACCGGATTGATCGCCGCGGCGATTTGCGGCGCAATCCGCGCAACGTTATTTGGGCCCGACGGGTGAAGACCAAGACTGTCAGCCCCATACGCCACATTGAACATACCGGCCGTATCCACGTACCGGCACTGGGCAGGATCATTACACGCAGCAATCGCCGCCTGCAGGTTGGCCGCCTGCGCCCCATTGAACGGACGCAGCACCACAATCGGCTTCCCAGGACACGCCGATATGATGCCGTTCAACAGGTTCTTCATCGCAACAGCCGTGCTCGCACCGCCATCATTGGTCCCGATATTGATAACCACGAGGTCCGGCTGCTGACTGAAGTGGCGCGCGGCGCCAGCATAGATGAAGTTCCAACTCGTCCCCACCACCGGCACATTCCCAGAGCCCGTCACCGCCAGCCCCTGCGCGCCAAACCCCACCACCCCAACTTCCGCACCCAGCAGATCCGCCAGGCGACGCGCCCAGCCCATGCACGCGTCATTGCGATCGGTATCCAGCAACGCTGACTCACCCAGCGTTCGCACCCCCTCGGTAATGCTGTCGCCAAACACCAGAATTGTCCGCGGCGCCCTTGACGGCAGCGCAGTACTCGCGCCATTGGCAAGCACCACCCCAGTGAAAACCACCCGTGTGGAAGAACCAGAGTTCCAACGGTTCTGCGTCTCGGTCATCGATTTCACGATAACCTCAATCAGATGATACGGCACATCGGCATTTCCAGCCGTTGCCACCGGCACCCCACAAGTAACGGTGGCGGCAACGACAGCCTGCGTCCACGGACCATTGTCAATCCGCCACCATATCTGGCTCGCCGGACTCACCATCGCGGACACATTGAAATTCAGCACGCACGTCGTGCCAGTAGACAGCATCCGAAACGACGCCCCCGCGTTCGCCGCCGTGGCTGTACCCGCCTGAACATCCCACGTATAGGGCGAATACAGGATCGTCGCGTCCCCCGGCCCCACACTCGCGGCAAACGCCCCGGAAGTCGCCGTCACAGTTGTCGCGCCGGCTTCCTGCACACTGACCGTATGGGATCCAACGGCCGGCGCCGTCACCGTGAAGCTGTAGCCACCCCCGCCTATCACCGCCCCCGAGGCGGCAATATACCCAGCACTGTCAAACCGGTAATTGAAACCCGTCGGTGTTGCCCCGGCATAGCTGCCGCTGATCGTCATCGGTTGCCCGGCAATAACTGTAGCCGGCGTCGCAACCGTCAGGCTCCCGGTCGCCGCGACGAAACTCGCCGACGTCCCGACAACTGCCGTGTCGTTGGCCTGCTGCACGCTAACCGTATGCGCGCCGGCCGACGGCGCCGCAACGCTCAAGGCAAAGCTGCCGGCCCCAATCGATGGGCCGCTGGCCACCACATAACCCGCACTATCAAACTGAACATTCAGCCCCGCCGGGTCTTGCCCCGTATACGTGCCGCTCACAACCATTGCCGAGCCCGCAACCACACCCGTCGGGGTCGCCACGCTCAGCGACGGCAAATCCGAGACCACCACGTCATCAACCGCAAACACCGCCGCGCCGGCACCGTCCAACCCATTGTACAGACCAGTATACCCAGCCGCCGTTATTGCCGCATCCGCAATCACGTAATGCCAGGTCGTCGGCTCGGAAATCCGCAACGGCCAGAGCTTGGCACTGATATTGCTGCCCTGGATCTGCGCCCGCAGCATGACAACATCAGTGCCGGAAAAGGTAATTCCGGCAATCGCCGCGGACGCACCAAGGAACGTATAGCCTCCCCCCGCGCGCCGAAACACGAGCAGGCGCAACGCACCCAGCGTGCCGGTCTGGTCAACCAGAATTGCGTAGCCATTGCTGTATGCCGCGTCCATCCGCAACAGCACGCCCATCATCGGCGCGGCCGTGGCAACAAGGCCGGTCAATTTCTGCCGCACGCTGATCTGCATGTCCGCCTGCGCGGCAATGCCCGTCAGCAGCGCGACATCCCCATCGCCATGGCTCGTCGAGCCAAAGCTGTGACTGTGGCCACTAAGAACCTGAACGGTACCTACCTGCCAGGTGCCAACCTTGGCCACCCAACTGGCCGGCAACGCCCCAACGCTGGCCGCGTCAAACCCAACCGAGATATCATTGCTAGTATAATATATCGTCAAGATCATCCCCCCGAAACGTCATGCGCAACCCAGGGCAAGCCGCCACCCGCCGGCGCCAACAACTCAGAACCAGCGGAACAACGGCACCCCGGCCGTTGCGGTGACATAGATCATCTGCCCACCCGCCAGCGCCTCATCCCAGTTGGGACCGCAACTCGCCTGGCTGATGGTGAACACTGCGGACGGCGGCGCCGTCGGTGGCGTGTCAGTCACCGTGAATGTCATTGACGCCCCGGCTGAAAGATAAACCCGGGCCCCCACCGCCCCATCCGGCAACGTCCCCAGCGGCGTACCATTGGCGCTCGCCGCCGGAACCACGCCCAGCGGACCGATCCCCGTGGAGGGATTAGACGAAAAAACGGTCATTGCGATTTCCCTTAAATCATGAGCCAGGAAGCAAGCGTGGACGACCAGGCAAGCGAAACGCTCTCCTTCACCGTCGTGGACGTCATCCTGATCTGCGTCGCCGCCACCCCGTCGACGGTCGCACTCAACGTCACCGTGCCAACGCCAAATCGCTTCACCACGATGGGGTGGCCATCCAACGCCCCCACGCCGAGCGTCATCGTCACCGCCCCCGCGGCATTCACCAGCGCCAGGTTGTCCGTCACCGCGATCGCCCCGCTGGCCACATAGGTGTGCGTCACCGCCGGCGCGGGCGCCGCCCCTGCAACGTCCGAAGCCGTAAGTTGGCGAAATCCCGGCACCGACGAACCACTCGCCGGCCCCGCCAACACCAGCGGCCCGCTGACATTGCCGCCCACCGCCAACGCCTGGCTCCAATCCGTGCCGATGACATTGTTCGAACCCGTCGTCAGCCGCGTCCAACCCATGTTCACCAGGCCGGTCGCCAGCACCGGCGAGGAATTGCGCACAAAATGCCCCACCAGCCACTTCCCCGCCGTCGGCGGCGTCCACGCCGCCACGCTCGGCGCCGTCAGCATCTGCCCGAACGTCGCCGAACCCGGATTGCTGTCCGTTTGCGCCAGCACCGTCCCCGCCGCCGTACGCATATAGCCGACGCCCTTGTTCGCCGAGGAGAACCCGATCGCCACCGGATCCGCCTCGACGACATTGCCCTCGAACAACCACGTCCCACCCGGCCCATCGGAGGATTGGTCGGAGTCACGACACAAATTGCGGAAGATATTGCGCCGAACGAAAACCCCGCTTCCCGCCTGCGCCTTCACACCCGTAGGGTCCCCCAACGCCACCCAGGTCCCGTTGCCGCCGCGATTGGCATGCTTCAAAAACGGATCGAGGTCGAAGATGTTATCCTCGATATAGGCCCGCAGAGTTCCCGTGGTATTCACCAGCACGCCATAGTTAACGCAGTCGACAACCTGGTTCGACCGGAACACGATATTGTCCATCCGCGCCGCCTGCAGCAAAGCAAGCCCGCTGGTCATGCCGCGAATAACATTGTCGGCGATCAATACATCCCGCAGAACACCGCCAGCCAACAGGATCGCATGGTCCCGGATATCGCTCTCGGCGAGCGATGGATCGAGCCACCCATTACGGGTGAACATCCGCCCGTTGCCGTAGTCCGACCATTTCGTATACGCCACCGGCGTCGTCACCGTCCCATTGCAGGCCGGCAGCGTCCGCCCGACAAAGTTGTTCGATACGATCATGCCGAAGCTGCCAGGCGTAGGCACGGTCGTCGCCGTCGAATTCGCATTGAAATACGGATAGGGATCGACAACTCCACCCGATCGCGCCTCGCCCGGCACCGCCCCCAAGCTGCCGCCTCGCGACGATGCACCAGTAATGATGATCCCCGGCGCACCCTGGTTCAAGTTATCAACATTCGTCCGGTTGACGATATTTGTCACCACGTTACCGCAAATCAACGAGGCCATACCCGCCGCCATGCCCTCGATCTGCGAACCAGACGCGGCCAGCGTGGCAAATGAAATCCCCTGCGCCCGGCAGCAATCCACCGTATTGCCCACGATGATGGTCCCGCGGGGCGACAGTACCTTGATACCTTGGCAATCGAACAACCGATTGCCGCTGACCACCACCCCGCGCCGCACGACGCCAGGATCAAACACATCGGAGTGCACGGCAATACCATCGTCGTCACAATGCTCGATCAGGCAGCTCTCGATAGTCACGCCATTGCATTCCGCAACATTGATGCCATCAATCGCGCAGTATCGAACAACACACCCGCTGACGTGAACATCGGTGCAATTGCGCGCCACAATACCCATGGCCCGGCTGTATTCACTACAAATATTCCGTATATGCAGCCCGTCGACGAAATTCAGTAGGAACGGAAACTGCCCCGCCGGCCCATTTGCCGCAAAGCCCCCGGTCACCGAGAAATCCGCTAACACGATATCATTCGCCCGGGCAGACCCACTGGAAACCGCAGCGAACAACGCGAAGCCAGCACCATCCGGCCAGGTCATGCGCGTCTGATGCCGCCCCGCACCACGGATCGTCGTGCGAGACGGCACCGCGAGCGACCCCGACAAAGTGCCAAAACTCCAAGCCCCGGCACACAACTCGATCGTCGAGCCCGGCCGGTTCGCCGCCAGCCCCAACGCCAGCACCATCGCATTGGTCGCATCATGCCCATCGGGCGTGGACCCAAGCAGGTCCGCCACCCGGATCACCTCGCCCCGGATGTCAGACAGCGCTCGCGCCGTGGCACCACCCAGCCCCGCCGTCACCATCACCGCCGACGCATCGACCGACGGCAGCACCGAAGCCAACCGCACTGTACCATCGCTCGCCCAGGCGAGCCCGCTCCCAACCTTCACTCCCCCAAGCACCGATACGCTCGCCGCCGGCAACACATAGCCAGCCGGCACCCCGCTGAGATCACTGTAGCTCCCGCTGGTGGCCACCGGCGCCAGGCCAGATACATCCACCGCCGAAAGCGCCAGCCCCCCCGTCACCTGCCCTTTGGCATTCACCACTACCTTGGAGAAAGTCCCAGCCGTCGTGATCGCCGGCAACACCATCTCGACCACCGACCCGGTGTGCCCGCTGCCCACCGCATCGCCCACCAGCATCACCGTCGATGGCGGCTGGTTCGCATGCACAAACGCGGTCGTCGCAATCGCGTTCGAAACATCGCCAACCGCTTGTGTCGGAGCCGTCGGCACCCCCGACAACTCCGGCCCGTCGAGTAGTGCCACTACGGCACCATCAACCGCCAGCTGCCCGTCAGCCATCGCCAACCCGGCTCCGATGGCAATCGGCTCCGGCCCTCCCACCAACGGCCCACGCCGCCCCAAAAGCACCTCGCCCGCCAGGGTGATCTCCTCCTGCAAGCCCGCCCGCAAAACCGTCGCGGTCGCCGCCACCGCCGCCCGGAACGTGTCAACAATAATGAGACAGCCGGTCGTCGAGATTAGGCTTTGACTTTGAGCTTCTGCGCTGGCGGGTTGATCCAGACGGCGGTGGGCATTTGGGGTGGCTCGGGGGCCTT
>CAIMWH010000061.1 GCA_903845065.1 uncultured Rhodospirillales bacterium | reverse complement strand
GGAAAGGATGGCTTCGACACCCAGTCCTTAAACGTGATCAACGCCTTACGCGACGCCCGCCAGCGAATCCCTGCCACGCCGTGAATAAGATGGGTTAGCATCCTCCAGGCTACCGACGTCAGCGGCAGCAATTCGAAGGCGATCAATGCGACCCCGTGCTGGCTCAACGCCGACACGTCGGTGACGGACGCATTCGTGCAGCAGGCCGCGACCGCTGCGTTCCAGACCTCGGCCACCACGAAGGACAAGCTCATCGCGTTTGAATTGATCCCCGAGACCATCCTCGATGTGGCCGGCGGGTTTCAATACATCGCCATCCAGACCAGCGCGTCGAATGCCGGGAACGTCACCTCGGCCGAATTGTTTGTCCTGGGCCAGAGCCAGGGCGCCAACCCGCCGACCACGTACACCTGATTCCGATCCGCGCGCGCGAACGGGGCGCGCTGCGCGGTGAATGCCGCCGAGGTGGGGTTGCTCCTTCCCCCGCCTCGGTGGCCCAACCATAGGACGATGCCATGAGCTCTCCCACCTCTTCCTTCCTTACCGCCGACGAAGCCGCGAATGTCTTCGAGGAAGTCATCAGCCTGTATGGTGATGTCGGTGCGCGCATTATTGCGGAGGCGCTGAACGCTGGGTTCGCCATCGATGCCAAACTCAAAGCGTTGGACCTGGGCGCCGTGATGAACCGGGCCGACTTGGACAGCCGAATCGCCGGTGTCCGCGACGCCCTCTTGAAAGCCTCCGCCCCGGCCGAGTTCCACTCCGCCGATGAGCCGCCCATGGCGTCGGCACCGAAGGCGAAGGGGGATCGCAATGCGCACTGATCCCGTCACCCTCGCGATCGCGATCGATCCGCCCATCGAACACAACGGCGGCACGATTGCCGAGCTTCGCCTCCGCGAGCCGCGGGCCGGCGAGGTAAAAAGCGCCGAGACGGTTCTCCGCGACGGCACCGACGTCGATCGGCTGCGCTGGTATCAGACGAAGTTGATTGCCTCCGTCTCCGGGGTGCCGGCTGACGCCCTGGCGAAGTTGCGCATCGGCCTGTTCCGCCAGGCGGCGGACTTCCTCGACGGGTTCACCTCGGCCGGCCTCGACGGCGAGGACCACGCCGGCCTCGACACCCTGGAACTGCCGGTAGAGCCGCCGGTGGTCATTAACGGCGTGACATACGACTGCCTGGCGCTCCGCGAGCCGACGCTCGGCGACGTGCGCGCCGCGGGCAGCAACCTGCGCAACGGCGCCCCACCCGATGCAACCCGCGCATATCAAATCGCCCTCGTGAAGAATGTGTCGGGCTGGCCCCTCCAGGCCGTCGAGCTGCTGCCGATTTCGGTGCTGAATGTGGCGGGGATGTTTTGCCAGAATTTTTTGTCCGTTGGCCTGAAAACTGGGAGTTCGTCATAGCGCCGCTGTCGAAGCTGTTCGGCTGGGCGCCGGTCGGGCCGGGATCTGCGATGGCGATGACGGGCTCGGAACTCGCCTGGTGGACCGGGCAGGCGAACGCGATGCGGAAAGGGGCTGACGATGGCGGGTAATCGAGGGTTCAGCGTCACAATCGTCGCTGAAGACAAGGCCACCGCGACGCTGAAGTCCGTCAACAAGTCTCTGGCAACACTGCCGGCGGCGGCGGAGCGTTTCGGCAAGGCCGCCGCGAAGATCGCTTCGACCACGGGCCTGGATAACGTGGCCGCTGGATTCGGCGCGATCCTCCAAACCGCGCAGGGCGCCGCCAGCGCGATCGCGTCCATATCCCCCGCCCTGGCGGGTATCGCCGGTGTGACCTCCGTGGCTGGGGTGACGGCGCTGGCGAGCCGATTCGGCGATGTGGGAACGCAAATTCAGTACGCATCGCGCCGCGCCGGGGCCGGGGTGGCGCAGTTTGACGCGCTGGCCGGGGCCTCGCGCCTGGCGGGCGGTTCTGCCGAGGGTGCCGCGGCGGGGCTGTCCAGTTTCCGCGATATGTTGACGGACTCGGTGGGTGGCCAGGCGAGCGCCGGGTTGCTGTACCTGCGCCAGTTCAACGTGCAATTCCAGGGGACCGGCCTGACCGCGAAAAACGTGATGCAGGTCCTGCCGCAAGCACTGCGGGCGTTGAACCAGATCGCCGATCCGTCCCTCCAGGCGCGCGTCGCCGGGGCATGGTTCGGCGGCGCGGCGGACGACTTCATTCGGCTGTCCAAGCTCGGCGCCGGCGGATACGACGCGCTCATCGAGCGGATGAAATCTTACGGTTTGTGGTCCGACGAAGCCACCGCCTCGGCGCGGAGGCTGAATGAGGCCGAATCCGGAGTCGGCTTCGCGGTGCGGGGCCTGGGGATCACCATGGCGACGGCGCTGGAACCGGAATTTACGCCGATCCTTCGCGGGATGGATGACTGGATCAGGAAAAATCGCGAGTGGATCGCGACCCGTACCGGCGACGAAGTGCGCGGCCTGACCGAGGACTTGAAATCCGCGACGCCTTACCTGGGCGCGTTCGCCACTGCGGCCGACAGTGCCGCACAGGCGCTTGGCGGGTGGCATCGAGTCATCGAGGGCCTTCTTCTGCTGGGCGGCGCCAGTGCGGCGATGAAACTGAGCGCGTTCATCTTCCGCCCTCTGCTTGCCCTCGGTAGCGTGCTGGGGCCAGGCGCAGCGGCGCTGCCGGCGCTGGGGTTCGTCGGCGCCGCCGGCGGGGAGGATACCGAGTTCAGCGCGGCGAAGAACGCTGAATACCTCCGCAACCATCCGAGCACCGACCCGCCGGGCGCGCCTCGCACGGGCTGGCAGCGCCTCGGCGCCGCCGTCGATCGGGGGTGGCATGCGATTGTCGGGGGCCAGTCCGGGGACCAGAAGGATGCCGCCGCCCGCCGGATTTACGCCTACGCGATCGCGCGAGGCCTGTCGCCCGCCGCCGCCGGCATCGTCGCGAATTTCGATGCCGAGTCCGGCCTGGACCCGCGGAATGTCGGCGACGGCGGCGCGGCCTACGGCCTCGGCCAGTGGCGCGATGAGCGGCGCACCCGGTTCGCGGCGCTCTACGGGCATCCCCTCGAGCAGGCGACCGAGGAAGAGCAGGTGGACTACTTCATCCGAGAGGGCCGAGGCATGGACTCGCAGTTCTCCGGTTCAGGAGCGCTCGATGCGAAGACGCCGCAGGAAGCTGGTGGCCTGATTTCGCTCTACGGGGAACGCCCGGCCGCTGGCCAGATGGCCGCCCGCTACCGCGCCGGCCTGGCCGCGCAGTGGGCTCTCCGCCTCGCCGGCGGCGCGCCCGCCTACGTCCCTACCGGGGGCACCCCCGGCGAGGTTCTCCAGCGCCTCCGCGTGTCGATCGACGTGAACACCACCGGCAACCCGGGCACCACCACCCGCGTCACCGCCGACGCGCCGGCCGGGGTGGATGTGGATACCCCGCGCGTGGTTCGAGCGCTTCCGGACACTGCGCGGAGGGATTACTGATGGCCGCGCGGGTCGACCAGCTGACCATCAGCACGGGCAAACTCACCCTCGGCGGCTGGTCGACTATACGCGTCACCCGCGGCGCGGAGCGGTTGCCGAGCGATTTCGACATCATCGCCACCGATCGCTTCTCGGCCGAGCCGGGCGGGGTGGATATCAGCCCTGGGGACGTGTGCGAAATCAGGCTGGGTGGCGACCTGGTGCTGACCGGCTACGTCGATCGCATCGCCGCATCCATCAGCGCCAGCGACCACACGGTGCGCATCCGGGGCCGGTCGAAATGTCAGGACCTGGTTGATTGCGCGGCGATCGCTTCGGGGATGACGATCCAGAGCGCCACGACGCTGGAGCTCGCGAAGACACTCGCCGCGAAATTCGGGATCACCGTCCGCGCGCTGTCCGGCGAGGGGCCGCAGCTGCAGGCGTTCGGAATTGCGCTGTCCGAGACCCCGTACGAGATCATCGAGCGCTGCGCGAGGTGGTCGGAACTCCTGGTCTATGACGACCCCACCGGCAACCTGGTGCTCGCTCGTGCCGGCGCAACCTCAATGGGCAGCGGGGTGGCGCAGGGTGTCAACGTGCAGGCTGCGCTGGCCGAATTCGGAATGGACCAACGGTTTTCGGAGGTGCTGGCGGTGATCCAATCCGTTGACGCGTTGCAGCAAATCCGAGGGGATGCCAGCGATATCAGCCCCGGAAACCTCATCTGGCGCGAACTCGACAAGACGGTGCCGCGATACCGCCCGCACATCATCATGGCCGAGCAAGGCCTGATGGGCCTTGGCGTGGCCGAAAAGCGGGCGAAATGGGAAGTGGCCCGCCGCTACGGCCGCAGCCAGGCCGTGCGCGTCACCGTAGACTCCTGGCGCGACGCGGCCGGGAAGCTGTGGCAACCCAACGCCGTGCTGCCGGTTGAACTGCCGGCGCTGAAAATCTCCGCGAAAGATTGGGTGATCGGCGAGGTTTCGTTTTCAAACTCGATGGAGGCCGGCACCACGGCCGACCTGGTGGTGATGCCGAAAGCCGCGTTCGAACCGGCACCGACGCTGCTCTACCCGTTCGACTGGCAGGTCGCGCAATCGGTGCGGACTCAGACCTTCACCGACAAGCCGGCGGCCGCGCCATGAGTGTGCGCCGGATCATGAACATGCTCGGCGTGGGCCGCGTCCGGCTGACGGACGACACCGGGCCGGCGCAGGTGAACCAGGTGCAGTCCAATGGGCTGGAAACCCGCGATATGCCGTCGGTCTCGCTCTATGGCCTGGCATCCAACCCACACCCAGGCGCGGATGCTGTTGTGCTGTTCCTCGGTGGCGATCGCGGGAAGGGTGTCGTCATTGCGACGGCGGATGGCCGATACCGGCTGCGGAACCTGGCACCGGGCGAGGTGGGGCTCTACACCGATGAAGGCGACTCGGTAATTCTGCGCCGGGGCCGCATCGTGGTGGTGACCGCGGGGACCGAGCTACGGATCACGGCGCCGCTGGTGACGGTTTCCGGCGACCTGCACGTAGCCGGCGCGGTGGTGGCGGGCTACGGCGGCGCGGACCAGGTCGGGCTGCAAACCCACCGGCACACCCAAGGCGTCGATGGCCACGGGGATACCGAAGCTCCGATCAGCGCGCCGACGGCGGGGACGTAGGGCGGCGCGCCCGGTTAACTGCGAAAAGCCCCGGTGCGATGCTTCCGCTGCGCTTCCGGGGCTTCTTTGTCGAGGCGCCTGATTTTCGGCTAACCTGTTGATATGATTGGCGGACCCGACACGATTCGAACGTGCGACCTTCGCCTTCGGAGGGCGACGCTCTATCCAGCTGAGCTACGGGTCCAGTGATCGGTCTCTTAGCGCGAAACCTTCGCCGTTGAAAGCCCGTTCAGGAGGCGCTCGCCAGCCATGTCGCGGCGCGGGTTTCGGCATCCGACGGCAGGGGGGCGAGGGGGTTGGCGATCCACGCCAATATATCGGCGAGCGGCCTGGCGCGGCCGAGGTCGCGCAGCAGCAGGTGGTAGCCGTGCTCGTAGAGGGCCCGCGTCGGGCCGGGCGGCAGCGCGCGCCAGGTGGCGCGGGTGGCGGGCGGGGGCACCAGGTCGTCGTGGGCGCCGTAGAGGAATAGGGAGCGGGCGGCGAATTCGGGGGCGGCGGCCAGAGCGGCATCCATCAGGTCAACCAGCCCGCGCAGGGTGTCGAAGCGGGTTTCCTTGATGGTCAACGGGTTGCGGCTGAGCTGGCGCAGTGCCTCGATGTTGTCGGTCGGGTGCACCGCCATGCCCGGCGGCGGGCGGGACGGCACCGTCATGCCAGGTACCAAAGTGGAGGCCAGCCACAGGCTCGCCTGCACAAAGGGGTTCATCCGCGCGCGGCCCCACACCGCGGGGGCGAGCAGGATGTAGCCGGACACCTCGGGCGCGGCCGGCCGGGTGGCGAGCACCATCAGCACCGCGCCGCCCATGCTTTCGCCCATCATGTAGAATGGTACGCCGGGGTGGCGGGCGCGCAGGGCGGCGGCCATGTCGGCCGCGTCATCGGCCATCGCCTCCCCGCCCGCCCACAGGCAGCGCCCGGGGGCGGCGCCGAAGCCGCGCTGGTCCGGCGCGTAAAGCGCGATCCCGGCGTCGGCGAAGGCGGGGGCCGGGATGTCCCAAGCGTCCCGGCTGTCGTTGAAGCCATGCAACGCCAGCACCACGGCGCGCGGGGCGGAATCGGGGTGCCAGGCGCGGTATGGCAATATCGCGCCATCACGCACGGTGAAGCCGTCGGTGGCGATGGCGGGGGCGGTCACGGCGGGTCCGTAGGGCGCGGCGGCAGTGGTGCAGCCGGTCAGCATGGCGGCGCCGGCCAGCAAGGCGTGGCGGCGGATCAGGGGGCGTCGATCGGTCATGGTTGAAAGCATACGCCGAGGGTCTATCATGGAAACAGCCTGTACCATCCCCTCCGCGCGAAGGACTTCCCATGCCCGATGGCGCCACCACCCCCACGCCCACCGAGATCATCCATGTCGATAGCCGCACCGTGGCGTGCGACGGCGGCGACGGCGCGCTCGGCCATCCCCGCGTGTTCCTGCGCATCGCCGCCCATGACGTGATGTGCCCGTACTGCTCGCGCCTCTATGTGCTGAACGAAGGCGCCGGCGACGATCACGGCCACTGAGATGGACGCCCAGGCACCGCAGCCGGAGCCGACGCCAACGCCGCCCCACCTGATCCTCATCGACGGATCGGGCTTCATCTTCCGCGCCTTCCACGCCCTGCCGCCGATGACGCGGCCGGACGGGGTGCCGGTGAACGCGGTGTTCGGCTTCGCCAACATGTTGTCGCGCCTGATGCGCGAACATGTCGGCACCCACCTGGCGGTGATTTTCGATGCCGGGCGCGCCACCTTCCGCAACCGACTCTACGAGGCCTACAAGGCGCACCGCCCGGAAGCGCCCGAGGAACTGCGCCCGCAATTCGCCATCGTGCGCGAGGCCACCGCGGCGTTCGGCGTGCCGGGTATCGAACTGCCGGACTGGGAGGCCGATGACCTCATCGCCTCCTACGCCAAGGCCGCCACCGATGCCGGCGGGCGGGCCACCATCGTGTCCTCCGACAAGGACATGATGCAGTTGATCCGCCCGGGCGTGGATATGCTCGACCCCATCAAGCAGAAGCCGATCGGCCCGGCCGAGGTGATGGAGAAGTTCGGCGTGCCGCCCGAGAAGCTGATCGACGCGCAGGCGCTGATGGGCGACTCGGTGGACAACGTGCCCGGCGTGCCCGGCATCGGCCCGAAAACCGCCGCCCAGTTGCTCGGCGAATACGGTGACCTCGACGCCGTGCTCGCCGCCGCCCCCGCCATGAAGGCCAGCAAGCGGCGAGACCTGCTGATCGAACACGCCGACGCCGCCCGCCTGTCCCGCCAGTTGGTGATCCTGCGCGAGGACGCCCCGCTGCCGTTGCCGCTGGAGGCGCTGGTGGTGCGCGAGCCGGAGCACGGCACGCTGATCGCCTTCCTGCGCGCCCAGGGTTTCCGCTCTACCATCGCCCGCCTCGGGCTCGACGAGAACGGCACCGCCGCCGCGCAGCCGGCACTTCAACCCAACGCGGGCCAACCCAAGCCGCCGCAACCGGTCGCCGCCAACCCTGCGCAGGGCTCGCTATTCCCGCAGGCATCCGCCGCCATCATCCCCACCGGCGATTTCGGCCCCTACGAAAGCGTCACCACCCTCGAAGCCCTCAACGCCTGGATCGCCGAGGCGACCAAGGCCGGCGTGGTGGCCGTGGATACCGAGACCGACGGGCTCGATGCCCTGCGCGCCAACATCGTCGGCCTGTCGCTCGCCACCGCACCTGGCCGCGCCTGCTACGTGCCGCTGCGCCACGAAGGGCTGGAGGCGCAGATCGCCCCCGCCGAGGCCATCGCCGCCCTGGCGCCGCTGCTCGCCGATCCGGCGGTGCTGAAGGTGTTCCAGAACGCCAAGTACGACCTCGCTATTTTCCACCGCGCCGGCGCCCCTGATATCGCGCCGCTCGATGACACGATGGTGATCTCCTTCGCCATGGAAGCCGGCCTGCACGGGCACGGCATGGACGAACTATCCGCGCTGCATCTCGGCCACACCCCCATCAGCTACGACAGCGTCACCGGCACCGGCAAAGGCCGCCTCTCCTTCGCCCAGGTGCCGCTCGACCGCGCCACCGCCTATGCCGCCGAGGACGCCGACGTCACCCTGCGGCTGTGGCTCGCTTTGCGCCCGCGCCTGCGCGAAACCAAGTCCCTCGCCTATTACGAGCAGATCGACCGCCGCCTCATCCCCATCCTGCTCGAAATGGAGCGCGCCGGCATCAAGGTGGACGAGGCCGACCTGCGCGCCATGTCGCTCGATTTCGCCGAACGCATGGCGGTGATGGAAACCGATATCCACGCGCTGGCCGGCGAGGCGTTCAACGTCGCCTCCGCCAAGCAACTCGGCGAAATCCTGTTCGACAAGATGGGCCTCAAGGGCGGCAAGCGCATGAAAACCGGCGCCTGGGGCACCGATGCCGCGGTGCTGCAAGGGCTCGCCGAACAGGGGCATGACCTGCCCGCCAAAGTGTTGGAATGGCGCCAGCTCGCCAAACTCAAATCCACCTACACCGACGCCCTCGCCGAGCAGATCAACCCGGAAACCAAACGCGTCCATACCAGCTACGCCATGGCCATCGCCGCCACCGGCCGGCTGTCATCCACCGATCCCAACCTGCAGAACATCCCCGTCCGCACCGAGGAAGGCAGCCGCATCCGCCGCGCCTTCATCGCCGAGCCCGGCAATGTTCTGGTCAGCGCCGACTACTCGCAGATCGAACTGCGCCTGCTCGCCCATGTCGCCAACATCCCGGCGCTGAAGGAAAGCTTCGCCAACGGGGAGGACATTCACGCCCGCACCGCCAGCGAAGTGTTCGGCGTGCCGATGGCAGGCATGGACGGCGCCACCCGCCGGCGCGCCAAGGCGATCAACTTCGGCATCATCTACGGCATCTCGGCCTTCGGGCTGGCCCGCCAGTTGCAAATCGAGCCCGGCGAGGCGCGCGCCTATATCGAGGCCTACTTCGCCCGCTACCCCGTCATCCGCGACTACATGACCGCCACCCGCGAGGAAGCCCGGCTCAACGGCTACGTGCTCACCCCGTTCGGCCGGCGCTGCTGGATCGCCGGCATCGCCGACAAGAACCCGGCCCGGCGCGGCTACGCCGAGCGCCAGGCCATCAACGCGCCACTGCAAGGGGGGGCCGCCGATATCATCAAGCGCGCCATGGTGAAACTGCCCGCCGCCCTGGCCGAGGCGAAACTGACGTCCCGCATGCTGCTCCAGGTGCATGACGAACTGCTGTTCGAGGCGCCGGAAGCCGAGGCCGAACCGCTCGCCGCGCTGCTGCGCCGGGTGATGGAGTCGGCAGCCAAGCTCTCGGTGCCGCTGGTGGTGGAAACCGGGACCGGGCCTAATTGGGCTACCGCGCACTGAGGGCAAGACGAAACGCAAGCAAGGCTCCGCCGGGCAAGGGGCTAGCCCCTTGCATCCCATGACTACTCGCGGCTGGGGCGATTGCCTTCAGGTGATAACGCCTTTCTTGCTGGCGCCGCAGGCATTCGACCCCTCGGCATCGTGCCACGGTCCGGATTTCATGGGCTTCGCCAGTCCCCACACCCGAAGGCCATCGCCCCAGCCGCAAGCAGTAATGGGTTCCAAGGGGCAAGCCCCTTGGCCGGCGGAGCCTTGCTCCCTTTACAACACCAACGCCACCAACAACGCATCCAACCGCTTGCGCCCCTCAGGCGTCGCGATGAGATGCGTCGCGGTGCGCACGGCGTAATCGGCCTCGAGCGCCTGGGCCAGCACATCGGCGTCGACGGCGTCATCCAGCCGCGTGCCGGTGCGGGCGAGGAAGCGGGAGGCGTCGATGCCCTCGCTGAGGCGCAGGCCCATCAGGAGCATTTCGCGGCGGCGTTCCTCGGGGGTGACGACATCCTCGTGCGTGGTGCCGTGGCCCTGGTGCTCCACCCGTTCGGCCCAGGGTTCGGGCGCGCGGTGGCGGCGGGTGGCGTGGAGGGCGCCATCGAGGGTCACCCGGCCATGGGCGCCGGGGCCGATGCCGGCGTAGTCGGTGTAGCGCCAGTAGGCGAGGTTGTGGCGGCTTTCGGCGCCGGGCCTGGCGTAGTTCGACACCTCGTAGGGCAGCAGGCCGAAGCGGGCGGCTTCCTCGCCGGTGGCGTCATAGAGGGCGGCGGCGAGGTCATCCTCGGGCAGGGCGATTTCGCCGCGCCGATGCAGGCCCTCGTAGACGGTGCCGGGCTCGATGGTGAGCTGGTAGAGCGACAGGTGATCGGCGGCCAGCGTGAGTGCCTCGCGCAGTTCCGCCCGCCAGGCGGCCAGGGTCTGGCCGGGGCGGGCGTAGATGAGGTCGAACGAGACGCGCTCGAACAGCCCGCGCGCCAATTCCAGCGCCGCGATCGCCTCGGGGCCGCTGTGCTGGCGGCCGAGGCGGGCGAGGTCGGTGGGGTTGAGGCTTTGCACGCCGAGGGACACCCGGTTAACCCCGGCATCGCGAAAGCCGCGCAGGCGGCCGATTTCCACGCTGGTGGGGTTGGCCTCCAGGGTGATTTCGATGTCGGGCGTGGCGGCGAACAGGCGGCTTGCGTCGGCGATCAGGGCGGCCACAGTCTCGGGCGCCATCAGGCTCGGGGTGCCGCCGCCGAAGAAAATCGAGCCGAGGCGGCGCGGGCCGAGGCGGGCGGCTTCCCATGCCAGTTCGGCGCGCAGGGCGGCGGCGAAGCGGGTCTGGTCGATCCGCTCGCGCACGTGCGAGTTGAAATCACAATAAGGGCACTTGGCCAGGCAGAACGGCCAGTGGATATAAAGGGCAAGCGGTTCGTCGGATGCGATCATGGCGACGTTATAGAGGAGTTTCGTCATGCCGAGTGTCGCGATGCCGTCCATCGCCATGATCTCCACGGTGGCGGCCATGTGGCTGGTCGCGGTGGTGATCCCGGGGCCGAATTTTTTCGCGGTGGCACGCATGGCCGCGCTGCGCTCGCGCCAGGCGGCGCTGGTGACGGTGGCGGCGCTGGGGATCGGCAGCACGATATGGGGGCTGGCCGGGTTTTTCGGGGTGCATGCGCTGTTCGCGGTGGCACCCCGGCTGTATCTGGCGCTGAAGCTGATCGGCGCGGCCTACCTGATCTATATCGGCAGCCGCATCGTGCTCGGCAGTTTCGGGCCGCAGGGCGAGGGGGACGCGCGCAATGACACCGGCGGGGCGTTCCGGCTGGGGCTGCTGACCAGTATTTCCAACCCGAAATCCGCCCTGCTGGTCGGCAGCCTGTTCACCGCCGCCATGCCGCCCAATGCGCCGTTGTCCGTCGGGCTGGTGACGGTGGCGGAAATGGTCAGTATTTCGCTGGCCTGGTACGCCACGTTGGCCTGCGTGATTTCGGCCCGGCCGGTGGCCGCCCTGTTCCGCCGTGCCCGCGCCTGGATCGATCGTGGCGCCGGCACCATCTTCATCGGGTTCGGCGCGCGGCTCGCCACCACCACGCTGATGGAGCGGGCATGAGCCTCGAACCGGGCCGGCGCGAGGGCGGCGTTACCGTTGCGGCGCTGCGGGCCTTCGTCGCGGTGGTGGATGCCGGCGGGTTCTCGGCAGCGGCCCAGGCGCTCGGCCTGTCGCAGCCCTCGGTGTCCGCCCAGGTGCATAATCTCGAGGAAGCCTGCGGGGTGCGCCTGCTGCACCGGCGGGGCCGGCTGGAGTTGACGGAGGACGGGCGGACGCTGCTGATCCGCGCGCGGCTGGCCCTGGCCCGGGTGGACGAATTCACCCGCACCGCCGGCGACATCAGCGCGCTGCGCAGCGGCCGCCTGGTGCTGGGTTTCTCCACCCCGGCCTTCGCCATGCCGCTGCTCGGCCGTTTTCGCGCCTATCACCCCGCCGTGGAAATCGCCACCCGCATCGGCAACACCGGCAGCCTGCTGGTCGATCTCGCCGAATGCCGCGCCGACGTGGCGGTGATGACGGTGGCGGACGTGCCGGCCGAGTTCGACACCGTGCTGATCGCCCGCGAGCGCCTTGGCCTCGCGGTGCCGGTGGGCGGGCTGCTGGCCGGGCTGGCGGCGGTGGCGATCGACGATCCCGCCATCGGGCCGCTGATCCAGCGCGAACCAGGCTCGCGCACCCGGGCGCTGTTCGAGGCCGCGCGCGGCGGCCCGCACCCCAACACCCTCGTGGTGCCCAGCCGCGAGGCATTGCGCGAGGCCGCCGCCGTCGGGCTTGGCCACGGCGTGCTGTTCGAGGCCGAACTGGGCCGCGATCCGCGCCTGTCCTTCGTCCCCTTCGGTCCGCCCGAGGTCACCGGCACGGTCTGCGCGGTGTGCCTGCGGGAGATGCGCGCGGTGCCGGCGGTGGCGGCCTTTCTCGCGCTGGTCGATCAAGCCTTGAGGCAGGACGCCACGTAGGTCGCGAAATGGTCGAAACCGGGGGTCTTGAGGTCCTTCACCTTGGCCCCCTCGTCCCACCGGCGCAGCCGCACGGCGGCGGCATGCTCCGGCAGCGCCTCGAACGCCGCCACTTCATCGGCTGACATCGGGCCGCCCTGGAGCGACAGGCTCAGCACGGAATCCTTCGACAGCTTGCCGAAATAGGTCGAGTCGGTGGCGCAGAGATAGCGCTTGGCCGCCACATGCAGCCGCACCGGCTCGGTCACCGCCGGGCCAAACCAGCCGACGAGCCAGTCATGCCCGAGCTCCTCATGCCGATCGTCGATCCCGTCGGACGCCGGGTCCTGCCCGAGGTCATGCACCATATGGCCGATATCGTGCAGCAGGGCGGCGGTGATAAGGGCGGCGCCGGCGCCTTCGTTCTCGGCCAGCAACGCCGCCTGGAGGGCATGCTGGCGCTGGTTGATATCGGCCAGCCCGTACTGGCCATGCCCCTTGCCGTCGATGATGGCGGCGAGTTCGGCGATGCGGGGATCGGTCATCATCATATCATTTGCCTATCCTATGAATGTCCGCATTAATATCCGCTTATGTGATTCCCTTCAACGCCCCAAGCGGCCAGCCCCGGAGACACTAGCATGACACTTCTCGATCCGTTCGCCGGCTCCGGCCGCTTCTGGAAGGGCAACCTGCACACCCATTCCACCAGGTCGGATGCGGTGCGCAGCCCGGCGGACGTGTGTGCGCTGTATCGCGAGAACGGCTATGATTTCCTGGCGCTGACCGATCATTTCCTCGCCCGCTATGATTTCCCCATCGTCGATACGCGTGAGTTCCGGACCAACAGCTTCACCACCCTGCTGGGCGCCGAGGTGCATGCGCCGGCGACCGAGTTGGGCGATATCTGGCACATCCTCTCCGTCGGCCTGCCGCTCGATTTCGCCCCCACCCCGCCGGAGGAAACCGGCCCGCAACTCGCTGCGCGCTGCTCGGCGGCCGGGGCATACGTTGCGATCGCCCATCCTGGCTGGTACGGCCTGACGGTGGCCGACGCGGACAGCATCGCCACCGCCGATGCCGTGGAGGTCTACAACCACACCAGCCACGTCCGCACCGATCGCGGGGACGGCTGGGGCCTGCTCGATGCCCTGCTAGCGCGCGGCCGCCGCCTCAACGCCTGCGCCACGGATGATGCCCACTTCAAATGCAATGACTTCTTCGGCGGCTGGGTGATGGTGAAGGCCGACAGCCTGGACCCCGAGGCGATCCTCGCCGGGCTCAAGGCCGGGCGGTACTATTCGAGCCAGGGCCCGGAAATCCACGCGCTGGAAGTCAGCCGCGACGAGGTCAGCATCGCGTGCAGCCCGGCCAGTTCGGTGATGCTGCTCGGCCGCGCCTCGGTGAGCGACGTGCGGTTCGGCGACGGCCTCACCACCGTGCGCCTCCCGCGTGACGCCCTGCGCAACAGCCCCTACGGCCGCGTGGTGGTAACCGATGCGGCCGGCCGCCGGGCCTGGAGCAACCCCTTCTGGCTGGACGCCTGATCCCACCGCCGCGATACTCCCGCCAAACGGGAGACGGCCGATGAAAATCACCGATATCAAGACGTTCCTGATGCAGGCCGGCTCACCACCGAACTCCGGCGCATGGGCGGCCAATTTCGACACCATCGCGACCGGCTGGCGCAACTGGTTGTTCGTGAAGATCTACACCGACGAAGGCCTCACCGGCGTTGGCGAATGCAGCGGCTGGCCACGGGTGATCGAGACCGCGGTGGCCGACCTGAAATCCGTGCTGATCGGCCAGGACCCGCGCAATATCGAGCTGATCTGGCAAAAGATGCAGGTGGCGATGATGGGCCACGGCATCACCGGCGTGGTGGGCGCCGGCGCGATGACGGGCATCGACATGGCGCTGTGGGACATCAAGGGCAAGGCACTCAACACCCCGGTGTGGAACCTGCTCGGCGGCAAGATGCGCGATCGCATCCGCATCTATGCCCATGCCTCCACCCCCGAGGTCGCGCTGCAACTGAAGGGCCAGGGCGTCACCGCCATCAAGGCGGGCGGCCTGAAGGACCCCGTGCGCATGCTCGAAGGGCTGCGCGAGGCGATTGGTGACGAGATGGACCTCATGGTGGACCTGCACGGCCCGCCCTGGCTCACCACCGCCGACGCCATCGCGCTGGGCCGCCGCCTCGAACCGCTCGGGCTGCTGTTCATGGAGGACCCGGTGGCGCCCGAGCAGACCGACGCCTACCAGCGCATTCGTGACGCGGTGGCCATACCGCTTGCGGCCGGCGAGCGCCTGGCCACCATCTGGGGCCTGCGCCCGCTGATCGAGCGGGACCTGGTGGACGTGGTGCAGCCCGATACCGGGCGCTCCGGCGGCATCACGGTGCTGAAGAAGATCGCCGCGATGGCCGAGGCGCACGGCATCATGCTGGCGCCGCATTCGGGCTCCCTCGGCCCGATCGCCGAATACGCCGCTCTCCACGTGCTCGCCGCGGTGCCCAACGCGCTGATGCTGGAGCGCGTCGAGATCGACTGGGCCGGCCGCCCCACCGTCATCACCCCTGCCCCGGTCACCGTGGATGGCCACATCAAGGTGCCGGACGCGCCGGGTCTCGGCGTCGATATCGTGGAGAGCGAGATCGCCAAGTATCCCAGCCAGCGCAATGTCGGCCTCGGCAAGGGGGACTACGCGGCCGGCACCGAGGGCGAGTACGTCTATGTGCAATCCCGCCTTGGCCGGCAGCGCTGGCTCAAGGGCCGGTAAAATGTGACCGCCAAGCCGTGAAATGCCCGCAAACTCATGCTTGCCTGCGTCGCGGCTTCACGTCACGATACCGTGCGTTACCGTTGAACTGGTGCGACGGAGCCATATTGGGAGAACAACATAAATGATGGGGCTGGTGCGCCTCGCTTTGCGGCGCCCATATACGTCGGCGATCGTCGCGTTCATCATCATGCTGGGTGGGGCAATGTCGCTCACCCGCATGATCGTCGACATCTTCCCCATCATCGACATTCCGGTCGTGCTGGTGGCCTGGAACTACGGCGGCCTGCCGGCGGAGGAAATGGAACGCCGCGTGGTGCTGGTCGCCGAGCGTTCCTACACCCAGAACGTGGACGGCATCGACAAGATCGAGAGCCAGTCGATCGCCGGCACCGGCATCATCAAGATCTACTTCCAGCCCGGCGCCTCCATCGGCGGCGCCATGGCGCAGATCAACGCGGTGAACAACCAGGCGCTGCGCGTGATGCCCCCGGGCATGACGCCGCCGGCCCTGCTGCCGTTCAACGCCTCCTCGGTGGGCGTCATGCAGATGACGACGTCCTCCAAGACGATGTCCGAGCAGGATATCGTCGACTACACCTTCAACTTCATCCGCCTCAAGCTCTACACCATCCCCGGCATCGCGCTCTCCGCGCCCTATGGCGGCAAGGGCCGGCAGATCATCGTCGACCTTGACCCCGGCCGCATGGCGGCCAAGGGCGTTTCGCCGAATGACGTGGTGGTGGCGCTGCAAACCTCCAACGTGATCGTGCCCGCCGGCGTGGCCCGCATGGGCGAGCGCGAATACTCGGTGGCGATGAATTCCAGCCCCGCCGCGGTGGCACAGTTCGCCAACCTGCCGCTGGTGGTGCGCAACGGCATCACCGTGACGCTGGGCGACGTGGCCAAGGTGGGCGACAGTTTCGCCAACCAGACCAACATCGTGCACGTCAACGGCGAGCGCGCCACCTACGTCACCATCCTGCGCCATGCCGACAGTTCCACCCTCGCCGTGGTGGAGGCGACCAAGGCCATCCTGCCTGAGATCAAGGCCGCCGCCCCCGATGGGCTCGACATGAGCCTGGACTTCGACCAGTCGGTGTTCGTCAGTTCGGCCATCCACAACGTGGTGGAGGAGGCGATCATCTCCTCCATCCTGGTGTCGCTGATGATCCTGGTGTTCCTCGGCTCGTGGCGGAACATGGTGATTGTCTCGGCGTCCATCCCGCTGTCGATCTTCGCCGGCATCGCCGGGCTGTTCGCCTTCGGGCAATCCATCAACCTGATGACGCTGGGCGGCCTCGCGCTCGCCATCGGCCTGCTGGTGGACAACGCCACCGTCACCATCGAGAACATCCACCGCAACCAGTCGCTCGGAAAATCCCTCACCGTCGCCATCCTCGACGGCTGCGGCGAGGTGGTGACGCCGCTGACGGTGGCGACGCTGGCGATCTGCATCGTGTTCTTCCCGGTGTTCCTGCTCACCGGCCCGGCCCGCTTCCTGTTCATCCCGCTCGGGCTCACCGTGGTGCTGGCGATGCTGGCCTCCTATGTGCTGACATTCACGGTGGTGCCGACGATGACACGGATGCTGCTCACCGAGCACAACCACGCCACGCCCAACCGCTTCGTCGCCGCCTTCGAGCGCGGCTTCACGCGGGT
>CAIMWH010000060.1 GCA_903845065.1 uncultured Rhodospirillales bacterium | reverse complement strand
CGTCTTTGCATCATATGACGATATCCTCGACCACTGCTGCTACGCTTGGAACAAACTCACGGAACAGCCGTGGCGTATCATGTCCATCGGACTGCGCGATTGGGCGCATGGGTCCTAATCAGTGACGGTTGGTATTACGCCGGACGGCAACTGGGAGGGGCGCACGATTTTGCGCCGGGTGACCGGGCGCGCGGACGCGGCGGCGGAAGCACGGCTGGCGGCGAACCGGGAAGCGCTGCTGGCCGCCCGCGCAGCCAGGCCGCGGCCAGGGCGGGATGACAAGGTGCTGGCGGATTGGAACGGGCTGGCCATCAGTGCGCTGTGCCGCGCCGCCGCGGTGTTCGGGGAACCCGCGTGGCTCGATCTCGCGCTGGCGGCATTCGGGTTCGTCACCAGGCAAATGGGCGCGGCGGACGGGCGGGTGGCCCATGCATGGCGGCTCGGGCGAGTGACGGCGGCGGGGTTGCTGGACGATCAGGCGGCCATGGCACGGGCCGCCTTGGCGCTGTTCGAGGCGATCGGACGGACGGACATGCTCGAACACGCCGTGGCACTGGCGGAGGCCGCGATCGCGCGGTTCGCAGCGGGGGATGGTGGGTTCTACACCACCGCCGATGACGCGACTGACGTGCCGCTGGGGCCCGAGGCGAGACCACGCAGCGTAATGGACCAGGCGACGCCCGCCGGCAACGGCTTGATGGCGCAGGTATTTGCCCGGCTTCACCACCTCACCGGCGCGCCGGCCTGGCGGCACCGCGCGGAGGGCGTGCTGGCGGCGTTCGGCGGGATGGGCGAGCATTTGTCGGCAGCACCCGGGTTGCTTGCGGCGGCAGATCTGCTGGAGGAAGGCACCGTGGTGGTGATCGCCGGGCCGGCGGGGGATGCCCTGATGGGGGCCCTGTGGGCGACGGCACTCGCCAGCCCAGACCCGGCGGTGTGCGTGTTGCGGGCTTGTGGTGATGACCTGCCGATGGAGCACCCGGCGCATGGCAAGACCGGCAATCAGGCCGCCGCCTACGTGTGCCGAGCGGGGATTTGCGGCCGCCCGACGCATGATCCGGCGGCGCTTGACCTCGCGCTGCGCACCCGTCAAACGCCCACCGCTTGACAGGAGGCGCGGGAGACTGCCAATGCGGCGGCTGAGACGAGATTGCCCCTTTTCCGGACCCCCAAGCGCGTGCCCCAGCTTTCGCTTCACACGCCGGTCGGCGACCTGACAATTTCCGAAGAGGATGGCGCCATCGTCGCCCTCGATTGGGGTTGGGGGCGCGACCAAACGGAAACACCGCTGCTGCTGCGCGCGCGGGACCAGTTGCAGGAATACTTTGACGCCGAGCGGGTGGACTTCGACCTGCCGCTGGCGCCGATGGGCACCGAATATTACCGCAAGGTTTGGGCCGCGCTGTGCCGTATCCCCGCCGCCACCACCTGCACCTATGGCGACATCGCCCGCGAGGCCGGCGGCAGCGCCCGCTCGGTGGGCACTGCCAACAGCCGCAACCCCATCCCAATTCTCATCCCCTGCCACCGCGTCGTCGCCGGCAATGGCCTCGGCGGCTATTCGGGTGGCGACGGATTGCCCACCAAGCTCTATCTGCTCGACCTTGAAGCACGCGCGGCGGCCGCCTTGGCTCCGCCTGGCACCGCGACGCGCCTCCTGTGACCATTTTTAGCGCCCCCTCCAGCAACAGGCACCCAAGATGACCAAAGCCATCCGCATCCACGCCAATGGCGGCCCCGATGTCATGCGCTGGGAGGACGTCCCCACCCCCGAGCCCGGTCCCGGCGAGGCGCTGATCCGCCATGGCGCGGTGGGGCTGAACTACATCGACGTGTATTTCCGCACCGGCCTCTACAAGTCCCCGCTGCCCACCACCATCGGCATGGAGGGCGCCGGCACGGTGCTGGCCGTGGGGGACGGCGTGACCACGGTAAAGCCGGGTGACCGCGTGGCCTATGCCGGCGGGCCGCTCGGCGCCTATGCAACCGAGCGCGTGATCGCCGCCGATCGCCTGGTGATCCTGCCCGACGCGATCGACTTCACCACCGCGGCCGCCATGATGCTGCAGGGCATGACCGCGCAATACCTGCTGCGCCGCACCTACAAGGTCAGCGCCGGCGAAACCATCGTCGTGCATGCCGCGGCCGGCGGCGTCGGCCTCATCATGTGCCAGTGGGCGAAGCATCTCGGCGTGAGCGTGATCGGGGTGGTATCCACCGAGGACAAGGCGGAACTCGCGCGCGCCCATGGCGCCGCTCACGTGGTGATCGGCCATGCCAACCTCCCGGCCGAGGTCAAGAAGATCACCGGCGGCGCGATGGTGCCGGTGGTTTATGACAGCGTCGGCAAGGACACCTTCATGGCCAGCCTGGACTGCCTGGCGCCGCTCGGCATGATGGTGAGCTTCGGCAATGCCTCGGGGCCGGTGCCGCCGGTGGATCTCGGCATCCTCAGCGCCAAGGGCAGCCTGTTCCTGACCCGCCCGACGCTCGCCACCTACACCACCAAGCGCGCCGACCTGGAGCGCGTCACCACGGACCTGTTCCAGGTGGTCGCATCCGGCGCGGTGATGGACTCGACGCCGCCCCAGATGTAGCCCGCGCCCATGCCCAGCTTCTGGGTGCGCTCGATGGCGGCCTTGGCGGCCGCGGCGTCCATGGCACGCCCGGTGTGGAACTTGACGCCGGAGCGCAGCTTGAAGGTCCACTCCGTGCCGTCCGCGCTGGCGGTCCAGGACTCGGCCAGGGCCGGGATCACGGTCTTCGTGACGGAGTCGTAGCGGGTGAGGCTCTCGTACACGTTGTGCATGGCGATCACCTCGTTGGAGTACGAGGTGGCCGGGTCCAGGTCCGTGACGACCTGGGTGTGCGAGGCGTACGTGAAGGTGGCGTCCGTGATGGGCGCCTCGGTGGCCGGAGCCTGGGTCGCGGGGGCCTCGGTGGCGGGCGCCGTGGACGCGTCGGACGACGGGGCCGGGGTGGCGCTCGAGCCGCCGCAGGCGGCGACGGCGATGGCCGTGGCCGCGAACAGGGCCAGGCCCCGCAGGCGGGTGCTGGTGGACATGG
>CAIMWH010000059.1 GCA_903845065.1 uncultured Rhodospirillales bacterium | reverse complement strand
TATAGCATCCCCGTCGCCCCGACGCGGAATTAGGGGGCGGGGACGGGAGTTACGAGGCCGAATTTCGGGGCCGTGATAAGCATTGCATTGTCCTGGGTGGCGATGGGGCAAGGGATGACTTGCCAGCCCACGCGCAGTGTTTGTCTAGACCTCCAGGATATTACAATGCGTATCATGTCCCCATAACCCCAGGATATTACAATGCGTATTGGACTGCACCCCTCCGGTGAGACACGGCGATTATGGGGACAGCGCCTCGCATCCGCGTTGGTTGCCCCTTGAGAGTTCGGCTTCGAACTCCTGCGGGGGCCTGTATCCGAGCGCCGAATGCAGGCGCTTGGCGTTGTAGACGTTTTCGATGAATTCGCCGACGCGGGCTCGCGCGTCGTCTAGGTTGCGATAGTCTTTGCCGTTCACCTCCTCTTTCTTGAGCGTCTTCATGAAGCTTTCGGCCTTGGCGTTGTCATAGGGGTTGGCGGGCCGGCTCATGCTGACGGCGATGCCTTTCGCCTCCAACCGCCCGATATAGTCGGCGCAGGCGTATTGCACGCCGCGGTCGGAATGATGAATGAGGCTGTCGGGCGCGGGGTTGCGCGCCTCGATCGCCCGCTCCAGGGCGGCGATGGCGAGCCGGGCCTCCAGATGATCGTCGAGCGCCCAGCCGATGACCTTGCGCGAGAAGGCGTCGATGACGAGGGCGAGATAGACGAAGTCCTCGGCGAGCCGGATGTAGGTGATGTGCGAATTCCGACGCAATTCGGCCAGGGATTCCGATTTGAAGTCGGCCACCGTTCCGATTTGATCCCGGCCACGATTCCGATTTGAAGCCGGCCACCTGGGCTGGTGACGACCTCACCGTTTGCTCCCTGCGGTTCCTCAACTGCGGCACACCCGACCCGTCGATGACCGACGAGGAGATGGGGATGCCTGCGAAGCGGGAACTGAGCATGCGACAATTGCGGCATCTACTGCGACTTCACCACGGCGGGGTCAGCGCCCGCGAAATCGGCCGGCGTCTGGGCGTGGCGCGCTCGACGATCCAGGGATACCTGAGGCGGGCGACGGCGGCCGGGCTGACATGGCCGGTGGGCGATGAGGTCACCGACGACGCCTTGGAACAACGGCTATTCGGGCGAGCCGGGATCGCTCCTGGCCAGCGCCGGCGCGCGGAGCCGGACTGGGCGGCCCTGGCGCGCGAACTGAAGCGCCCCGGCGTCACGATGACGATCCTCTGGGAGGAATATCGAGAAAGCCACACGGACGGCTACGGCTACAGCCGGTTCTGCGACCTGCTGCGCGGTTTTGAGAGGCGACTGACGCCGGTGATGCGCCAGCATCATGTGGCCGGCGAAAAAGCGTTCGTGGACTATTCCGGCAAACGGATCGCCATCGTCGATCCCTCGACCGGCGAAATCCGCGAGGCGGAGATATTCGTCGGCGTGCTCGGCGCCTCGAACCTCACCTACGCCGAGGCGACGTGGACGCAGCAACTGCCCGATTGGACCGGCGCCCACGTGCGCATGTTCCGCTTCTTCGGGGG
>CAIMWH010000058.1 GCA_903845065.1 uncultured Rhodospirillales bacterium | reverse complement strand
GGGGGGTTTTACGTGCCGGACGGTGGCGAAGTGGCGCTTGAGGGGGTCGAGCAGTTGTTTTTCGGCGCCGCCCTGGAAGACCTTGGCGACGAAGCCGCCGCCGGGGGCGAGGACTTTGACGGCGAAATCGATGGCGAGTTCGGCGAGGGCGACGATGCGGATGTGATCCGTCGCGGCGTGGCCGGTGGTGTTGGGGGCCATGTCGGAGAGGACGAGATCGGCCTTGCCGCCGAGTTCCTTCATCAGGAGGGCCGGCATGTCGGGGTCGTTGAAGTCGCCCTGGATCATTTTCGCGCCGGGGACGGGGTCGACGGGGAGGAGATCGAGGCCGATGACCTGGACGGCGCCCTTGTGGACGGCGACCTGGGTCCAGCCGCCGGGGGCGGCGCCGAGATCGACGATGCGCAGGCCGGGCTTGAGGAGGGTGAATTTTTCGTCGAGCTCGATGAGCTTGAAGGCCGCGCGGGACCGCCAGCCTTGCGCTTTGGCGGCTGTGACGTAGGGGTCATTGAGCTGGCGCTTGAGCCAGGCGGCGGATTGGGTGCTGCGTTTTTTCGCGGTGCGGACATAGACGGACAGTCCGCGATTGCCGCCGGAGGGAGATTTGGCCATGGCGCTTCATACTCTCTCTGGCGTCGCACCGGAAAGGATCAACGGAAAAAGTTTTTTGCCTCACTTTTTTCCAAAAAAGTGAGCGCTTGCTGCCTACCCGCGCCGGCGAACGCGTGGCTTGGCATCGGCGCGCATCATCCGCAGTAGCATGCCCTCGCGCAGCCCGCGGTCGGCGACGACGATTTCCTGGGCGGGCCACAGGCGGTGGATGGCGGCGAAGATGGCGCAGCCGGGGAGGACGAATTCGGCGCGTTCGGGGCCGATGCAGGGGTGGGCGGCGAGGCCGTCGCGGCCGAGGGCCTGGAGGTCTTCGAGGGCGGCGAGGGCTTCGGGGCCGGTGAGGACGACGCCGTCGACGGCGGGGCGGCTGTAGCGGGGCAAGGCGAGGGCGATGCCGGCGAGGGTGGTGACGGTGCCGGAGGTGCCGAGCAGGCGGACGCCGCCCTGGCGGATTTCCTGGCCGATGCGGTGGACGGCATCGAAGCCGAGGAGGCGGGCGGCGACGTCATCGACCATGGCCTCGAAGCCGGCGCGGGTTTGGGCGACGGGCTGGAAGCGTTCGGCGAGGGTGACGACGCCGACGGGGAGCGAGATGTAGCCGATGAGTTCGGGCGCATCCTGCGGGCAGCCGGCGGAGCAGAGGCGGACCCAGGCGATTTCGGTGGAGCCGCCGCCGATATCGAACAGCAGGGCGCGGCGGCCGATGTCCCGCAGGCCGGCGGGGCGCAGGAGGGGGGCGCAGCTTTCGAGGGCGAGTTCGGCTTCCTCGCGGGTGGAGATGATATCGATGGTGAGGCCGGTTTCGGCGCGGGCGCGGGCGATGAAGTCGGCGCCGTTGGCAGCCTGGCGGCAGGCTTCGGTGGCGATGGCGCGGACGGAGCGGATCTGGCGGCGGGCTAGCCGGCCGACGCAACCCTGCAACGCGGCGATGGCACGGTCCATGGCGGGTTCGGACAGTCGGCCGGTTTCGTGGAGGCCCTCGCCGAGGCGGACGATGCGGCTGAAGCTGTCGAGGACGCGAAAACCGTCGGATGTCGGCGCTCCAACCAGCATGCGGCAGTTGTTGGTGCCGAGATCCAACGCCGCGAACGCCGGCGGGAACGGGCGTTCACGCGGGTCAGTCGGCTGGGACGGATCGTGGGCGAGGTCGACCATGGTGGCCTTATAGGGTTCGGGAGCGATGTTCGCGCTCAATATAAGGCGGGGCAAGGAAGATTTCCGTAGGGTGACAGGATTGCGCACCCCGAACACCCATGCTAATCCCCCGGCCCGCGCTGATTGGCCCGTTGGGGGATAGTTTAGCGGTAAAACTCCCGGCTCTGACCCGGGCATCCTTGGTTCGAATCCAGGTCCCCCAGCCACTCGGCCCGATTGCCGAGGCCCAGCGCTTTTCGAGATCCGTCGGTTCTTGTTGGATGGCGCTCCGTGCGGTGCGCTTTGCACAGGGTGTCCTGGTGATTGCACGCGAACATGGTGCGGGGCTCCCGCGGGGTATTTCGCTGCTGGATATTGGGCGGGGCGGCGGGCGGTTTTGATGGTGTGCGCCATTCGTTGGGAAGAAGTTTCGGCGCGGGGGTGCATGAAAAATGGATGAAATTCGAAATCACAGCGGATGTGATTAATAAATGTAAAGTTGACGGAGGCGAATTTTCCGCCTGTCCTTGGGGTGCGCGGATGGCGCCACACGGAGACCGAGGTCGGCCATGGCATATCTGTATGATCGGGCGGGGGACTTGGTTCGTACTTTGTATGATCGACGTATCCATGGCCCGGCGGTGGTGGATATGGCGGCGCATTTTCCCGAGGGGGCGCGGTTTGCCGGGGCGTGGCGCGAGATCGGGGCGGAGGCGCGGCGGCTGGCCGGGCATCTGGAGGATGTGCCGCGGTTTCATGATCTGATGCCCGAGCAGGCCGGGATTTCGGCCAATGATGGGCGGGACTGGCATGTGTTCCTGCTCAAGGCGTATGGCACGGCGTTTCCGGCGCGGCTGGCGGCCTGTCCGACGTTGGCGGGTTTGCTGGCGGCGACGCCGGCGGTGGTTTCGGCGACGTTGTCCTTCATGGCGCCGCACAAGCATATTCCGGCGCATCGGGGGCCGTTTCGCGGCGTGCTGCGGTATTACCTGGTGCTGTCGATGCCGAAGCGGGCCGATGGCAGCCCGGCGGCAGTGTTGAGGATCGACGGGGTGGATCATCGGCTGGATGACGGCGAGCATCTGCTGTGGGACGACACCTATGAGCACGAGGTGTGGAACGACAGCGACGCGGTGCGCAGCGTGCTGCTGCTCGATGTGTGGCGGCCGGGGATGCCGGTGGATATGGAGGTGCTGTCCCGCCTCATCGCGGCGGGGGTGCGGATGGGGATACGGTGGCGGGGGCTGGGCTAGGCGGGTTGGGTCAGGCTGGTTGGGTCAGGCGGGTTTCAGGCCCACGATGACGAGGGCGGCGCGGGCGGCGTCTCGCGCGAGGCGGCGGGAGGGGCCGTAGAGGGCGGCGGCGGCGCTGTGGAGGAAGGCGCTGGTGTGGCGGCCTTCCTTGTGGGCGAGTTCGGCCTCGGCCTGTTCGAGCATGCAGGCGGCAGCGAGGGCGGCGGCGGGGGCGCGGCGCCAGGCCTTGGCGCGGTGGCGGCGGACGACTTCGCGCAGGCTGGCGACGCGTTCGGCGACCTTGTGGCTCAGCGAGCCCGGGCGGTCGGCGTGGAGGAGTTCGACTTCGGTGGAGGCCGCGACGTCCCCGTGTTCGCACAGGCGAATCCAGAGGTCCCAGTCTTCGGCCTGGCGCAGGCCGGCGTCGAAGCCGCCGGCGGCGAGGATGGCGGCGCGGCTGGCCAGGACGGAGGAGGTGCAGACCGGGTTCTCGCCGCTGAGCAGGCCGAAGGCGGCGGGGCCGAGGGGGACCATGCCGGGGCGGCCGGCGAGGAAGCGCTGGTAGCGCGGCCAGTAGGCGAGATAGCGGGCTTGCAGAGTGCCGTCGGGCAGCAGGGTCTGGTAGTCGGAGAAGCTCAGCACGGTGGCGGGGTGGGCCTCGTGCCATTCCAGGCGGGCGGCGATGCGTTCGGGGGTCCAGATGTCATCGGCATCGAGGAAGCCGATGACGGGGGCGCGGGCGGCGGCGATGCCGGCGTTGCGGGCGGCGGAGACGCCGTGGTTGGAGTCACGGCGCAGCGGGATGACGCGGGGATCGCGGGCGGCGAGGGCTGCGAGCCATTCGCCGGTGCCGTCGGTGGAGCCGTCATCGATGACGATGACCTCGAAGCGGTCGATCGGGAGGGCGAGCACGCTGTCCAGCGCGCGGGGCAGGGTGTCGAGCCCGTTGCGGCTGGGGATGATGACGGACAGGCGCGGCGTCATGGCGGGACCTCCGGTCGGGGACGGCATTCAGTGCTGCGCCGCCGGGGTGGCCGGCACGGCGCGGCCGAGGCGGGCGGGCAGGGCACGCAGGCGGGAGAGCATGGCGCGGCGCACTTCGCGGGCAAGGCGCTGGAGTTCCTGGATTTCCAGGCGCAGGGCCAGCATGCCGGCGACCGTGTTGTGCAGCACAGGATAGCGCACCTGGCTGGGGCGGCCAATGACGCCCTGGTGGGCGGGGGCGCCGAGGGCACGGCCGAAGCCGAGGATGCGGGCGTCGGCGGCGCTCATCTCGGCCGGCAGGAAGCCGGCGTTGAGCGCGATGGGCTGGTAGCGGCCGTTCTGCACGTCGACATCCTGGAGGGGGATCGCCGGGTCATGGAAGTTGAAGAACATCACGTCCCGCGGTTCGAGCACCGGGGTGGTCTGGCGGTGGACGCCGGCGGTGTCGAACAGGAAGGCGGTGCCGGCGGGGCCTTTGATATCCTTGGCGAGGTGCATCATGGGGGCGACGTCGCGCGGGCCCCAATGCTTGGGCATGTGGCCGTGGTTGGCGTGGTGGCTGCCGGCGATGTAGCTGAAATGGCCGCTGGTGACGTCAGTCAGGTAGATGGCGAGCTTGACTTCGCGGGGGCGGAGGGCGGCGGCGGCGGGGTGGAACCAGGCATCGCCGTGCCAGCCGTGGAAGTTGCGGGTGGTGCGGATGGTTTTCCAGCCGCGCGCCTCGACGAGGGCGGCGTCGGGGCCGATGTAGCGGCGCATGACCTCGGTGATCAGCGGGTGCAGGGCGCAATCGGAGTAGCAGTGCGGATCGATCATCAGCAGGTTTTCGAGCTGGATGCGCCATTTCTCCATCATCTCGTAGCCCGACCAGGTGTTGAAGCTGGGGCGGGCGAGGGCGCGGGTGAAGCTGTCCTGGATGGAGGCGAGGGCTTCGCCGTGGAGAAAGTTCGGCAGGACGACGATGCCGTCACGGTCGAGGGTTTCGGTGACGGAGGCGGCGTCGGCGGCGGTGAATGCGGTCATGATCAGGCGCTCCGTTCGGTGAACGTGGATGTGGGGGTGGGGACGGGGTCGGCGGCGGTGAGGAGGGTGCGGTAGTGGGCGAGGGTGTCGGTGATCATGCGTTCGAGTGGGAAGACGCGGGCGGCGCGGTCGGCGGCGGCGGTGCCGAGGCGGCCGGAGAGGGCGGGGTCGGCGAGCAGGCGGGTGGCGGCGGCGAGGAAGGCGGCGCGGTTGGCGGGGGGGACGAGCAGGCCGGTTTCGCCATCGAGCACGACTTCGGGGATGCCGCCGATGCGGCTGGCGACGACAGGCAGGCCGGCGGCGGCGGCTTCGGCGAGGGCGAGGGAGAAGGCTTCGAGCCAGCGCGAGGGGGCGAGCAGGACATCGGAGGCGCGCATGAGGTCCGGCACGTCACTGCGGCGGCCGAGGACTTTGACCTGGGGGGTGGCGCGGCGCTCGATCTCGTCGCGCAGCGGGCCGTGGCCGACCCAGAGCAGCAGGCGGGAGGGGTCGGCGGCGAGGAGGGCGTCCTGCACGGCGAGGAGGTCCTCGACGCCTTTTTCGGGGATGAGGTTGCCGACGAAGAGGGCGATGCGGGCTTCGGCGGGGAGGCCGAGGCGGGCGCGGATGGCGGATTTGCCTTCGGCGGCGGCGCGGTTGGCGCGGGTGAGGTCAATGCCGTTGAACAGGGTGCGCACGCGGGTGCGGGGGGCGGCGACTTCGTTGACCACCTGGTCCCCGACGAAGGAGGAGACCGGCAGCCAGAGATCGATGAAGGCGGCCTGGAGGCGGCGGCGCAGGCGGCGGAGCTGGTATTTCAGGCCGTGGCCGGCCTCGATCTCGGCGCGGGAGCCGTGGTCGGTGACGACGAAGGCGCGGGCGCCGAGGAGGCGGGCGATGGGGGCGAGGACGGTGGAGGGGGAGCCGAAATGGCAGTGCACCATGGTGGGGCGGCGCTTGCGCATTTCGCGGATGAAGGGGGCGACCGCGTCCCGCTCGGCGATGGGCAGGCAGGTGAGGGTGGCGCCGGTGGCTTCGACCTCGGCGCGCAGGCCGGCATCGCAGGCGGGGCCGGCGACGATATCGAGGGTGAGGCCGACTTCGTGGCTGCGCTGGGCGAGACGAAGGACGTAGTCCTCGAAGGACCCGCGCTTGTCGAGTTCGCCGAAGACCCAGACAAGAAGGTGTTGCCGCTGCATCGTATCGCTCCTGCTTCTGGTTTGGCTGGGAGCAAACGGCGTGCCGCGGTTTTGGCGGGGGGATTCGCAGGATGAGTCGCAAATTGCGAGGCGGGTTGCGACTGGCGGGGGCGTTGACTTGGGCGGCGCGAGTCGTACGGTTCCGGGAGATATGGGAGGATTCGATATGGTTAATTTCCGCACGGCGCTGATGCCGGTTTTGCCGGTGGACGGGACGGATGGGGCGTTGGCCGGGCGAGTGTGGCGGCCCGGGGTGGGGCCGGCGGTGGTGGCGATCCGGGCGGAGGGGGTGGTGGATGTGACCGCGACCTTTGCGACTATGCGCGATCTGGGCGAGGCGGCCGATCCGGCGGCGGCGTTGCGGGCGGCGGGCGGGGAGAACCTGGGGCCGCTCGATGCCATTCTGGGCAATACGCCGCGCGATACGCGCGATGCGGGCAAGCCGTGGCTGCTGGCGCCGGTGGATTTGCAGGCGGTGAAGGCCTGTGGGGTGACGTTCCCGATTTCGATGCTGGAGCGGGTGATCGAGGAGCGGGCGCGCGGCGACCTGGCGGCGGCGGCGGTGCTTCGGGCCGAGGTGCAGCGGTTGATCGGAGATGATCTGGCCAGCCTCAAGCCTGGTTCGGCGCAGGCGATGGCGCTGAAGGAGGCGCTGATCAAGCAGAACGCGTGGAGCCAGTATCTCGAAGTGGGGATCGGGCCGGATGCGGAGATTTTCTCCAAGTGCCAGCCGATGGCGGCGATCGGGACGGGCTCGGACGCGGGGGTGTATCCGGGATCGTCATGGAATAATCCGGAGCCCGAGGTGGTGCTGGTGATCAATTCGAGCGGGCGGATCACCGGGGCGACGCTGGGCAATGATGTGAACCTGCGCGACGTGGAGGGGCGGTCGGCGCTGCTGCTGTCCAAGGCGAAGGACAATAATGCGTCGGCGGCGGTGGGGCCGTTCCTGCGGTTTTTCGATGCGACATTCTCGCTCGACGATATCCGGCAGACCGTGGTGACGCTGACGGTGGAGGGGCCGGATAATTATCGGCTGGAGGGGAGTTCCTCGATGTCGCGGATTGCGCGCGATCCGGAGGATTTGGCGGGGCAGTTGCTCAATCCGCATCATGCGTATCCGGATGGGGCGGTGCTGTATCTGGGGACGATGTTCGCGCCGATCGAGGATCGGGATGCGGTGGGGAAGGGGTTTACCCATAAGACGGGCGACGTGGTGACGATCGCGACGCCGAAGCTGGGGCGGTTGGTGAACCGGATTTTGCCGACGGACCAGTGCGAGCGGTGGACGTTTGGGGCTGGGGCGCTGATGCGGAATTTGGCGGGGCGGGGGGTGTTGGGGTAGGCGGCGGGGGGCGCCGGCGGGCGAGGGGCGTTGGCCCTTGCCCGGTGGTGATGGCGCCCAGTTGACGAGCTCGCTACTCCCCGACGGGTGCAACTCCGGGTTCAGAAGTTACTCGCGCCTGAATCTCAAGCTCATAGCGGCGGCCGCAGGTTGAGCACCCGAACGTGGTTCCCTCTTTGAGAAGGTGCCTATCTAAGAAAGACCTGCTTTCACACTCACTGACATCGCAGGCCCTCATATGAAGGCCATCGCCGCTATCGCGAGCGGTGGTGGGATCAAAGGGCCTGTGGCCCTTTGCCGGCGGAGCCTTGCTTCTGTTCCCTTCGCGGGGGGCTGGCTTGTCGGGGGGCGCGGGGTGACGCAGGATTGGGGGGAGTGACAGAACCAGGGTTCCCGCGATGCGCAATGATGAAGCTGATGATACTTTTCTCAACCTGCATGAGCTGGTGCATGAGGCTCGGCTGAAGCTCAATCAGTTTGCGTGGGACTATCTGGTGGGTGGGGCGGAGACTGAGACCACTTTGGCGCGCAATCGGGCGGCGGTGGATAGTGTGGCGTTTCGGAATCGGGTTTTGGTGGATGTGAACCACATCGACAAGACGCATGATTTCTTTGGGCACAAAATCAGGTTGCCGGTTGCGTTGGCTCCGGTGGGGTCATTGGAGACGTTCGAGGCTGGGGGTGGGGCGACGGTTGGGGCGGCGGCGAGCCGGTTCAATGTGCCGGTGATTTTCAGTTCGGTGACGCAGCCGGGGCTGGAGGCTTGTGCGGCGGCGACGCCGGGGCCGAAGATTTTCCAGCTTTATGTGCGTGGCGATGACGACCACATTTCGGAGCATGTTCGGCGGGCGGTAGATAGCGGGTATGACGCGTTCTGCATCACGGTGGACACGGCGCATTACAGCCGGCGCGAGCGCGATATCGCCAAGCGGTTTCGCAAGCCGTGGCGGGCGAACAACAGCGGGATGGAGTATCAGGCGGGGCTGAACTGGAAGAACATCGAGGTGTTCAAGCAGCGGCATCCGGATGTTCCGTTGATCATCAAGGGGATTGCGACGGGGGAGGATGCGGAGCGCTGCGTTTCGCGGGGGGTGGACGTGGTTTACGTGTCCAACCATGGCGGGCGGCAGTTGGATCATGGCCGGGGCTCGATGGATGTGTTGCCGGAGGTGGTTTCGGCGGTGGCCGGGCGGGCGAAGGTTTATGTGGATGGGGGGTTTTATCGCGGGGCGGATGTGTTGAAGGGCATCGCGATGGGGGCTGACCTGGTGGTGCTCGGCCGGCTGTATGTCTATGGGCTGGCGGCGAATGGGGCGGACGGGGTGGTTCGGGTGCTGGAAATCCTGGAGGACGAGATCGACTGCACGATGGGGCTGCTGGGGGCGACGGCGCTGAAGCAACTCGACCGGACGTTCGTGGATCCGGCCTTGCCGATGGTGCCGGGCAGCGTGCATTCCGCCTTCCCGCACCTGCGCTGGGACGAAGGCTACTAAACGGGCAGAAGTTTTTGCTTCTTTTTCCAAAAAGAAGCGCTTGCTTGCTTACTCGTTGGAGGCCAGCCGCATGCAAGGACTGATAGGGTTCTTCGTGCTGCTGGCGTTCGCGTGGGCGCTGAGCGAGGACCGCCGCGCGATCGGGTGGCGCACGGTGGTCGGCGGAATTGCTTTGCAGTTGGTGCTGGCGGCGGTGTTGATCGGGTTTCCGCCGGCGACCAGGGCGGTGATGCTGCTCAATGATGGGGCGGATGCGTTGCAGCGGGCGGCGGATGCCGGGACGGGGTTTGTGTTCGGGTATCTGGCGGGCGGGGCGTTGCCGTTTGTGGAGACGCATCCGGGGGCGAGTTTTATCCTGGCGTTCAAGGCGTTGCCGCTGGTGCTGGTGATTTCGGCGCTGGCTTCGTTGTTGTTCCACTGGGGCGTTTTGCAGTTTGTGCTGCGGGGGTTCGCCTGGTTGTTGCGGCGGTGGCTGGGGATTGGCGGGGCGCTGGCGCTGGGGGCGGCGGTGCATGTGTTCGTCGGGATGATCGAGGCGCCGTTGCTGGTACGGCCGTGGCTGGCGCGGATGCAGCGGGGGGAGTTGTTCGCGTTGATGACCTGCGGGATGGCGGGGATCGCGGGGACGGTGATGGTGATCTATGCCGCGATTTTGGGGCCGGTGGTGCCGAATGCGTTGGGGAATATCCTGATCGCGTCGGTGATTTCGACGCCGGCGGCGCTGGCGGTGGCGGCGTTGATGGTGCCGTTCGGGCCCAGGGAGGAGGAGGCCAGGATTGTGCTGCCGCATGCGCCGGTGAGTGCGCTGGATGCGGTGGTGAAGGGGACGATGGAGGGGATTCCGGTATTGGCCGGGATTGTGGCGGTGTTGCTGGTGACGGTGGCGCTGGTGGCGTTGGCGAACATGGTGCTGGGGCTGTTGCCGTTGGCGGAGGCGTTGACGTTGCAGCGGATTTTCGCGTGGCCGATGCGTCCGGTGGTGTGGCTGATCGGGGTGCCGTGGGGGGAGAGCCAGGTGGCGGCGCATTTGCTGGCGACGAAGACGGTGTTGAACGAGTTCGTGGCGTATCTCGATATGGCGGGGATTTCGGGGGCGGCGCTGTCGGCGCATTCGCGGTTGGTGATGACGTATGCGCTGTGCGGGTTCGCGAATTTCGGCAGTCTGGGGATTTTGATCGGGGGGCTCGGCGCGATGGTGCCGGAGCGGCGGGCGGAGGTGGTGGGGCTGGGGTTTCGCTCGATTGTTTCGGGGACGTTGGCGACGTGTTTGAGCGGGGCGGTGGCGGGGCTGCTGGGGTAGGTTATTCGGTGTCGATGCGGTTGAGGCTGCCGCGGAGGCGATCGAGCAATCGGTAGAGGGTGACGGCTTCCTCGGTGGTGAAGCCGGTGAGGGCGTCGGCGTAGTAGGTGCGGATGCTGTCCTGCATGGCGGCCCAGGTGGCGGCGCCTTGGGGGGTGAGGGTGATGTGGCGCAGGCGGCCGTCGCCCTGGACGCGGGTGCGTTCGACGAGGCCGGCGGCTTCGAGGCGATCGAGCACGGCGGTGAGGTTTTGGCGGCTGACCATGAGGAAGGCGGTGAGTTCCTTCACCGTCATGCCCGGGGCGCGGTTGGCGGGGCGGGAGAGGGCGCCGAGGACGGCCCATTGCTGGGTGGTGGCGCCGTAGGCCTGGACGGCGCGGGTGCCGGTTTTGTGCAGCAGGTTGGACGCCTGGTAGAGCCGCAGGAACATGCGGTTGGCGACATCGAAGCGGTCGGCGGCTGATTTATCCGTCAAGGTATTGCTATATCCTGCTTGAGTGAGGCGGCGAGATATGTCATAGCATTGCTATATCTTGGATGCCAGAAATTTGGCGGAGGAAATCATGCGCGGATTGGCGGGAAAAATCGTCATCGTGACCGGTGGCGGCGGCGGGATTGGCGGGGCGACCTGCCGGCGGTTCGCCGAGGCGGGCAGCGTGGTGCAGGTGTTCGATATCGACCTGGGCGCGGCCGAGCGGGTGGCGGCGGGGATTGTGGCGGCGGGCGGGAAGGCCGAGGCCGCGGCGTGCGATATCACCGATCATGATGCGGTGAATGCCGCGGTGGGCGCGGTGGTGGCGCGGCATGGGCGGGTGGATGTGCTGGTGAACAATGCCGGGTGGGACGTGTTCCGGCTGTTCAAGGACAGCACGCCGGCGGAGTGGCAGAAGCTGATCGCGATCAACCTGGTCGGGCCGCTCAACATGCATCACGCGGTGCTGCCGGGGATGCTGGCGCAGGGCGGCGGGCGGATCGTCAATATCGCGTCCGACGCGGCGCGGGTGGGGTCCTCCGGGGAGGCGGTCTATGCGGCGTGCAAGTCGGGGATTGTCGGGTTTTCCAAGACGCTGGCGCGCGAGCATGCGCGGCATGGGTTGACGGTGAACGTGGTGTGCCCGGGGGCGACGCATACGGCGCTGTTCGAGGGCTACAAGGCGGGGGCGGGCAATCCGGAGAAGCTGGAGGAGGCGTTCCGGCGCTCCGTGCCGATGGGGCGGATTGGCGAGCCCGAGGATTTACCGGGCGCGATCCTGTTTTTTGCCTCCGATGACGCGGCCTATATCACCGGCCAGGTGATCAGCGTCTCGGGCGGGTTGACGATGGCGGGTTGAGAGGAAAAATCATGGAATACCAAGACATTCTGTTCGATGTGGCCGATGGCGTGGCGCATATCACGATCAATCGGCCGCAGGTGATGAACGCGTTTCGCGGGCGGACCTGCGAGGAACTGATCCATGCGTTCAACCGCGCCGGGTGGGACAAGGCGGTGGGGGTGATCGTGCTGGGCGGGGCCGGGGATCGGGCATTCTGCACCGGGGGCGATCAGTCGGCCCATGAGGGGCAGTATGACGGGCGCGGCATGATCGGGCTGCCCGTAGAGGAATTGCAGGGGATTATTCGCGATGTGCCGAAGCCGGTGATCGCGCGGGTCCAGGGGTATGCGATCGGCGGCGGCAATGTGCTGGCGACGTTGTGCGACCTGACGATTGCGTCCGAGAAGGCGCAGTTCGGGCAGGTCGGCCCGAAGGTGGGCTCGGTCGATCCGGGGTTCGGCACGGCGTATCTGGCGCGGGTGGTGGGGGAGAAGAAGGCGCGGGAGATCTGGTACCTGTGCCGGCGGTATTCGGCGGCGGAGGCGCTGGCGATGGGGCTGGTGAATGCGGTGGTGCCGCACGATCAGTTGGACGCCGAGGTGGCGAAGTGGTGCGCGGAGATCGTGGAGCGGAGCCCGACGGCGATTGCGATCGCCAAGCGGAGTTTCAATGCGGATAGCGCGAATATCGCGGGGATTGGCGGGATGGGGATGCAGGCTTTGAGCATGTATTACGCCAGTGAGGAGTCGAAGGAGGGGGTTCGGGCTTTCAATGAGAAGCGGAAGCCGAATTTTCGGAAGCATCAGATGTAGGGGAAGGAAGCGCTTCTTTTTGAAAAAAGAAGCAAAAACTTTC
>CAIMWH010000057.1 GCA_903845065.1 uncultured Rhodospirillales bacterium | reverse complement strand
CGCGCGTGATGAAGCCGGCAAGCCGCTGGCCTGGGATCGTGCGGCCAATGCGCCCGCGGACGCCGGCGCAGCCGACCTCAACCCGGCGGTAATCGGCGAGTTCACCTTGCCGGACGGCCGTAAGGCGATGCCGGTGTTCAACCTGATGGCCGAGCGCTACCTCTCGCCGGACTACGCCCCGGCCGCCGTGGCCGATCGCTGCGGCGTCTCGGCCGAGACCATCCGCCGCCTCGCGGCCGAAATGGCTGAGGTCGCCTTCAACCAGACCATCACGCTCGACATTCCCTGGACCGACACGCTCGGCCGCCGCCACGAAACCATGGTCGGCCGCCCCGTCGCGATCCACGCGATGCGCGGGATTTCCGCCCATTCCAACGGGTTCCACACCTGCCGCGCGCTGCACCTGCTGCAGATGCTGCTGGGCGCCATCGATACCCCGGGCTCCTGGCGCTACAAGTCGCCCTATCCGCGGCCGATCCCGCCGGGCCCGCCGCCGGCTGGCAAGGGCGCCACGCCGAACAAGGAGATGCCGGGCATGGCGCTCGGCTTCCCCGCCGGCCCCGAGCATCTGCTGCTCGACGATGACGGCACGCCCTGCCGCATCGACAAGGCCTATTCCTGGGAAGCGCCGATTTCCGCCCACGGGCTGATGCACACGGTGATCGCCAACGCCCATGCCGGCGATCCCTATAAGATCGACGTGCTGTTCATGTTCATGGCCAACATGGCCTGGAACTCGTCGATGAACCCCGGCGACGCGATGCGCCAGCTCACCGACAAGGACGAGAACGGCGAGTACAAAATCCCCAAGGTGATCTACTCCGACGCGTTCTTCTCCGAGACGGTGCCCTACGCCGACCTCATCCTGCCCGACACCACCTATCTCGAGCGGTGGGACGCGATTTCCGTGCTCGACCGGCCGATCGGCAGCAGCCACGGCCCGGCCGACGCCATCCGCCAGCCCGTCATGGCGCCCGATCGTGACGTCCGCCCGTTCCAGGATGTCCTGATCGAACTCGGCGCCCGCCTCGGCCTGCCCGGCTTCGTCACCGAAGCCGGCACCGCCAAGTTCAGCTCCTACGCCGACTACATCGCCAACCACGAACGCACCCCCGGCGTCGGCCCCCTCGCCGGCTGGCGCGGCACGGACGGCAAATCCCACGGCAAGGGTGCCGCCAACCCCGACCAGCTCGCCCGCTACGTCGAAAACGAGTGCTTCTGGCAGTACAAACTCCCGCCCGAGCAGTCCTACTTCAAGCATGCCAACAAGGACTATCTCGACACCGCCCACGCCATGGGCATGGTGGGTGCGGCCAACCAGATCACCTTCCAGCTCTACAGCGAACACATCCAGCGCTTCCGGCTCGCCGCCCAAGGCCACGGCCCGGTCCAGCCACCCGAGCGCCTGCGCGAACGCATCAACACCTACTTCGACCCGCTCCCCATCTGGTACGTCCCCTTCGAGCAGGCCGCCATCGAACAGGCCGCCTACCCGCTGCACGCCATCACCCAGCGCCCGATGCCGATGTACCACTCCTGGGGCAGCCAGAACGCCTGGCTGCGCCAGATCTACGCCCGCAACCACCTCTACATGAACCGCCGCATGGGCGCCGCCCTCGGCATCGCCGATGATGACTGGGTCTGGGTGGTCAGCCGCAACGGCCGCCTGAAGTGCCAGATCCGCCTCATGGAAGGCGTCAACCACGACACCGTCTGGACCTGGAACGCCATCGGCAAGCGCTCCGGCGCCTGGAACCTCACCAAGGATGCCAACGAGAGCGAGCAGGGCTTCCTGCTCAACCACGTCATCTCCGAATGGCTCCCCGCCCAGAAGGAACAGGGCGACCACCGCACCGCCAACGCCGACCCCGTCACCGGCCAGGCCGCCTGGTACGATCTGCGGGTCCGCGTCGAAAAAGTCATGCCCGGCGAGGAAGGCCTCACCGCGCCCCACTTCGACACCCTGCCCCGCCCCCCCCACATGCAACCACCCGCGCGAACCCTCCGCTACGGGGAGAAAATCTGATGACCAGCCTCCCCACCCCGCAGCCCGGCGCGAAAAAGCTCGGCCTCGTCATCGATCTCGATACCTGCGTCGGCTGCCACGCCTGCGCGGTCAACTGCAAGGAATGGAACGCCTCGGGCGTCTCCGCCCCCCTCACCGACAGCAACGCCTACCACGCCGACCCGCACGGCGTGTGGTTCAACCGCGTCCACACCTACGAAGCCGGCGAAGGCCAATCCAGCCGCACCGTCCACTTCCCGCGCTCCTGCCTGCACTGCGAAACCCCCGCCTGCGTCACCGTCTGCCCCACCGGCGCCTCCTACAAGCGCGCCGAGGACGGCATCGTGCTGGTCAACGCGGACGCCTGCATCGGCTGCCAGCTCTGCGCCTGGGCCTGCCCATACGGGGCCCGCGAGTTCGACGCCGATGACGGCGTGATGAAGAAATGCACCCTCTGCGTCGATCGCATCTACAACGAAAACCTCCCCGAATCCGAGCGCGTCCCCGCCTGCGTCAGCACCTGCCCGGCCAGCGCCCGCCATTTCGGCGATTTCAACGACCCCGCCAGCGCCGTCTCCCGCCTCGTCCTCGAACGCGGCGGCTACGACCTGATGCCCGAAATGGGCTACCAGCCCACCAACAAATACCTCCCCCCGCGCAAACCCGCCGCCCCCCAGGCCGCCGTCCCGCAGGCCGAAACCGGCGCCACCTCCTCCCTGCTGCGCTGGCTCGACCGCGCGCTGTCGCGTTGAGAAAGCACACCCAATGAAACCCGCCGGCTCCATCGTCTTCTTCACCACCGCGTCAGGCGCCGGCTACGGCATGCTGTTCTGGCTCGGCCTGCTCTCCGCCTCCGGCGCCCTGCCCGCCGCCCTCTGGTACGGCCTCACCGCCATCGCCATCGCCGCCGTCCTCATCACCGCCGGCCTGCTCTCCAGCACCGCCCATCTCGGCAACCCCCAACGCGCCTGGCGCGCCCTCTCGCAGTGGCGCTCCTCCTGGCTCTCCCGCGAAGGCGTCGCCGCCGTCCTCACCTACATCCCCGCCGCGGCGCTCGCCGCCTCCTGGCTGATCGACCCCCGCCCCGCCGGCCTCCCCGCCCTCCTCGCGGCCGTCCTCGCCATCATCACCGTCTACTGCACGGCGATGATCTACGCCTCGCTCAAGCCCATCCGCCAATGGAACAACGCCTGGGTCGCCCCCTTCTACCTCCTCGCCGCTTTGTTCAGCGGCGCCATCTGCCTCGCCGCCATCACCGGCTTCGCCAACCCCGCCGCCGCCGCCACCCTGGCCACCATCGCCCTCCTCAGCGGCCTCGCCGCCGCCGCGGTGAAACTGCTCTACTGGCGCCATATCGATACCACCACCGGCGCCAGTACCGTCGCCTCGGCCACCGGCCTCGGCCACCTCGGCACCGTGCGCAGCTTCGAGGCCCCGCACAGCGAGGAGAACTACCTGCTCAAGGAAATGGGCTTCCGCATCGCGCGCAAACACGCCGCCAAACTGCGCGCCTACGCCCTCCTCATCGCCTTCGCCGCTCCGCTGGCCATCCTCGTCGCCGTCCTCGCCGGCGCCGTCCCCGTCACCGTCCTCCCCGTCGCCGCCCTCTGCGCCCTGGCCGGCATGCTGCTCGAACGCTGGCTGTTCTTCGCCGAAGCCACCCACACCGTGGTGCTGTTCTACGGCCGCCAGGCCTAACCCGCCGGCAGCGGATACTTCTCCAGATACGGCATGTAGCTGGCCTCGACGTCGATCTCCATCGAGGCCAGCACCCGCACCACCGCGCAATAGAACGCCGCCGTCACCACCAGGTCGGTCAAATGCTCGGTGCTCATCAGCCCCTGCAACGCGGCAAACGTCGCCGCCGCCACCCCCGGCCCCACATAAGCCTCCCGCGCCGCCCGCAGCACCAGCCGGTCCAACGCCGGCAGCCCGCTCGCCTCCCCCGCGCTCTCCGCCATCAGCGCCACGATATCCGCGTCGCTCACCCCGAAATCGTAGCCGATCTTCACATGGTGCGACCACTCGTACGGGGACCGCGCCAGCCACCCCACCTGCAATATCGCCATCTCCCGCAGCCGCGCATCCAGCGTCGAGCCGTGCCTGATATACCCCCCCAACACCCCGAACGCCCGCGCCGCCCCCGGGCTATGCGTCAATATCCGATGCAGATTGATATTCCGCTTCAACAAATCCTGGTGCTCCGGCGCCAGATCCGCCTGATCGAGATATTTGAGCCGTGCCATGTCGCGTTCTCCCGTTTCGCGAAAGGCTGCGTGGCACCGGCACGACTTGTCAATGCGGGCCGCCGATGCATTGTGACACCCACAATCACACCGGGACGGCACAGCGTGGATATCGGCAAGAAAATGGACCAGCGCCTCGGCGTCCACCCCGTCGCCGCCGGCGACGAACCCCTCCCCGAACTCGAAGCCGCCGCCACCCACGCAGCATCCCCCTGCGGCGACGGCCACATGGTCTGGCGCTCCTGGGGCACCGGCCCGGCCCTCGTCCTGCTCCACGGCGGCTCCGGCTCCTGGCGCCACTGGGCCCGCAACATCGCCGCCTTCACCGCAACCCACCGCGTCATCGCCCCCGACCTCCCCGGCCTCGGCGACTCCGCCTCTCCCCCCGCCCCCTACACCGCCATGAGCGTCGGCCACATCGTCGCCGACGGCATCGCCACCCTGCTCGCCCCCGGCGAAACCTACGACCTCGCCGGCTTCTCCTTCGGCGCCATGATCGCGAGCCAGGTCGCCGCCATCCACGGAACCCGCGCCCGAACCCTCACCATCATCGGCGCCGGCGCCATGGGCTTCCCCCGCCACTCCGTCGGGCTCGACAAAGTCCGCCACCTCGAAGGCCCCGAACGCACCCAAGCCCACCGAACCAACCTCGCCCGCCTCATGATCGCCAACCCCGCGAAAATCGACCCCCTCGCGCTGGCCATCCAAGAGGTCAACACCCGCGGCACCCGCATGAAAAGCCCCCAGTTCGCCAGCACCACCGCCCTCATCGACGCCGTCGCCACCTACCCCAACCCCCTCAACGGCATCTGGGGCGAAGCCGACGTCACCGGAACCCCCAGCATCGAAGCCCGCCACGAACGCCTCAAATCCGTCCGCCCCGATATCAAATTCCACGTCATCCCAGCCGCCGGCCACTGGGTCCAATACGAAGCCCCCACCGAATTCAACACCACCCTCGCCGACATGATCCGATGATGCGGTCCGACAGGAAGTGAGCAAGGCGGGGGCTCTGCCCCTCGACCCCGCAAGGGGGTGACCCCCTTGACCCCATCCGTTTAAGTAAGAGGCTCTGATACTGAGAGAGGGGTCTACTGGGTGG
>CAIMWH010000056.1 GCA_903845065.1 uncultured Rhodospirillales bacterium | reverse complement strand
ATTCCCCTCAGCTCCACCACGGCTCCACGCACCCGTTCGGAAACATGATGCGCGATCCTACCCGCGAGGCGGCCCTTGATCTGGTGAGCGCGGTGCTCGACCGGCACCGTCCGCTCGAAGAGGCGCTTGACGCCCTGCCGGCCATCGAATCGCGCGATCGTTCCGCCGCCCACCGCCTGGCTGCCGCGGTTCTCCGCCGTTTGGGCTCGCTCGATGCCATCATCGACCCCTTCCTCACCAAAGCCCCGCCGATAAAGGTCCGCCACATTCTGCGCCTCGGTGCCGCCGGCCTGCTGCTGCTCGAGACCCCGGCCCACGCCGCGGTGGCCACCGCCGTCGAACTCGCCCGCACCAGTGGCCTGGCCCCGTTCAGCAAACTGGTGAACGCCGTGCTGCGCCGCGTCGCCGATGCCGGCCCCGCCGCGCTCGAAGGCCTCGACGGCCCCCGCCTCGATACCCCCGCCTGGCTGTGGTCGGCCTGGAAACGCGAGGCCCGCGCCATCGCCATGGCACACCTGCACGAGGCGCCGCTCGACCTCACACTCCTCCCCAATGCCACCGCCCCCGAGGGCGGCACCGAACTCCCCAACGGCTCCTGGCGTTACCCCCCCGGCACCAGCGTCATCGGCCTCGAAGGTTTCGCCGAAGGCGGCTTCTGGGTCCAGGACGCGGCAGCCAGCCTCCCCGCCCGCCTGCTGAACGCCCAATCCGGCGAACGCGTGGCCGACCTCTGTGCCGCCCCCGGCGGCAAAACCGCCCAACTCGCGGCCACTGGTGCCCACGTCACCGCCGTCGAACGCGATCCGCACCGCCTCGAACGCCTGCGCGAAAACCTCGCCCGCCTGCGCCTGTCCGCCGAAACCATCGCGGCCGACGTCTCGGTCTGGCGTCCCCCCGCCTTGTTTGACGCCATTCTCCTCGATGCCCCCTGCAGCGCCACCGGCACCATCCGCCGTCACCCGGACGTGCCCCACCTCAAGCGCCAGCGCGACATCGCCAGCATCACCGCCACCCAGGACGCCCTGATCGCCGCGGCGGCCTCCATGCTCCGCCCCGGCGGCCGCCTCATCTACGCCGTCTGCTCCCTGCAACCCGAGGAAGGGGCCGCCCGCATCGCGGCCGCCGGCCCCAACCTTCGCCCCAAACCCTTCACCGAAGCCGAACTCCCCGGCCTGCCCGAAGCCATCACCCCCGGCGGAGACCTCCGCACCACCCCGGCCGTGTGGCCCGAACGCGGCGGCATGGACGGCTTCTTCGCCGCGCGCCTCATTCGCGTCTGATAACCTTGCTTGTGCCGCCCGCGCCCAACTGTCTACAAACCTGACATGTCATCAAGCATCGTCGTCGCCCCCTCCCTCCTGGCCGCCGACTTCGCCCGCCTCGGCGAGGAAGTCCGCGCCATCGAGTCCGCCGGTGCCGACTGGCTGCACCTCGATGTGATGGACGGCCATTTCGTCCCCAACATCAGTTTCGGCCCCGCCATCATCAAGGCCCTGCGCAAGCACACCACCCTACCGTTCGACGTCCACTTGATGATCGCCCCGGCCGACCCCTATCTCGCCGCCTTCGCCGATGCCGGCGCCAACCACATCGCCGTCCACCCCGAAGCCAGCCCGCACCTCCACCGCTCCCTCCAGGCCATCCGCGCGCTGGGCTGCAAGGCCGGCGTGGTGCTGAACCCGGCCACCCCGATCGAAACCATCGCCTGGGCGCTCGACCTCATCGACATCGTGATGGTGATGACGGTGAACCCCGGCTTCGGCGGCCAGGCCTTCATCGAGAGCCAACTCGGCAAGATCGCCGCCCTGCGCACATTGATCGACAGCACCGGCCGCCCCATCGCGCTCCAGGTCGATGGCGGCATCACCACCATCACCGCGCCGAAAGTCATCGCCGCCGGCGCCGATACCCTGGTCGCCGGTACCGCCGTATTCGGCGCGCCCGACTACGCCACCGCCATCGCCGCCCTGCGAGGCCCCGCATGAAGCCCCCGCGGCCGGGCGACCTGCTGCGCGGCCTGCGCCTGCAACTCGCCAAGCTGCCCACCATCAGCCTCACCCGGGTGCCCGACGCCCCGGCCCAGCCGGTCCGCGATCCGTGGCCCGGCGACGCCAACCGCGGTGCCGCCATCCTGCGCGACGAAATCGAGCGCGGCGGCCTGCGCGGCAAGCTGCAACCTGGTGTCTTCGGCCGCACCGCGGCCCCCGCCGCGCTGCGCGCCTACGCCCACAGCTTCGTCTGGCTGCGCGATCTGCGCGCCTTCGGCACCGACAACGCCCGCGTCCGCGCCCGCACCCTGGTCGCCGACTGGATCGCCTGCCCCGAACGCGATCCCATCGCCGAACGCCCGGATGTCGCCGGCTCCCGCATCGCCGCCTGGCTCGGCTACTACGAGTTCTTTGCCGCCTCCGCCGATGACGCCTTCCGCCAGAAACTCATGGCCCGCCTCGTCGCCGACGCCCGGGCGCTGTCCGCCGTCATGCCCCCCGAGGAGATCGACGCCCGCGCCTTCACCGCCCTGCGCGGCCTGATCTCGGCCGCCATCGCTCTGCCCGAACACACCACCTTCCTCGCCCGCGCCCTCAAGGTGCTGCCCCAGGAAATCGAGCGCCAGATCCTGGCCGACGGCTGCCACTGCGAACGCAGCCCCGCCCAACTCCTCGCCGTCCTGCAGGACCTCACCGACATCCGCGCCTTGCTCAAGGCGGGCCAGGCCCCCCAGCCCCCCAGCCTCGGCCAGGCCATCGACCGCATCGCCCCCGCCTTGCGCGCCCTGCGCCACCCCGACGGCGGCCTCGCCTTGTTCAACGGCGGCAAGGAGATGGAGTCCGGCCTGATCGACCTCGCCCTCGCCCAGGCCGGCCGCGCCACGCGGGGTCCGAGCGCGATGTACCAGGGCGGCTTCCAACGCATCCAGGCCGGCAAATCCGTCCTCATCGCCGATTGCGGCGTGCCCGCGCCCCCCAAGCTGGACCGCTTCGCCCACGCCGGCACGCTGTCCTTCGAATTCTCCGTCGGCAAGGACCGCATGATCGTCAACTGCGGCGCGGTCCCATATGCGGTCGGCGATTGGTACGATGCCTGCCGCCGTACCGCCGCCCACTCCACCCTGGAAATCGCCGAAACCGACTCCTCCGAACTCCTCGCCACCGGCCTCGGCCACCGCCCCTCCAAGGTGGAGGTCAGCCGCCAGGAGGGCGATCGCGGCCAATATCTCGAAGCCAGCCATGACGGCTACGCCCGCCCGTTCGGCGCCATCCACCTCCGCCGCCTCTTCATGTCCCTGAACGGCGAGGACATCCGCGGCGAAGACATTATCAAGGCCGCCACCCCCCAGCCCTTCACCATCCGCTTCCACCTCCACCCCGCGGTAAAGGTGGAGATGAAGCAGGACGGCGAGGGCGTGCTTCTGCTGCTCCCCAGCGGCCCCGGCTGGGAACTGCGGGCCGCCGGTGCCCGTCTCGCCCTTGCCGAAAGCATCTACCTCGGCGGCACCGAATTGCGGCGGAGCAACCAGATCGTGCTGACCGGCATGTCCGACCCGGACGAAGCGGTGAAGTGGGCGATCACGAAAGCCACGCAGCGCCTGTTGTGAAGGTCCTCCAGGTAACCAACGTGGACTTTTCGCTGCGGCATTTCCTGCTGCCCCTGATGCGCGGCGCGCGCGATCGCGGCCACGAGGTGGTGGGTGTCTGCGCCAACGGCCCGCTGCTCGAAATCGTCCGCGCCGAGGGCTTCCGGGTGATGCCGGTGCCTCTCGCACGCTCCCTCTCCCCCATCGCACTATGGCGTGGCCTGTGGGCCCTGGTCACCCTGTTCCGCGCCGAAAAGCCCGACCTGGTGCACGCCCACATGCCGATCAGCGGCGTGCTCGCCCGCCTCGCGGCGCGGATCGCCGGGGTGAAAATCGTCGCTTACACCTGCCACGGCTTCCTCTTCAACCAGCCCGGCCCGTGGTGGCGCCGTGGCCTCGGCCTCGCCATGGAGTGGTTCGGCGGCAAGCTGACCGACGTCCACATGACGGTCTCCACCGACGAAGCCCAGGACGCCCGACGTCTGCACATCCACGCCAACAGCACCGCCATCGGCAACGGCCGCAACCCCGCCCTTTACCACCCGGACCCGGCCGCCCGCGCCAAAATCCGCGCCGAACTCGCCACCCCGGACCAGCGCGTGGTGGTCGCCGTGGTCTCGCGCCTGGTTCGCCACAAGGCTCACCCCGAACTCCTCGCCGCGATGCGCGATGTCGACGCCGACCTCTGGGTGGTGGGCGAACGCCTGGCCTCCGATCACGGCGAAGACCTCGAACCCTATTTCGCCAATTCCGGCCTCGGCCCCCGCCTCAAGCGCCTCGGCTACCGCGAGGACATCGCGGCGATCCTGGCAGCAGCCGACATCTTCGCCCTACCGTCGCACTTCGAGGGCCTGCCGATGTCGGTGATCGAAGCCATGATGTGCGGCCTGCCCGTGGTCGCCACCGACATTCGCGGCCCCTGCGAACAGGTAATCGACGGGCAGACCGGCTTCCTGGTGCCCCCCATGCGGGTGCCCGAACTCGCCATGGCCCTGCAAAAACTCGCCACCGACGCCCCAATGCGCGCCCGCATGGGCATCGCGTCGCGCGAACGCGCGCTCGATCACTATGACGAGGGCAGGGTTGTGGCGCGAACGCTGGATTTGCTCGGCCTGTAGGGCTACTCCGCCCCCATAGTAGCCAGGGTGCCGACATGACCGATATCGTACCGATCCGCCGCGCATTGATCTCCGTTTCCGACAAGACCGGACTGATCGAGTTCGCCCGCGCCCTCGCGGCCCACGGCGTCGAAATCCTCTCCACCGGCGGCTCGGCCAAGGCCCTGCGCGACGCCGGGATCGCCGTGGTGGAAGTCTCCGACCATACCGGCTTCCCCGAAATCCTCGACGGACGGGTCAAAACCCTGGTCCCGCAAATTCACGGCGGCATCCTCGGCCGGCGCGATCTCGCCTCCCACCAGGCCCAGATGGCCGAACACAACATCGCGCCGATCGATCTCGTGGCGGTCAACCTCTACCCGTTCGAGGCCACCGTGGCCCGCGGTGCCGCTTTCGAGGATTGCATCGAGAACATCGACATCGGCGGCCCGGCCCTCATCCGCGCGGCGGCGAAAAACCACGATTTCGTCGCCGTGCTGACCGACACGGCGCAATACGCCGAAGTCCTCGCCGAACTCGCCACCGGCGGCACCACGCTCGCCACCCGCCGTCGCCTCGCCGCCAGCGCCTATGCCCGCACCGCGGCCTACGATGCCGCGATCGGCACCTGGTTCGCGGCCCAGAACGGCGAAACCTACCCGCAACGCCTCACCGTCAGCGGCACCCTGCGGCAAACCCTGCGCTACGGCGAAAACCCGCACCAGTCCGCGGCGTTCTACACCAACGGCAACCGCCCCGGCATCGCGACGGCGCGGCAGGTGCAGGGCAAGGAACTCTCCTACAACAACCTCAACGACACCGACGCGGCATTCGAGGCGGTGGCCGAGTTCGATGCCCCCACCATCGTCATCGTCAAGCACGCCAACCCCTGCGGCGTCGCCTCGGCGGCCTCGCTCGCCGAGGCATGGGAACTTGCGTTGCGCTGCGATCCCGTCTCCGCCTTCGGCGGCATCGTCGCCGTCAACCGCACGCTCGAGGCGGCGGAAGCCGAGCGGATCTCCGCCATCTTCACCGAGGTGATCGTCGCCCCCGATGCCGACGCCGATGCCCTCGCCCTGCTCGCCCGCAAGAAGAACCTCCGCGTGCTGCTCACCGGCGGCCTGCCGGACCCCGCCTCCCCCGGCATGACGGTGAAATCCGTCGCCGGCGGCCTGCTGGTCCAGCAGCGCGACAACGGCCGGGTCAGCCTGGCCGACCTCAAGACCGTCACCAAGCGCGCGCCCACCGCCCAGGAACTGGATGACCTGCTGTTTGCCTTCCGCGTCTGCAAGCACGTCAAGTCCAACGCCATCATCTACGCGAAAAACGGTGCCACCATGGGCATCGGCGCCGGGCAGATGAGCCGGGTGAACTCAGCCCGCATCGCTGCCTGGAAAGCCGAGGATGCGGCGCTGAAAGCCGGGCTGCCCCAATCGCTCGCCATCGGCAGCGTTGTGGCCTCAGACGCCTTCTTCCCCTTCGCCGACGGCCTCGAAGCCGCCATCGCCGCCGGGGCCACCGCCGTCATCCAGCCCGGCGGCTCGATGCGCGACAATGACGTCATCGCGGCCGCCGATGCCGCCGGCATCGCCATGGTGCTGACCGGGATGCGTCACTTCCGCCACTGATCAGCGGCGATACACCGCCAGCGCGTTGTCCCGCATGATGGCCTGCCGCTGCGGCTCGGTGAGCCGCACGGTGATGGCCGTGTCGGGATTGTCGAAGTCCCAGTGCGGATAGTCCGACGCGAACAGGATGCGGTCCCAGCCGATCCAGCCGATGGTATCGAGCACCTGCTCGCGCCGCTCCGGCTCCTCCATCGGCTGGGTGGTGAACCACACCTGCCGGCGCATGGTCTCTGATGGTGCCTCGCTGATCTCCGGGGTTTCCGCCCGGAGCCGTTTCCACGCCTTGTCCAGCCGCCACGCCAACGCCGGCGCCCAACCGAAGCCGCCCTCGATCAGCACGTAGCGCAGGCCGGGAAGGCGGGCGAACACGCCGTTCACGATCATGCTGGTGAGCTGCACCTGGATGGACTGCGCATGGCCCAGCATGTCCTCGATGTAGTAGCTCGCCCACCCCGCCGAGGTGTTGGGCGCGCCACCGAATCCGAAGGCATGCACACCGATCGGGATGCCCGCCTCGGCGGCGGCCTCGAAAATCGGGAAATACTGCACGCTGCCCATGGGAGCCGCTGTGCGGCCATACATCATCACATGGCCAAACCCGGGATTGCCGGCCCAGTGCCGTATCTCGGCGGCGGCGGCCAGCGGGTCCTCGTAGTTCACCACAAGGGACGCCCGCAGGCGCGGTTCCGGACGCACCAGGCACGCCAGTTGCCACTCGTTGAACGCCCGCGCGATGGCATTGCCGAGCCCAGGATTCTGCGGCGCATTGGAGGGCGTCGGCGGGTTGATGATGCCGAGCACCACGTTGTGGGCATCGAGATGCTGCGCCCGGGTGAACGCCAGGTCCGTCCCCGGCGGGCGCCCCGACGGCGGCCAGGCATCGCGCCGAGCGGCGGCCGGCTGCGCCTTGGGATAGTTCGGCGTGCCGTTCTGCCCGCCGGTGCGGTGGGCCATGCCGAAGGTCTCGATATGGTCCTGCCAGCGCCGCGACATCCACGGGAACAACTCCTGGATGCCGGCCGGACCCAGATGCAGGTCGCAATCGGCGATGGCGAGCTTGGAGGCGGCGGCGCTCGGCTGGCTGGCGATGGGGCGGATATCGTTCATCGCACCACCCCTCAGCGCCAGGGTTCGACGAGGATCTTGGCGTGCCGCTCCGGGCTCGCCAGGTCCTTGAACGCCTGCGCCACGCCATCGAGCCCCACCGTGCCGGTGATCAGCGGGGACACGTCGATCATCCCCTCGGCGATATGATGCAGGCTGTCGGCGAATTCCTCCGGGCTGTAGCCCAGCACGAATTGCAGGTTGAGCTGGCGGGCGATGCCGAAGAACGGCTCGAAACTGTCGGTTTCCATGCACACGCCCACCACCACGATACGCGCCCATTGCGGGGCCCCCAGCATCATCTGCTGGATCACCCCCGGCACCCCCACGCACTCGAACAGCACAGCGGGGCGCTGGCGTGGCCCGGTGCCGAACAGGGCGGCGAAGCGGCTGCCGTCAAACCCCTCCGGGGTCGCCACCTCGCTCCAGCGCTTGTAGGGCGAGGTCTCGGCCGGATCGACCACGATATCGGCCCCCATCTTCAACGCCAGTGCCCGGCGCGCCGGGGAGAAATCGGCGGCGATGATCGGCCCCACGCCCTTGATCTTGAGCCCGGCGATCACCGCGAGCCCCACTGGCCCACAGCCGATCACCAGCGGCACATCCTCCTTGGTCAACCGCGCGTGCTGGACGGCATGCCACCCCACCGCCATCGGCTCGGTCAGCGCCGCGTGCTCGGCCGACAACCCGTTCGGCACCGGCAGCAACATCCGCTCGGCCAAAGTGAGGTATTCGCTGAACGCCCCCGGCGCGTCGGGGTTGTAGCCAATGCCCAGCACCGTGCTGCCCGCCACCGTCAGCGGCATCGAGACCACCTTGGTGCCCGCCTTCAGCGCCTTGGACGATCCCGGCCCATGCTCGACGATCTCGCAGCAGAACTCATGGCCGAACACCACGTCCCGATCGGGGTTCATCTCGAACCGCCCGCCGGAGCGGCGCGCCACGTCGGCGAACTGGCGGGGGAATTTGGCGGCGTGCAGGTCCGAACCGCAAATGCCACAGCACAGGGTTTTGACCAGCACCTGGCCGGCCACCGGCTTCGGATCGGGCAAGGTATCGACGACGATGGTCTCGGCCTTGCGGAAGATGGCGGCGCGCATGTTCGGTTTCCCCTTTTATGGGGGAAATAGACAGGATTACCCGCCCGCCCGGCAAGCCCTCGCCAACCGGCCCCGGCTCAGGCCGCCTTGGCCCCGCGCCGGCGCGTCAGCATGCCGAGGCCGAACAATGCGCCGGCGAGCAGCGTCATGCTGGCCGGCTCGGGCGCCGGGACCGAGCCGCCGTTCGAGACCGTGGGGCCGTTCATGATGGCGCCACTGCTGGTGCCGCCAGCCGTCGGAATGCCGGCCACATGCGCGGCCACGATGGCACCCGCGCTGCCCGTGTTGGCGAAGGCGAAGCTGCTCGCGGTGATATCGTCCGCCAGGTCCTTCACGTCGACGGTGACGTATTCGCTGCCCTCGAACCGCGCCGCGCCACCGCCGGCCCCGGAGTTCGACCAGCCCAGCAGCACGTCAAACCCGGACCCTGCCGCGCCGGCCCCGGAGAGGTTGAAGGCGTTCTGTGCGCTCAGCGTCGGCAGCGCCTGCAATGTCGGGTTGGTGGTCGGCGTCACGGTGATCGACAAATGCGACAGCGCGATGGACGGATCGACGTTGAAGGCAAAGGCGTCGATGTATTCGGACGCGACGTTGAGGTTCGCCTGCAATGTGATCACCACCTCGCCGGTGGCAACCGTGTGGAACGTCGCGGTCAACCAGGGTGACGTGCTGGTGGGCGCGGTGCCGTTGAACGTGTTGTTCAGCGTGTAGGCCTGGTCGGCACGGGCCGCACCAGCCGGCATCAGCAGGGCGCAAGCAACCGCACCCGCGCCAAGCAGGGAACGAAAATTCAACATCGCTGAACTCCGCGGACCCGCAAATGTCCGCCCGAGAGGGTGAAACGACGCCGCGCGAGCAGCGCGTGCGAGTTCCTTTTACGGACTCAGCAGCCCAATTTCACGCGCTTTAACGTGAATAATTGTCATCCCCGGCCCTGACCGTTCCGCCCGCCCTCACCAGTATTCGCGGCAGCTTTCGTCCAGGCATTCCCACACATACGGCGCGAACGAACGCCACACCTCGATGCGGAACACCTCGGCCGCCGTGCGCCACAGCACGATCTCGGCCTTGCCGAACACCGTGCGCGAGCACATGCCCACCGGAAACGCCGCGGCATCGAGATCGAGCGCCACGAACGCCGCCAGCGCCTCCACCGCGAATGGCCCGCTGATCTCGATTGCCGTCGAACGGTGCGAGACATCCACCAGGCTGCCCGCCACCGCCACGCCCATCAGCGCCGCCGCTTCGCCATCCGGCGCCAGCAGCAACCACTCGTCCGGCCCGAGTTTCAACGCCGCACGTGGTCCGGCGGCCTCCGCCCGGCAAATCGGGGTGCCAAGGGTGAAGCCGAGCGCCGCCCCGGCCGCCGCTGCATCGGCGGTGCGCAGGCTCAGCCGCGTCGCCGGCGGGAGTGCCGCCACGCACACCGCATCGCTCGGCGTCACGGTAGCGGCGTGGCTGGCGAGCGGATGGACACGCCTGGGATCAGCCATCGAGACGCGCTCCCGCCTTGTCATGGAAAACCGGCTCCACCACGCGCACCGCGATGGTGTGCCCCGGCATCGGCACATACAGCAGCTTCCCCATCCGCCCCCGCCCGCCCTCCACCAGCGCCATGGCGATGGAGCGCCCCAGCGTCGGGCTCGCGTAGGACGAGGTAACGTGGCCGATCATCCGCATCGGGATCGGCTGCGCCGGGTCCGCGACGATCTGCGCCCCTTCCTCAAGCACCACCGCCGGGTCCTCGGTGAGCAGGCCGACGAGTTGCTTGCGGTTGGGCACCACCAGATCAGGCCGCCTCAGCGCCCGCTTGCCGACGAAATCCTTCTTGGATTTCGCAATCATGCCGGACAGCCCGAGGTCATCCGGCGTCACCGTGCCATCGGTTTCCTGGCCGACGATGATGTAGCCCTTCTCGGCCCGCAGCACATGCATCGCCTCGGTGCCGTACGGCGTCGGCACGCCGGTTCCCATCAGGGCCTCCCACACCGCGGGGCCGAAATCGGCCGGCACGTTGATCTCGAAGCCGAGTTCGCCGGTGAAGCTGACGCGGAACAGCCTTGTGGGCACGCCGCAGATGGTGCCCTCGCGCACGCTCATATGCGGGAAGGCGGCGGGCGCAAGGTCGATCCCCTCGACGAATGGAGCGATCAGATCGCGCGCCCCCGGCCCCTGGACCGCGATCACCGCCCATTGCTCGGTGGCGGAGGTCAGCCAGACGCGCAGGTCGGGGAACTCGGTCTGGAGGTAGTCCTCCATGTGGTTCAGCACGCGCGGCGCGCCCCCGGTGGTGGTGGTGACGTGGAAGCGATCCTCCGCAATGCGGCCCACCACGCCATCATCCATCACGAACCCCGCTTCCGACAGCATCAGCCCATACCGGCAGCGCCCGACGCCGAGTTTGGTCCAGGCGTTGGTATAGAGCCGGTTGAGGAACTCGGCGGCATCGGCGCCAACCACCTCGATCTTGCCCAGAGTAGAGGCATCGAAAATCCCCACCGACCCGCGCACCGCCCGGCACTCGCGCGCCACGGCGGCATGCAAATCCTCGCCCGGCCCGGGGAAATACCAGGCGCGCTTCCACGGCCCGACATCCTCGAACCTGGCCCCCAGCGCAACGGCCTGGTCATGCATCGGCGCCCGGCGTTCGGGATCGAACAACGCCCCGCGTGAGGCGCCGGCGATGGTGCCGAACGTCACCGGGCTATAGGGCGGCCTGTAGGTGGTGAGGCCGACCTCGGGGATGGTGTTGCCGAGTTCGCCCGCCACGATGGCGAGCGCGTTGATGTTGGAGGTCTTGCCCTGGTCGGTCGCCATGCCGGTGGTGGTGTAGCGCTTGACGTGCTCGATGGAGCGGAACCCCTCCTGCGTCGCCAGCAGCAGGTCCTTGGCGGTCACGTCGTTCTGGAAATCGACGAAGGCGCGCTTGGGTTTGGCACCCGGCACCAACCCGGCATGGCCGCCATCCGGGGTGATGATGCCGCTCACGGCGTGGCCGGGCAGGATGGTGGCGAGGTCAAACATGCCGGCGCAGGCCCCGGTAGAGCGTTGGCCCGCCATTGCGACGGGCAGGAAATTCGCGGTCGCGGCGTCAAAGCGCAGCTTGCCGCGCGACTGGGCGTGCATGTGCAGGCTCGGCGTCCAGCCGCCCGACATCAGGATGCAGTCGCAGGCCACCCACTCGGTGCCGATCAGCGCGCCGGTAACCCGCAGGTGCCCGGTGCTGCCGGTGATGGAAGTGCCGGTGCGCACGGTGATCCCGGCGGCTCGCGCGGCATCGATGGCGGGGCCGACGGGATTCGCGCGCAAGTCGGCGATCAGCGCGATGGCCACCCCGGCGGCGTGGAGATCGAGGGCCGCCGCATAGGCGCTGTCGCACGCCGTGGCGATCACCGCGCGCGCGCCAGGCCGCACGCCGTGGCGGTTGAGGAACAGCCGCGCCGCACCGGCCAGCATGATGCCGGGCCGGTCATTGTCGGGGAACACCAGGGGCCGCTCATGCGCGCCGGTGGCGATCACCACCTCGCGGGCGCGGATTTGCCACATCCGCTCGCGCGGCACCCGCGCATCGGGGGTGGCGAGATGATCGGTGACGCGCTCGGCCACGCCGATCATGTTGTCGGGATACCAGCCGAACGCGGTGGCACGCGGCAGCAGCGTCACGTTGGCGCGGCTGTCGAGATCGGCCAGCACGGCGGCCACCCAGGCGGCGGCGGGCTGGCCGTCGATGGTGGCGGCGGGCTCGGAGAGCAGACCGCCCCCCATCTCGTTCTGCTCGTCGCACAGGATCACCCGCGCGCCGGTGACGGCCGCATCGCGCGCGGCAGCCAGCCCGGCGGCACCGGCACCGATCACCAGGACCTCGCAATGGGCGTAACGGTGCAGATAGCGATCGGGATCGGGCAGCACAGGTGCGCGGCCCAGCCCGGCGGCGGCGCGGATCACCGGCTCATACAGCCGCTTCCAGAACGAGGCCGGCCACATGAAGGTCTTGTAGTAGAACCCCGCCGGCAGAAACCGCGAGAACAGCCGCGCGGCCTCGCCGACATCGAGCGCCAGCGACGGATACCGGTTCTGGCTCGTCGCGTTCAGCCCCTCGTAGAGTTCCACCTGCGTGGCGCGCAGGTTAGGGGCATCCCGCCCGCCGCCGCGATCCACATGCACCAGCGCATTGGGCTCCTCGATCCCAGCCGCCAGCAGGCCGCGCGGGCGGTGATACTTGAAGGAGCGGCCCATCAGATGGATGCCATTGGCGAGCAGCGCCGAGGCCAGCGTATCGCCGGGATGCCCGGTCAGCGCCCGCCCATCGAAACTGAAATTCAGCGTGCGCGTGCGATCGATCCGCCCGCCGTCGGCCGTGCGGAACCTCATGGCGCGGTTCCCGCCGGATAGGTCCGCTCGATACGATCAGTCACGGTGTCGCGGATGCAGTTGAAAAACCACCCGCACCCGTGGATGTGACGCCAGCGCTCGGCGTGGCGGCCCTTGGGATTGCTGCGCATGTAGAGGAGTTCGGCCAGCGCCGCGTCATCCAGCGTCTCGGGATCAGCCGGGCGCACCACATGCGCCTCGCCCGAATAGCGGAACTCGTTCTCGGGGCGCGGCCCGCAATGGGGGCAGGGGATGATGAGCATCAGTGCGCCACCGCCGCCGCCGCGGCCTCGTCGATGAGGCGGCCGGTGCGGAAGCGTTCCAGGGTGAAGGGGGCGGCGATGGGGTGCGGATCGTCGCGCGCGATGGTGGCGGCGAATACATGCCCGCTCCCCGGTGTCGCCTTGAAGCCACCGGTGCCCCAGCCGCAATTGACGAACAGACCCGGCACCGGCGTCTTGCCGATGATGGGCGAGCGATCCGGCGTCACGTCCACGATGCCGCCCCAGTTGCGCAGCATCCGCATGCGGCGGAACATCGGGAACATCTCGCAAATCGCGTCCAGCGTATGCGCCGCGATATGCAGCCCGCCGGCCTGGCTGTACGAGGTATAGGCGTCCGTCCCGGCGCCGATCACCAACTCGCCCTTGTCGGACTGGCTGATGTAGGCGTGGATGGTGTTGGACATCACCACGCAGGGAAACACCGGCTTCACCGGCTCGCTCACCAGCGCCTGCAACGGGTAGCTTTCGAGCGGCATGCGCACGCCGGCCATCCCCATCAGCACCGAGGTATGCCCGGCCGCGACCACGCCGATTTTGCGCGACCGGATGGTGCCGCGCGAAGTTTCCACGCCCGTGACGGCGCCGGCGGCATCGCGGTTGATGCCGGTGACTTCGCAGTTCTGGATGATATCCACGCCCCGCGCCGAGGCACCACGCGCATAGCCCCAGGCCACCGCATCATGCCGCGCGGTGCCGCCGCGGCGTTGCAGGGCGGCGCCGAGGATGGGGTAGCGCACGTTGGCGGAAATATTGAGCGGCGGGCAGAATTCGCGCGCCTCGCCCGGCGTGAGCCACTCGTTGTCGATGCCGTTCAGGCGATTGGCGTGGACGTGGCGCTTGAACACCTGCACGTCATGGATGGTGTGGGCCAGCATCATCACGCCGCGCGGCGAATACATCACGTTGTAGTTGAGTTCCTGCGACAGGCCCTCCCAAAGCTTCACCGCGTGCTCATAGATGGCGGCGGACTCATCCCACAAATAGTTGGAGCGGATGATGGTGGTGTTGCGCCCGGTATTGCCGCCGCCGAGCCACCCCTTCTCCAGCACCGCCACGTTGCGCACGCCATGCTCGGCGGCGAGATAGTAGGCGGTGGCCAGCCCATGCCCGCCGCCGCCGACGATGATGGCATCGTACTCCGGCTTCGGCTCAGGCGTGCGCCATTGCGGCCCCCAGCCGGTGTGCCCGGAGAGGCCCTGGGTGAACAGGGTGCGGAGGGAGAATTTCAACGTCGGTCCTCGGTGCGGCTCCCCCCGTTATCCCCCGCGAAGCCCGCATGCCGCAACCCTTCAGGACCGTGTCACGTGCACCGCCGGCGTGCCGCCGAACCACTCCGGTTTCGCTGCCTCGATCTCGGCCGCCACCTGCATCAACACATCCTCGGCGGCGAAGTTGCCATGCACCTGCACGCCGATCGGCATCCCGTCCGAATCCTTGCCCGCCGGGATGGAAATCCCCGGCATCCCGGTCTCGTTGCCCGGCATGGTATAGCGGCAGGCATCGGCGAGCAGGTTCACCCAGCCGTCGAGGTCATTGCTCTCCACCAGCAGCGAATACGGCCCGTTGGCCTGCGGCACCCGGATGGCGAGCGAGGGGGTCAGCAGCACGTCATACCGCTCCATCAGCTTGCCGAAGGCGCGGGTGGTGACGTTGTTGGCCTGCATCATGCGAAATACGTCGAACTTGTCGTAGCGCTGCGAGGCGACGTAGTGCCGGTAGGTCATCGGGCCGAGGTATTTGTGCAGGTCCTTCGGGTCGATGCCCCGATCGCGGGCCTGGAAATCGAACAGCGCCCGGCTGCCGATCCACTGGGTGATGTAGCCCTGCCACATCGTCGGCCAGTCGCAGATGGTGCGGTCGTCGAGTTCCTCGACATGGTGGCCGAGGCTCTCCATCAGTTTCGCCGCCTCGCGCACCCGGGCCGCCACCTCGGAGTCCACCGGCCGTTCACGCCCCCACATCCCGGTCGACAGCCCCACCCGCAGGCGGCCTGGCGGCCGCTGGATCGCGGCGAGGTAGGAACCGCGTGGCGGCCCCATAGCGATGAAGCTGCCGCCGTTGGGCACCCGGGTGAGGGTCTCGTAGGCCGCGGCGGTATCCCGCACCGAGCGCGTCACCACGCCGTCGATGCTGATGCGGGTGATGTATTCGCTCTGCCCCAGCGGCCGCGGCACCCGCCCCCGGCTCGCCTTCAACCCGACTAGCCCGCAGAACGAGGCCGGGATACGGGTGGACCCACCACCATCCGATGACATGCTGATCGGCGTGATACCGGCCGCGACGGCGGCGGCGGACCCGCCCGAGGAGCCGCCGGCGGTGCGCTCCAGGTTCCACGGATTGCGCGTCACCTTCAGTTCGCCGGTGTAGGTGGTAGAGGTATCGAACGTCATGCCGAATTCCGGCGTGGTGGAGCGCCCGATCGGCACCAGCCCGGCGGACAAATAGTTCTCCACCGTGGGATCGGTCGCCTTGGCCACGAAATCGCGGAACAGCAGCGAGCCCGACTCCTGCTTGCGCCCCTTCAACCCGGCGCCGAGGTCCTTGAGGAACATCGGCACCCCGTAGAGCAGGCCCGTCTTGGCCGGCCCGTCCACATCGGGATTGGCGATGGCATCCTCGAACAGGCCCAGCACCGCGTTCAGCCGCCCGTCCAGCATCGCCACCCCGGCGGCGGCCTGGGCGGCCAATTCGGCCGGCATCACCTGCCCGGACTTGACCAACCCGGCGAGCGCGGTGGCGTCATGCCCCGCCCATTCCGCCCAACCCATCGCCAGCCGCGCCGTTGCCATGATGCCGCCTCCCCGGATGATGGGGGAAAGGCTGCTGCCGCAACGGCCGAGGAGTCAAGCCACGGCCAGCACCTGCGCCAGCACCGTTTCGGAGTCCTGCGCGACATCGATCACCACCGGCCGCTCGTCCGCCCCGGGTTCCTCCAAGGTGGCGAACTGGCTGTCGAGCAACGTTGTGGGCATGAAGTGGCCCTTGCGTGCGGCCATCCGCCCGCCGATCAGCGCCTTGTCGCCGCGCAGATAGACCAGCCGCACATCCGCGCGATCGCCGATCAGGATTTCCCGATACACCCGCTTCAACGCCGAACACGTCACCACGCCCGACTGCCCCGCCGCCCGCCATCCGTCGATCACGCCGGCGATGGTGCGCAACCACGGCCAGCGGTCCTCATCCACCAGCGGGGTGCCGCCGGCCATCTTGGCGACGTTGGCCGGCGGATGCAGCGCATCGCCCTCCTGGAACGCCCAGCCGCGCCGTGCCGCCACCGCCGCGCCGAGGGTGGTCTTGCCGCAGCCGGCAACCCCCATGATGACGAGGACGGTCACTTCTTCTGTTCGGTATGCCCGCCGAAGCCAAGGCGCATCGCGGACAGCATCTTCTCGGCGAAGGTATGATCCTGCCGCGAGCGGAAGCGGGTGAACAGGGAGGCTGCCAGCACATCGGCCGGCACAGCTTCCTCGATGGCGGCCTCGATGGTCCAGCGGCCCTCGCCGGAATCCTCGACATGGCCCGAGAAGGTTTCCAGCTTCTCGTCCTTCGCCAGCGCCTCGGCCGACAAATCGAGCAGCCAGGACGTCACCACCGAACCGCGTCGCCACACCTCGGCGATATCGGCGAGATCGAGGTCGAACCGCTCGGTCTCCGGCAGTTTGGCCGAGGCGCGGTTGCGCAGGATATCGAACCCCTCGGCCATCGCCTGCAT
>CAIMWH010000055.1 GCA_903845065.1 uncultured Rhodospirillales bacterium | reverse complement strand
GGAAAGGATGGCTTCGACACCCAGTCCTTAAACGTGATCAACGCCTTACGCGACGCCCGCCAGCGAATCCCTGCCACGCCGTGAATAAGATGGGCTAAACGGGTAGGCGGGATGGGATGCCTTGCATTGGACGACATCGGACTTGGTGTAGATGTAGGTTTGAGAGGCAGCTGCGACGGCGGTGCTACGAGCATTTGTTGGTGGATGAAAATTTTTTGGTTCTTTTTTCGCAAAAAAGAACGCGCTCGCTTTGCTGTGCTGCTCCCCTCTCTCCCCAAGAAAGGGGAGAGAGGGGAGAGAGGGGAGAGAGGGGGAAGGGGGCGTTAGAACAGGAAATACCGCTGCGCCATGGGGAGCGTGGTGGCGGGTTCGCAGGTTAGGAGGATACCGTCGGCGCGGACTTCGTAGGTTTCGGGGTCTACTTCGATGTTGGGGGTGGCGTCGTTGTGGATCATGGATTTTTTGCCGATGCCGGCGCGGGTGTTGCTGACGGGAGAGAGGAGGCGGTTGAGGCCTAGTTTTCGGCCGATGTCGTCTTCGATGGCGGCTTTGGAGAGGAAGGTTATGCAGGAGGGGGCGAGGGCTTTTCCCAGGGCGCCGAACATGGGGCGGTAGTGGACGGGCTGGGGGGTTGGGATGGAGGCGTTGGGGTCTCCCATGGGGGCCATGGCGATGGAGCCGCCTTTGATGACGAGGTCGGGTTTGACGCCGAAGAAGGCGGGGGACCAGAGGACGAGGTCGGCGAGTTTGCCTTGGGTGATGTCGCCGATTTCGTGGGAGAGGCCTTGGGCGATGGCGGGGTTGATGGTGTATTTGGCGACGTAGCGTTTGACGCGGGCGTTGTCGGCGCGGGTGTCGGTGCCGAGGGGGCCGCGCTGGGTTTTCATTTTGTGGGCGGTTTGCCAGGTGCGGATGATGACTTCGCCGACGCGGCCCATGGCCTGGCTGTCGGACGAGATCATGGAGAGGGCGCCGAGGTCATGCAGGATGTCTTCGGCGGCAATGGTTTCCTTGCGGATGCGGCTTTCGGCGAAGGCGACATCCTCGGGGATGGCGGGATCGAGGTGGTGGCAGACCATGAGCATGTCGAGGTGCTCATCCAGCGTGTTGGCGGTGTAGGGGCGGGTGGGGTTGGTGGAGGAGGGCAGGACGTTGGGGAGGCCGGCGACCTTGATGATGTCGGGCGCGTGACCGCCGCCGGCGCCTTCGGTGTGGAAGGCGTGGATGGTGCGACCCTTGAAGGCGGCGATGGTGTCTTCGACGAAGCCTGACTCGTTGAGGGTGTCGGTGTGGATCATCACCTGGACGTCGAAACGGTCGGCCACGGAGAGGCAGTTGTCGATGGCGGCGGGAGTGGTGCCCCAGTCCTCGTGGAGTTTGAGGGAGGAGGCGCCGGCGCGGATCATTTCCTCCAGCGCGGCGGGGCGGGAGGCGTTGCCCTTGCCGGCGAAGGCGAGGTTGACGGGGAGGCCTTCGGCGGCCTGGAGCATGCGCATCATGTGCCAGGGGCCGGGGGTGCAGGTGGTGGCGGAGGTGCCGGTGGCGGGGCCGGTGCCGCCGCCGATGAGGGTGGTGACGCCGGATGCGATGGCTTCCTCGACCTGTTGGGGGCAGATGAAGTGGATGTGGCTGTCGATCCCGCCGGCGGTGAGGATTTTGCCTTCGCCGGCGATGACTTCGGTGCCGGGGCCGACGATGATGGTGACGCCGGGCTGGACGTCGGGGTTGCCGGCTTTGCCGATCGCGGCGATGCGGCCGTTGGTGAGGGCGACGTCGGCTTTGACGATGCCCCAGTGGTCGATGATGACGACGTTGGTGATGACGGTGTCGACGGCGCCTTCGGCCTGGGAGAACTGGGACTGGCCCATGCCGTCCCGGATGACTTTGCCGCCGCCGAATTTCACTTCGTCGCCGTAGGTGGTGAAGTCTTTCTCGATTTCGATCCAGAGTTCGGTGTCGGCGAGGCGAACGCGATCGCCGGTGGTGGGGCCGTACATGTCGGCGTAGGCACGGCGGGTAAGGCGGGCCATCAGATTGGTCCCTGGATTGCGGCGCGGAAGCCGTAGATGGTGCGGGTGCCCTGGTAGGGGACGAGGGTGATTTCGCGGGTCTGGCCTGGTTCGAAGCGGACGGCGGTGCCGGCGGCGATATCGAGGCGTTGGCCGCGGGCGGCGGTTCGGTCGAAGTGCAGCGCCGGGTTGGTTTCGGCGAAATGGTAGTGGCTGCCGACCTGGATGGGGCGGTCGCCAGTGTTGGCGACGATGAGGGTGGTTTTGGGCAGGCCGACGTTGAGTTCGATGTCGCCTTGGGCGGTGTCGATTTCTCCGGGGATCACAGGTTCTTCTCCATGAACACGCTGACGGGGCTTTCCTGGTAGGTGCCGAAGGGGCCGCGGACGCGGTAGCCGGCGGTGCGGTAGAGGGCCATAGCTTCGGCCTGGAGGGTGCCGGTTTCGAGGTAGAGGGTGGTGACGGCTTCGGCTTTGGCGGCGGTTTCGATGGCGTCGAGGATGCGGCGCGCGATGCCGTGGCCGCGGTGGCGGGGGGCGACGTACATGCGCTTGAGTTCGGCGGCGGCGGCGGCGGGGGCGAAGACGACGTAGCCGCCGCAGCCGGCGGGGTCGTCCTCGTGGGTGGCGAGGAAGAAGCGGGCGTCCTGGGCGAGGAGGCCCTCGACGGCGAGGCCGTGGCGGTGTTCGGCGGGGTAGCGTTCGGCGAGTTCGGCCTCGGCGCGGGCGATGAGGGCGGCGGCCTCGGGGGTGTCCGGACGGCAGGGGGCGACGCGGACGTCGTCGATGGCTGCGTTCATCGGATGGGCTCGTGGACGGTGACGAGTTTGGTTCCGTCGGGGAAGGTGGCTTCGACTTGCACGTCGTGGATCATTTCTGCGATGCCGGGCATGACCTGGTCGCGGGTGATGACGTGGGCGCCGTGTTGCATGAGGTCGGCCACCGAGCGGCCGTCGCGGGCGCCTTCGACGACGAAGTCGCTGATGAGGGCGATGGCTTCGGGGTAGTTGAGTTTCACGCCGCGTTCGAGGCGGCGGCGGGCGACCATGGCGGCCATGGAAATCAGGAGTTTGTCTTTTTCGCGGGGAGTCAGGTTCATCGGTTTGTCCTCAGCACATCCAGACGCGGGGCAGGGGGCGGCCGTCGCGCAGTGGGTTCAAGCCCATGATGACCGCGGCGCGGAGGCGGGCGGCGTCGGGGGCGACGATACGGGCAATCAGCATGCCGTTCCAGGCGCTGGCGCCGGTTTCGGCGGGGGCGTCCTCCCAGGCGGCGCGCAGGGCGTCGAGGTGGGATTCGGCGTTGGGCGCGACTTGAAAGATCGTGGCGGTGGCGCGGTTGGCGGCGGCACCGGCGGCGGTGTCGAGCACGGCGGCGGGGCCCTCGAGGCGGATCGCGTCGTGCAGGATGAGGGCGCCGGCGCGGCGGATGCGGATGGTGTCACGGATGCGAGCGGCGTGGATGGTTTCGCCCATCGCGGTGCGGCCGAAAATCAGGGTTTCCAGGCCGAGGATGCTGGCGTCGGCCGCGAGGTCGATCTCCAGGCGGCGATCCAGTGCGCAGTTGTCGAACAGGATGCTTTCCTGGGGGAGCCATTCGGCGGTGGCGCCAGGCCCGACGGTGAGTCGGGTGCGGACATGGGCGGCGGGGTCGCCGGGGAGGGCGCGGTAGAAGCGCTCGGCGGCCTGGGAGGCAAAGGTGGCGGTGCAGCCGGCGCCGACGTCCAGCGTGGTTTCGAGGTGGTCACCGCCGGCGACGCCGCCGGAGGTGTTGAGCGTGACGGTTTCGTGGTGATCGGCGGTGTGCGGAAAACGCGCCTTCATGCAGCCCTGCTGGCGCAGATCGCGCAGGACGGTCGCCGTGCCCCGGCGCCCGAGGCTGACGCGCAGTTCTCCCTGGGCGCGCTGGTGGGCTCGGACGGTTTGCAACACGGCGTTTCCTTTGGTTGTCTGGTGTGTTCTTTGCGGGGAAGAACAGTTCTCCTTTTTTTGAAAAAAGGAGCAAAAAACTTTTACACGGTTTTCTTCAGACGGATAGGCGGCGGCGGACGTCGGCTTCGTCGAGCTCGTCCGGACGGCCGGAAAGGACGATATCGCCGCGGTCCATCACGACGATCTGGCTGGCTAGCTCATGGGCGAAATCGAAATACTGCTCGACCAGCAGGATCGCCATGGTGCCGCGGCTGCGCAGCAGGGCGATGATGCGGCCGATGTCCTTGATGATGCTGGGCTGAATGCCCTCGGTGGGTTCGTCCAGCACCAGCAGGCGCGGCTTCATCACCAAAGCGCGGGCAATCGCAAGCTGCTGCTGCTGGCCGCCCGACAAGTCCCCGCCGCGCCGGCCGAGCATGGTTTTCAGAATGGGGAACAACTCGAAAATCTCGTCCGATACCTTGCGCTGGGCGCGGGGGAGGACGGCAAACCCGGTTTCGAGGTTCTCGCGCACGCTCAACAGCGGGAAAATGTCGCGGCCCTGGGGGACGCTGGCGATGCCGCGCCTGGCGCGCTCGTAGGGGGGGAGGCGGCTGATGTCGGAGCCCTCCCAGATGATGGCGCCCTTGCTGATGGGATGGGCGCCGGTGACAGCACGCAGCAGACTGGTCTTGCCGACGCCGTTGCGGCCGAGCAGGCAAGTGACCTCGCCGGGAACCGCGGTGAGGGATACCTCGCGCAGGGCTATGGCGGCGCCGTAGTGCAGGACGATGTTTTTGACTTCTAGCATCGGATTTGAAGCGCCTTTGGTGGCGAAGGGAGCAGGGAAGGCAAGCAAGGCTCCGCCGGCTTAGGGGCAGGGGCCCCTAAGAACCCATTACTGCTTGCGGCTGGGGCAATGGCCTTCGGGTGCACATGATGGGGTGTGCGGTCGCTTCGATCGATGGGCTTCGCCAGCGATCGCGGCGGGATGGTGGGATTGCGACCGAAGGCTGTCGATCCAACCGCGAGAGGTGGCGGGTTCTTAGGGGCGGAGGCCCCTAAGCCGGCGGAGCCTTGCTGTTGCCTCGTGCCTTGCATGCTCACCGCCCGAGATACACTTCGATGACCCGGGGATCATTGCTGACATGGTCGATGGTCCCCTCGGAGAGGACGGAGCCTTCGTGCAGGACGGTGACTTTGACGCCGAGGGCGCGGACGAAGTGCATATCGTGTTCGACCACGACGACCGAGCGGGTTTTGTTGATTTCGCGCAGGAGTTCGGCGGTTTGTTCGGTTTCGGCGTCGGTCATGCCGGCGACGGGTTCGTCGACGAGGAGGAGTTGGGGTTCCTGGGCGAGGAGCATGCCGATTTCGAGCCATTGTTTCTGGCCGTGGGAGAGGTTGCCGGCCTGGCGGTGGCGTTGGTCGGCGAGGCGGATGGTGGCGAGGATGGCTTCGATGCGGTCGCGTTCTTCGCCGGTTTGGCGGGCCCAGAGGGTGAAGCGGGGGCGGCGGTCATTGGCCAGCGCCAGGAGGAGGTTGTCCCAGACGGTATGGGGTTCGAAGACGGTGGGTTTCTGGAATTTGCGGCCGATGCCGAGGGCGGCGATGGCGGGTTCGTCCAGCGCGGTGAGGTCGGTGTTGGTGCCGAAGACGACCTTGCCTTCGTCGGGGCGGGTTTTGCCGGTGATGACGTCCATCATGGTGGTTTTGCCGGCGCCGTTGGGGCCGATGACGGCGCGCATTTCGCCTTTCTCCATGTAGAGGGAGAGGGCGTTGAGGGCTTTGAAGCCGTCGAAGGAAACGGAGACGCCATCGAGGTAGAGGATGGTGTCGGCGTGGGTTCGGGAGGTCATTCGGCGGGCTCCGGGGCGGGCATGGCGGCGGGCGGGGGTTCGCGGCGGGCGAAGAGGCCGAGGATGCCTTTGGGGAGGAGGAGGGTGACGAGGATGAAGAGGGCGCCGAGGGCGAAGAGCCAGAATTCGGGGAGGGCGCCGGTGAAGAAGGTTTTGCCGGCGTTGACCAGGATGGCGCCGAGGATGGCGCCGACGAGGGTGCCGCGGCCGCCGACGGCGACCCAGATGACGGCCTCGATGGAGTTCGCGGGGGCGAATTCGGAGGGGTTGATGATGCCGACCTGGGGGACGTAGAGGGCGCCGCCGATGCCGGCCATGACGGCGGAGACGACGAAGACGAAGAGTTTGTAGCGCTCGGGGCGGTAGCCGAGGAAGCGGGTGCGGCTTTCGGTATCGCGCACCGCGATGAGGACCTTGCCGAAGCGGGAGGTGACGATGGTGCGGGCGGCGAGGAGGCAGGCGGCGAGGAAGAGGGCGCTGGCGATGAGGAGGGCGCGGCGGACGGCGTCGGACTGGAGGGGGAAGCCGAAGATGTCCTTGAAGTCGGTGAGGCCGTTGTTGCCGCCGAAGCCCATGTCATTGCGGAAGAAGGCGAGGAGGAGGGCGTAGGTGAGGGCCTGGGTGATGATGGAGAGGTAGACGCCGGAGACGCGGGAGCGGAAGGCGAACCAGCCGAAGATGAAGGCGATGAGACCGGGGGCGGCCATGGCGACGAGGATGGCGAACATCGGGTTGTCGAAGCCGGTCCAGTACCAGGGCAGTTCCTTCCAGTTCAGGAAGACCATGAAGTCGGGCAGGAGGGGGTTTCCATAGACGCCGCGGGTGCCGATCTGGCGCATGAGGTACATGCCCATGGCGTAACCGCCGAGGGCGAAGAAGGCGGCGTGGCCGAGGGAGAGGATGCCGGCGAAGCCCCAGACGAGATCCACCGCCAGCGCCAGGATGGCGTAGCAGAGGTATTTGCCGACCAGCGAGACGGCATAGGTGGGGACGGCGCCGGTGGTGTTGCCGAATGCCAGGAGGGCGGTGCCGCCGAGGATGGCGATGAGGCAGAGGATGGTGGGGAGCTTGTTCATGATGTTGTGCGCTCGCGCTCGCTGTGCTCGCTGCCGCTCATGCTTCGACCGCCCGGCCTTTGATGGGGAACATGCCGCGTGGTTTGCGCTGGATGAAGAGGATGAGCAGGACGAGGACGGTGATTTTGCCGAGGACGGCGCCGGCGAGGGGTTCGAGGAACTTGTTGACGATGCCGAGCGTGAGGGCGCTGACGACGGTGCCCCAGAGGTTTCCGACGCCGCCGAAGACCACCACCATGAAGCTGTCGATGATGTAGCCCTGGCCGAGGTTGGGGCTGACGTTGTCGATCTGGCTGAGCGCCACGCCGGAGCCGAGGCCGAAGGTGAGGGCGTCGACCCAGGGGGTGCGGATGCCCATCGCGGCGGCCATGCGGCGGTTCTGGGTGACGGCGCGCATGCGCAGGCCGAGGGCGGTGTAGCGGAGGGCTGCCATCAGGGCGGCGAGGACGAGGAAGGCGAAGACGATGATGACCAGGCGGTTGTAGGTGATGGTGATGCCGCCCCATTGGGTGGCGCCGGACATCCAGGCGGGGGTGCCGACTTCGCGGTTGGAGGCGCCGAAGATGCTGCGCACGGTCTGCTGCATCACCAGGGAGAGGCCCCAGGTGGCGAGCAGGGTTTCGAGCGGGCGGCCGTAGAGGAAGCGCAGCATGCCGCGCTCGATGACGATGCCGACGATGCCGGCGACGAGGAAGGCGAGGGGGACGGCGATGAAAAGGCTGGCCTCGAACAGGAAGGGGGCGTGGGCGCGGATGACTTCCTGGACGACGAAGGTGGTGTAGGCGCCGAGCATGACCATTTCGCCGTGCGCCATGTTGATGACGCCCATGACGCCGAAGGTGATGGCGAGGCCGGCGGCGGCGAGGAGGAGGACGGAGCCGAGGGAGAGGCCGTAGAAGATGCCCTGGACCAGGCCCCAGAGTTGCAGCATGCGGTCGATCGCGGTGACGGCGGTGGCGGCGGCGGCGATGACGGCGGGGGACTGGTTGGTGAGCGAGGCCAGCATGGCGCGGGATTCGATATCGCCGCGGGCGCGCAGGGTTTCGACGGCGGCGAGGCGGTCGGGCTCGGAGGTGTCGGGGCTGGCGAGGGTGGCGGCGGCGCGGGCCTGCTGCATGATGGTGCGGATGGCGGGGTCCTGCTCGGCGGCGATGGCGCGGGCGAGGGCGGGGAGGGCCGCGGCATCGCGCGATTTCAGGACGGCTTCGGCGGCGCTGCGGCGGATGGTGGGGTCGGGCGCGAAGAGGGTGAGGCCGCCCATGGCGGCTTCGGCGGCGCGGCGGACGGAATTGTTGACGCGGACGGATTTTAGGGCGTCGACGTCGGGGGTGGCGGGTTGGCCGGTGCGGGCGTCGAGGAAGCCGGTTTGGGTCTTGATGTAGAGGGCGGCGTCGGGGCCGGCGAGGAGGGCGCCTTGCTGGAGGGCGGTGATGGTGGCGGCGGCTTGCGGGGGGGCGGCGGTGGCGAGGGTTTCGATGCCGCGGCGGATATCGTCGAAGCTGGAGCCGGCGAGACCGGCGAACGGGTCATCCTGCGCCCAGGCGGGGGCGGCAAGGAGGGCGGCGAGGAGCGTGAGCAGACGGAGGAGGGGGCGCATGCGGGAGGGTTCCGGCGCGGTCACAGGATGCGCGCGCGGGGGCGGGCGGATGGCGCGGTTCGGATGTTCGGCATCTGCGGTTCCCTCGTGTGGCGGGCCGGCTTGCGCTGGCCTGTGGGGAGGCAACGCAATTCATGTGCCAGCGATTTCGCGCGGGGGCGTTTGCGGTTGGGCGTGGGGGCGGGGTGGGAAATGCCTAAAGCTTAGGCTTCGGATGATGTGTTTGGGGTCAGAACGGCGGGGTTGGTGATTGCGTCCAGGGGGGGGCGGTGGTACGCAACCTTATCCGGCTGCGTGATGAACGTCGGCGGGTCACCCTTGATCGAGCCCCAAGCACATGTCCCAGATGTTGCCCGAGCCGACGATGCCGAGTGCCGCGGAGCGCGTGCTGGTGGTGGTGCTCAACTTCAACGGGATGGATGATACGCTGGGGTGCCTGGCCAGCCTGCGCGGGCAGGATTGGGTGGGGCTCGATGTGCTGGTGATCGACAATGGGTCGGCCACGGACGAGACGGCGCGGATCGTGGCGGCGTTTCCCGAGGTCGAGGTGATTGTCGAGCCGGAGAACCTGGGGTGGGCGGGGGGCAACAATGTCGGGCTGCGGCGCGCGCTGGCGGGCGGGTATGGGTATGTGTGCCTGTTGAACAACGATACCGTGCTGGGGCATGCGGCGATCGGGGAGATGGTGGCGGCGGCGGGGGTGATCGCTGCGCCGTGTTTGGTGCATCCGGTGATCCATTACTTCGACGATCCGGGCACGGCGCAGTTGTTTCCCGGTTTGCCGGTGGGGGCGGATGCGGCGGCACAGGCGCGGGCGGAGATCGCCGGGATTGTGGAGATGGACCACGCGTATGGGGCGTGCCTGTTGATGCCGGTGGGGTTGCCGCGGGCGATCGGGTTGCTCGATGAGCGGTTCTTTTTGCAACTGGAGGAGGAGGATTTCTTCCAGCGGGCGCGCCGGGCGGGGTTCGGCGCCTTTTGTGCCTGGCGGGCGCGGATGCTGCACAAGGAGAGCGCGAGTTTCGGCGGGCGGGTGACCGCCGCCAAGACGTACTACCAGGTGCGCAACACGTTCCTGCTGGCGGAGAAGCATGCGCGCGGGATGGGGGATTTCGCCGGGCGGCTGAAGCGACTGCTGTGGGCGCTGTTCCAGCGGTTCCATGGGCTGGACCCGACGATGACCTCGTGGGGCGGGTTCGCGCGGCGGATGCTGTCGGGCGATGCGCATGCCCGGGCGGCACGGCAGGGGGTGGCGGATTATCTGTTGCGGCGGTTCGGGCGGCGCGGATAGCGGCTGGGGGCGGCGGATACAAGAAACCCCGGGGCATTGCGGCCCCGGGGCGTTCCTGGTTCAGCAGGCGGAGGCTACATCTTGCCGCCGCACTTGCCGGTCTTGACGTTGAAGTTGCCGCACATCAGAGGGGCGCGCCAGTCGGCGATGAGATCGCGCGAGCCTTCGAGGTAGGGCGACCATTCGTTGGCCACCACGGTGCCCTGGGTCTGCCAGACCACGTTGAACTGGCCGTCACCCTTCACTTCGCCGATCAGGACGGGCTTGGTGATGTGGTGGTTCGGCATCATGGCCGAGTAGCCGCCGGTGAGGTTGGGGACCGAGATGCCGATCATGGCGTCGATCACCTTGGACGGGTCGGTGGTGCCGGCCTTTTCGACCGCCTTGATCCACATGGCGAAGCCGATGACGTGGGCTTCCATGGGGTCATTGGTGACGCGCTTGGGGTTCTTGGTGAAGGCCTGCCACTTGGCGATGAACGCCTTGTTGTCGGGGTTTTCGACGGACTGGAAGTAGTTCCAGGCGGCGAGGTGGCCGAGCAGGGGCTTGGTGTCGATGCCGGCGAGTTCTTCTTCGCCGACCGAGAAGGCCACGACCGGAATGTCGGTCGCCTTGATGCCCTGGTTGCCGAGTTCCTTGTAGAAGGGAACGTTGGCGTCACCGTTGATGGTGGAGACGACGGCGGTCTTTTTGCCGGCGGTGCCGAACTTCTTGATCGAGGCCACGATGTTCTGCCAGTCGCTGTGGCCGAACGGCGTGTAGTTGATCATGATATCCTCGTCCTTGACGCCCTTTGACTTCAGGTACGCCTCGAGGATCTTGTTGGTGGTGCGCGGGTAGACGTAGTCGGTCCCGGCGAGGACCCAGCGCTGCACCTTCTCTTCTTTTTCAAGATAGTCGACGGCCGGGATCGCCTGCTGGTTGGGGGCGGCGCCGGTGTAGAAGACGTTCTTCTGGCTTTCCTCGCCCTCGTACTGGACGGGGTAGAAGAGGATGGAATTGAGTTCCTCGAAGACCGGCAGGACGGACTTGCGGGAGACCGAGGTCCAGCAGCCGAACACCACGGCGACCTTGTCGACGGCGATGAGCTGGCGGGCCTTTTCGGCGAACAGCGGCCAGTTGGAGGCCGGATCGACGACGACGGCTTCGAGCTTCTTGCCCAGAACGCCGCCCTTCTTGTTCTGCTCCTCGATGAGCATCAGCATGACGTCCTTCAGCGTGGTCTCGCTGATGGCCATGGTGCCCGAGAGCGAATGCAGGATGCCGACCTTGATGGTGGCTTGCGCCTGGGCGTTATGCGCCCCGGTGAGCGTTGCGGCGACGGCGGCGGCGGCCAGGCCGGCGCCGCGCAGCCATTTGCGGACAGATGCCATGAGTCTCCCTCGTTTTGACATGCCTTCGACGCGAACTGCGACGTGGCTGTGCTGGGCAAAGCAAGGGATGTGCCAGAGATTAACTGCCCGAAATATGCGCGCGAAACCTCAGGGGGGCTGATGGATGACGGGAATTTGAATGAATTGGTGGCAGGGTGCCTTGTTTTTGATCTGTCGTGCCAAGATCGCGACGGTTTGGACTAGGCGATGGCGGCGGCGAGGAGGCCTGCGGCGTCACACACCATGCAGGGGCGCAGCGCGACGCCGAGGTTCAGCGCGGCGGAGAGCTGGGCGCTGAGGGAACTGACGCTGAGGGCTGCGAACAGGTTGGGGGTGAGGCTGATGTTGAGGTTGGCGAAGGCCGCGACGTTCACATTCAGCGCAGCGGTCACCATGGCGTTGAGGGAGGCGACGGGCAGGCCGATCATGAAGGCGGGGAGTTGCGGGGCGGTGAGCGCGAGGGCGGCGTTGAGGCTGATGCCGATGCGGGCGAGCATCTGGATGGTGGCGGTGAGGGTGGCGCCGACCATGAGGCGGATGGCGGGGAAGCCGAGTTGCAGCGGGTTGACGCCGAGACTGAGGCCGAGCTGGGCGACGGCGGACAGGCCGGCGGAGAGGTTGCACATCAGGGAGATGTTGGGGAACGGCAAAGCGGGCAGGCGGAGCGAGGCCATGGCGTTGAGGGAGGCGCTGAGGGCGACGCTCTCGGTGACGTTGAGGCGGGCCATCAGGTTCAGCAGGGCGGTGAGGGAGCCGAGTTGCAGCAGGAACGGCATCCAGGGGCCGAGCGAGAGGCGGAGCGAGAGGTTGAGGTTGGCGAACACGCCGGCCGTGATGGCGGCCTGGATGCGCAGCAGGGCGGCGTTCAGGGCGGCGAGTTGCAGCCAGGGGCCGAAATTGAGGTGCAGGCCGAGCCCGAGGCCGAGGCCGCCGATGCGGGCGTTCAGGGTGGCCATGATGCGCAGGAAGGCGTTGAGCTGGCCGGGGATCAGCAGGTCGATGCCGAAATGGGCCAGGACCTGGGCGCGCAGCTGGGCCATCAGGGAGGCCGAGAGCAGCATGTTGGCGGACAGATTGAGCCGCGGCAGTTGCAGGTTGAGCCAGTTCAGGTTCAGCGCGCCGAGGGCGGCGGAGGCGTTGAGGTATTCGCTGAGGTTCAACGCGGCCGTGGCGGTGGCGTTGAGGTTGATGGCGGCGGAGATGTTGAGCGCGGGCAGGGCCAGCGACAGGCCGCTCAGGGTGCTGGTGCAGAAGCAGCTCACGGGCGGAAACCCCGCATGGTTTCGGTTGCCTCTGTTTTCATGCCGATTGCGCGTGCCACAGTCATCTCCCCCTCCGACGGTGCGGAGATTCCCTCATTGCGCGCTACGATTCAAGCCGCATCGCGGCGGAGGGGTGCTCCGCCGTGGTGCCATGTGCGTGATAGGCCGGCGCGGGGCTCAGCCTTCGGCCAGGACGGCGGCGGCTTCGGGGGCGAAGTAGGTGAGTACGCCCGCCGCGCCGGCGCGCTTGAAGCCCATAAGGCTTTCCATCATGGCGCGGCGATGGTCGATCCAGCCGTTGCGGACGGCAGCCATGATCATCGCGTATTCGCCGGACACCTGGTAGGCGAAGGTGGGGACGCCGAACTTGTCATGCACGCGGCGGACGATGTCGAGGTAGGGCATGCCGGGTTTGACCATGACCATGTCCGCACCTTCCAGCAGGTCAAGCTCGACCTCGCGCAGGGCTTCGTCGGAGTTGGCGGGGTCCATCTGGTAGGTTTTCTTGTCGCCCTTGAGGGACGAGCCGGAGCCGACGGCCTCGCGGAAGGGGCCGTAGAAGGCAGAGGCATATTTGGCGGCGTAGGACATGATGCGGGTGTCGATCATGCCCTCGGCGTCAAGGCCTTCGCGGATGACGCCGATGCGGCCGTCCATCATGTCGGAGGGCGCGATGATGTCGATGCCGGCGGCGGCCTGGTTGATGGCCTGGCGGCGCAGGATGGCGAGGGTTTCGTCATTGGCGACGTAGCTGTTGCGGATCACGCCGTCATGGCCGTGATCGGTGTAGGGGTCGAGCGCGACATCCCCCACGAGGCCGATATCGGGGTATTCCTGCTTGAGCAGGCGGGCGGCGCGGCAGATCAGGTTGTGCGGGTTGGTCGACTCGGTGCCCTCGGCGTCCTTCTGCTCGGGGGGCGTCATCGGGAAGAGGGCGATGGCGGGGATGCCGAGCTTGGCAGCGTTGGCGCAGTGGGCGGCGAGGCGGTCGATGGTGACGCGCTGGACGCCGGGCATGGAGCCGACCTCGGTGGTGGTGGCGGTGCCCTCGATGACGAAGACGGGCCAGATGAGATCGCCGACGGAGAGGGTGTTTTCGGCCACCAGGCGGCGGGTCCAGGCATCACGCCGGTTGCGGCGCATGCGGGTGGTGGGGAAACGTCCGACGGTCATGGCTGGGGCTCCGCAGAAGGGCATGGGATGAGTAGGCGCGTCGGGGGCGGATGCAAAGCCGCGTTCGGACGGTTATGATATGTCATGCGCGCATTTACCCTTGCTTTGATCCTGCTCAAAGCCATCGGCCTTTCCGTGATCTCGTCCGCGTGGGCCGAGGCGGTGGTGATCCCTGGTCCCAAGGGGGTGGCGCTGCATGGCGAGTTGTTCCGCCCGGCGGGGGTGCCGGTGGGGCCGGCAATCGTGGCGCTGCATGGGTGTGGCGGGGCGTTTCCGTCGCGCGATCGGCAATGGGCGGAGGCGCTGACGGCGCGGGGGCATGTGGTGCTGTTTCCCAACAGCTTCACCTCGCGCGGGCTGGGCGGGCAGTGCCGGGAGCGCAACCGCATCGCCACCGCATCGGGGCTGCGGCGGTTGGATGCGATCGCGGCGGGGGAGTGGCTGCGCGCGCAGGCGGGAGTGCCGCCGGGGGGCGTGGTGCTGCTCGGGTGGTCGGATGGCGGGACGACGGTGCTGGCGACGGCGCGGGCGGAGGCGGGGCTGCCGGCGGGGCTGTTCCGGCGGTTCATCGCGTTCTATCCGGGGTGTCGCGGGTTTGCCGAGCGGGGGGGCTGGGTGCCGGCGGGGCCGCTCGATATCCTGATGGGGGAGGCGGACGACTGGACGCCGATCGCGCCGTGCCGGGTACTGGCGGGCAGCGTGGCGGGGGTGCGGCTGCATGGGTTCGCGGGCGCTTATCATGATTTCGACGCGCCCGAGCCGGTGCGGGTGATGCGGAATATTCCGACCAGCCAGAACGCGGATCACAGCGTGCATGTCGGCGGCGATCCGGCGGCGCGGGCGGCGGCGCTGGCGCTGGTGCCGGCGTTGCTGGGGACACCCTGAGGCCGGGCCTTGCCGGGGACGGGGCGGGCGCCCATCTTGGGAATGGAACGCGGAGGGTCCGCATGCCTGAAATCAATCTGAACTGGTTTCTCGGTGTCCTGAGTGTCGAGCTCTGGGTGGTGTCGTATCTGATTGTGTTCTGGTCCGAGGTGGTGGGGGCCTGGCACGCCTGGTGGTTCAAGCGGCGGCGGCGGGCGCGCCAGGCCGGGCGGTTTGACGTGGCGCTGTATCAGGCCGGACGAGCCGCGCGCTCCTCCTGATAGACGGCGAGATGGGCCGAGGCGGCGCGTAGCAGCGGGGCGGGGTGGGCGAGGGCGCGGGCGCGGAGGAGCATGTCGCCCACGATGTGGTCGGCTTCGACCTGGAAGCCGCGGCGGAGGTCCCGCAGCATGGAGGGGACGTTGGCGTTGGTTTTGTCGTGGAAGCCGGTGCGGGCGAAGTCCCGGTGGCGGTCGCGCGGCGGGTAGCCGGCGGCGGTGGCGACGGCGGCGCATTCCTCATACATCTCGACCAGAAGCTGGCTGCCTTCGGCGGTGCGGGCGATGGCGCCGATGGAGCCGCGCATGAGGCAGGCGGTGCCGGCGGCGGTGGTGATGAAGACGAATTTCTCCCACATGTCCTGCATGATGGCGGGTGAGTTGCGCGGCGCGAAGCCGCCGGGGGCCATGGCTTCGGCGAGGGCGGCGCAGCGGGCTTCCTGGGAGGCGAAGCGGGGGCCGTGGGTGTAGGCGACGCCTTTGCCGAAATGGCGGACGGTGCCGTCGTTTTCCAGGGTGACGCCGATGGCGGCGACGCCGCCGCAGATGTTTTCCGCACCGAAAGCGGCATCCAGCGTGTCGAGATGGCGCATGCCGTTCAGCAGGGGAACGATCATGGCGCCTTCGGCCGCGGGGCGCAGGGAGGCGATGGCGTCCGGCAGGTCGTAGGCTTTGCAGCTCAGCAGGACGGCGTCATAGCCGGGGGGGGCGGTTTCGCGGGTGCCCATGTCTCGCGTAATGGTACGGACGGGCTGGTCGAGGTCACCGAGGTCACTGCGGATGCGCAGGCCGTCGCGGGCGAGGATGGCGGCGCGGCGGTCACGGACGAGGAAGGTGACGTCGGCGCCGGCGGCGGTGAGGCGTCCGCCGAAGTAGCCGCCGATGCCGCCGGCGCCGAGGACGAGGATGCGCATGGGTGGGGTGTCCTGTTGGGGGTGAGGGGGGACGAGTGGCGGGGCGGGCAGATGGTTGTCAATCCTGGGGGTTGGTGGTGTTCGCGAATCCGGCGAGGGTGGCGGGGAAGAGGACAGGCGGATCATGGCGAAGATTACCGGTATCGAGATCACCCACCATCGGCTGCCGTTGGCGCCGCCGTTTCATGCGGCGTGGGACAGTGCGCCGCGGGTGAAGTTCGACTCGACGATCGTGCGGGTGCACACCGATGTGGGGGTGACGGGGGTAGGGTCGGGCGATCTCATGCTGGGATTTGCCGGGCATGAGCATTTGTTCGTCGGCCAGGACCCCATGGCGATCGAGCGGCATTACCGGACGCTGAGCCATATCGCTTTCCACTACGGGCGGTGCTGGCCGCTCGATCTCGCGTTGTGGGACCTGGCGGGGAAGCTGACCGGGGTGCCGTGCTGGAAGCTGCTGGGCGGGTTGTCGAACCGGGTGCGGACGTATGCTTCGTCCGGGACGTTGCGCGATCCGGGCGGGATGGCGGAGACGGCGGAGCGGTTCGTCGCGGCGGGGTTTCCGGCGATGAAGATCCGGTTCCAGCGCGGCGACTGGCGGGACGATATCGCGGCGCTGGAGGCGGTGCGGTATCGCGTCGGCGATGAACTGGAACTCATGGTGGACTGCAACCAGGGGTGGCGGCTGCCGCAGGATATCTATGCGCCGTGGACGCTGAAGGAAGCGGTGACGGTGGCGCGCGAGTTGGAGCGGCTCGGGGTGTACTGGATGGAGGAGCCGCTGCATCGGGGCGATCGGGCGGGGATGCGGCGGTTGCGCGAGATAGTGGATGTGCGGATCGCCGGGGGGGAGATGACGCGGGAGTTGTATGAATTCCGTGATCTGATCGGGGAGGGGTGCCTGGATGTGCTGCAGCCCGATGCCTCGCTGGTGGGGGGGATCACCGGGCTGCGGCGGGTGGCGCTGATGGCGCAGGAGCACAACCTGGTGTTCACGCCGCATACCTGGGGGAACGGGATCGGCCTGGCGGCCAATGCGCATCTGGCGGCGGGGGTGGCGGATTGTCCGTACCTGGAGTTTCCGTTCGATCCGCCGGAGTGGAGCCTGGAGCGGCGAGATTTCATCCTCACGGCGCCGCTGGCGGTGGATGGGGAGGGGTGGCTCAATTTGTCCGATGCGCCGGGGTTGGGGGTGGAGTTGGATGAGGAGCGGCTGCGGGCGACGCGGATGGAGGGGTAGGGGGGCGAGGCGCCGCCGCGCTTCGGAGCCGGAGTTGGGAATTGTGTGAATTCGGGCCCGCCGCGCATTGACGCCTTGCCCGAACCGCCGTCCTGTTCACTGGACAACCGCATTCGCCCCAGCACCCGGAGACCCGCCATGCGCCGTTCCACCGCCATCCGCCGCGCGACCGCCGCATGACCTGGATGGTAGGCGTCGACATCGGCGGGACGTTCGCGGATTTTGTGGCCCTGGAGACCACCACCGGCCAGCTTTCCACCCTCAAGGTGTTGACCACCCCGGGCGAACCGGGCGCTGACGTCGGCACCGGGCTCGATCGCCTGGCCGGCGATGGTTTCGATGTCCGCGATGTCGCGCGGTTCGTGCACGGCACCACGGTGGGCGTGAACACCATCATCCAGCGCCGGGGGGCAAGGTTGGCGTTGTTCACCACGGCGGGGTTCACCGACATGCTGGAACTCGCGCGGTTGCGCATGCCCGATCCGTACAGCCTGTTCTGCGAGCGCCCGGCGCCGCTGGTGCCGCGCGAAATGGTGTGCGGCATTACCGAGCGGATGAACGCCGATGGCACCACGTTGACGGCGCCGGACCCGGCCAGCGTTGCTGCCGCCATCGAACATGCGACCCGTGCCGGGTGCGAGGCCATCGTGGTGTCCTTTCTCCATGCTTGGCGCAATCCGGCGCATGAGTTGGCCGTCGCTGCGATGATTGCCGCTGCCGCGCCCGGCATGGTGGTGTTTCGCGGCAGCGAGGTGTGGCCGGCCATTCGGGAATACGAGCGCACCACCACCGCCGTGCTCAATGCCTACGTCCATCCGCGTGTCTCGGGGTATCTGGAACGCGTCGAGGCGCGGCTTGGGGACGCAGGTATCGCGGCGCCCCTGCTGCTCACCACCTCGGCCGGCGGCACCATGACGGCGAAGCGGGGCCGGCGGGACTGCGTGGGCATGCTGCTGTCGGGCACCGCCTCGGGCGTAGTTGGTGCCGGGATGGTGGCGCGGGCGGCCGGGGCGGCGGCGGTGTTGACGCTCGACATGGGTGGCACCTCCGCTGATGTCGCGCTGCTGCAGAACGGGCTGCCCTCCTTTGGTGCCGGCCAGGCGATCGGCGACTTTCCGCTCGCCACCACCACGGTGGCCGTGATGTCCTCCGGGCAGGGCGGCGGCTCCATCGCGCGCATCGATCCGCAGGGCGTTCTGCAGGTTGGCCCGGAAAGTGCCGGTTCCACTCCCGGGCCCGCCTGCTTCGGCCGTGGCGGCACCGATTTTACCGTCACCGATGCGGCCATGATCTGCGGCATTCTGGGCCATGGCGAACTCGGCTATGGCGCGATTGCTCCCCGGGCCGATCGTGCCGAAGCGGCTGCGGCACCGCTGGCGGCCCGGCTCGGCATGCCGGTGGACCAGCTTGCCGAGGGCGTGTTGCAGATCGCGGTGACCGGCATGCTTGTCGCCATCGAGCAACTGCTGGCCCGCGCCGGGGTGCATGGCAGCGAACTGACCCTGATGCCGTTCGGCGGTGCCGGCCCGATGCTGGGCGCCATGCTCGCCGAGGCCGCCGGCATGCGCCGGATGCTGGTGCCTGCCAATCCCGGCACGCTGTGTGCGCTGGGAGCGCTGGGCGCCGCGATCCGCCGCGACACCATGCGCACGGTCCTGCTGCCGCTCGATGCGGGCGCCTGGCCCGCCATCCAGGCGGGCTTTGCCGCGCTGGCAGCGGATGCACGGGATGGGGTGGCGGAGATGGCGGGGCCTGGCCCGTCGGACCTCGCCTGGACCGCGGACCTGCGTTATCTCGGCCAGTCCTTCGAACTGCCGGTGGCGGCCGATGGTGTTGCCAGTGCGGCAGAGCTTGAGGCGCGTTTCCACGCGGCGCATGAGCGCAGTTTCGGGCATGCCGAGGCCGCCGCGCCGGTGCAGGTGGTCAGCCTGCGGGTTGCGGCGACGCGGCCGGCGCCGCCGATCGTGCTGCCCCGGCAATCCACCACTGCCCATGTCCCCGAGGCTGCCGGCACCGCGCGGCTGCACCACAATGCGGCCTGGCATGCGGCGGCGCTCTATCGCCGCGCCGACCTCACCCCGGGCGCGCGCTTTGCCGGGCCCGCCATCGTCACCCAATCCGACTGCACCCTTACCGTGCCGCCCGGCTGGACCGCCGAAGTGGACGAACACGGCAACATCGTCATGGAGCACGGCTGATGCGCACCGATCCTGTCACCCTCCAGGTCCTACGCAACCACACCCGCGCGGCGGCCGAAAGTATGGCGACCACGCTGTATCGCACCGCCCACTCCACCTTCGTGAAGGAAACCGAGGACTTCACCACCCAACTGCTTGACGCGGATGGCAAGGCGGTCGCGGTGCCGCTCGATATCGGCGCGACCTGGTATCCCGGCGTTGACTACGGCGGTGCCATCGCGCTGGTGCCGGGCGGCTATCAGCCGGGTGATATCGCGATGACCAACGATCCGTATTCCGGCTATCTGGCCACCCATTCGCCCGACATCGTGATGTGGAAGCCGGTGTTTCATGACGGGGCCATCATCGCGTTTGCCGGCGGGCATATTCATAACGTGGACGTTGGCGGCGCCGTGCCGGCCAGCCTCTCCCGGACGCTGACCGAGGTGCATCAGGAAGGCATCCGGGTGCCGCCGATGAAGCTTTATCGCGCGGGCGTGCTCGACGAGGGCTTGCTGCGGGTGATGCTCGCCAATGTGCGCGTGCCGCACCAAAACTGGGGCGACATGAAGGCCCAGGTTGCTGCGGTCAACACCGGCGAGCGCCGTATCCTCGATCTCGTGCGCCGCTTCGGCGTCAGCACGGTGGTGGATGGGCTGGCCGATCTGCTCGATTATGCCGAGGCGCAGGCGCGCGCCGTGCTGGCCGGGCTGCCGGACGGGACCTACCGGTTCACCGAATACTGCGACGAGGATGCCGCCGGCGGCGATCCGCTGCGGCTGTGTCTCGCCATGACCATCCACGGCGATACCGCGACGCTTGATTTCACCGGGTCGGACCCGCAGACGCTGTCCTCGATGAATGTGCCCACCGGCGGGCATCCGCGGCACTCCCTCATGCTGGTGGGCGTCTACTACGTGCTGTCGGCGTTGCACCCCGGCATCATGCTCAACTTCGGCACCACACGGGCGTTCACCTGCGTCTGCCCGCCGGGGTCGGTGGTGAATCCGGCGTTCCCGGCGGCGGTTGGCATGCGCTCGATGGTCTGCGGCCGGTTGCGCTCGCTCATCTTTGGGGCCTTCGCCCAGGCCGCGCCGGAGCGGCTTCCCGCGGCCCCCGCGGGTGCCACCTCCATCATCAATATGGCCGCCGAGAACACCCGGACGGGCAAGCGGGGCATCACCGCCATCGCCCCTATCGTGGGTGGCGGCGGGGGGATGCCGCACCGGGATGGCACCGATGGGTCCGGCGCCGATGCGGCGTATCTCAAGAACTCGCCGGTTGAGATCACCGAAACCGAGGCGCCGGTGCGTATCCTGCGCTATGGCCTGATGCCCGATACCGGTGGCGCCGGCACCCATCGCGGCGGGATGGCGCAGATCATGGAGTTCACCACCGACGCGCCCGATGCGTTCGTGACCGCGCGCAACCGCGATCGGAGTGTGTTCCAGCCCTGGGGCATCCTGGGTGGGCAGCCCGGCGCGGCCGGCAGCTTTACGCTGAACCCGGGACGTCCCGATGAGCGCAACCTGCAGAACACCGACGCGCTGGCGCTGCCGCCGGGCAACGTGCTGCGGGTTATCTCACCCGGCGGTGCTGGGCGTGGCCACCCGTTCGACCGCCGGCCGGAAGCCGTGCTGCGCGACTTGCGCACTGGCCGGGTGACCACCGAAGGGGCCGCGCGGGACTACGGCGTTGCGATCGCCGATGATGTTATCGACGTGGAGGCGACCGCCTCGCTGCGGGCGACCCGTGGGCCGGCCGGCATGTTCGCGCTCGGTGCGGCCCGCGAAGCCCATGAGGCGCGCTGGACCGAGGCTGCCTACGCTGCGATGCTGGAGCGTCTGGCGACCCTGCCGGTGAGTTGGCGGGCGCCGATGAAGAAGCGCCTTTTCGCCGCGGTTCGCGCGGGCGCAGTGGAGCGGCCGGCGACGGAGGTCATTGAGGAGGCGTTTGCGGCGTATATGGCTTTGCATCCGGTGCCGCAGGGACACGACAGCAAGTAGCGAGGCTCCGCCGGCAAAGGGGCTTGCCCCTTTGATCCCATTTCGCTTTCTGGCGTTACGGGCGCGAAAATAGGGGCCGCCTGTTGTGGCGGCCCCCGGTTTCGGCGTTTGCTAATGGGCTACGCCGGAATGCGGTGCAACGCGCAGAGCTTGTTGCCGTCGGGATCGCGCAGATAGGCCAGGTACATCTTGCCGGCGCCACCCTGACGAATGCCCGGCGGGTCTTCGATGGCGGTGCCGCCATGGGCCACGCCCGCAGCGTGCCAGGCATCGGCCTGCTCCGGGCCGCTCATCGCGAACCCGATGGTGCCACCGTTGGCGTGCGTCGCCGCCTTGCCGTCGATCGGCTTGCTCACCAGGAATATGCCGCCATTGTGCAGGTAGATCAGGCGCCCCTTGGCATCCACCACCCCGGGTTTGCCGCCGATGGCGCCAAACACCGCATCGTAGAACGTCTTCGACCGGTCGATATCATTGCTACCAACCATCATATGGCTGAACATGCCGCTCATTCCTCCCAGGTTTCACACGAGGCGACCGCCTCTGCCGGGCAAGCAGACCACGATTTGCCGACCGCGAAAAGTGCTGCCCCGCACCGGCCGCCGGTGGGCGTATTCCACCATCAGGCAACCACGTAAGCCATCGGAACCGGCCAATGTCACCCAAGCGCAGCATCCCCCGATCCGTCCCGCTGGCGAACGATGGCGCCGTGGCGGCGATTTGTGCTGTCATCCGGCGCATTCCCCCGGGTTGGGTTGCCACCTACGGGCAGGTCGCGGCGCTTGCGGGCTTGCCGCGGCGGGCGCGCCTGGTAGGGCATGTGCTTCAGCACCTTGATCTTGCGGTTGATATTCCGTGGCACCGCGTGGTCAACGCCAAGGGCGAGGTGTCCTATACGCTGTCCCGCAACGGCAGCGATGCGACCCAGCAGCGGCTGCTGGAGCAGGAAGGTGTGGAGTTCAATCGCCGGAACCGGTTCGACCTCGAACGTTTTCGGTGGCCGGAATAGGTATCGGGTGGGGCTGCGGGGTCATCGGGGTCCGAACGTGGTGCGGTGATGGAGACTACGGGCGCCTAGTATCCCAGGCTCCGGTCTACCAGGCCCTCCAGCGCCTCGCCCCGTTGATGGCGCCGCACATTGGCAATCAGTGCGGCGATGCCGGTTTCCGTCTGCGTGACGGCCCCTACATGCGGCGTGAGCATGATCCGTTCGTGGCGCCAGAATGGATGGCCCGCCGGCAATGGTTCCTCGCGGGCGACGTCCAGCACCGCGGCTGAAACCTGTCCGCTTTCGAGTGCGGCCAGCAAATCGGGCTCCACCAGATGCCCGCCTCGCCCGGCATTCACCAGGCCGGCGCCGTGCTTGAGGCGGGCGAATGCCGCGGCGTTCAGGATACCCTCCGTTCCGGCGGTCAGCGGAAGCAGGCAGACCAGGATATCGGTGTTCGCCAGCAGCACCTCGAACCCGTCGGCGCCATGGAAGCACGTTATCCCGGGCACTGATTTCGCGCCGCGGCTCCACCCGGCCACCTGGAAGCCCAGCCCCAGCAGGGCCCGCGCGGCGGACTGCCCGAGGCGGCCCATGCCCAGCACGCCGACGCGACATTCCGCGGGGGGGCGGACGGCGAGGCCGCGCCAGACCTCGCGACGCTGCTGTGCCAGGTAGGCGGGCAGGTCGCGATGCAATACCAGCACCGCCATCGCCACCCATGCTGTCAGGCATGCCTCGATCCCGGGCTCCACCATCCGCGCCAGCGGCACGTGGGGTGGAATTGCCGACAGATCCAATTGGTCTACGCCGGCGCCGACTGAAAAGACCGCGCGCACGTTTGGCAACCGCGCGATCAATCCGTCCGGCGGAATCCATGCGGCCAGATAGTCGACCTCGCGGAGATCCCCGCCGTTCGGCCACAGGCGAAGTTCGAGATCGTCGGTGGCTTCGGCCACTTGGCGCGCCCAGGCCTGACCGCGCGCTTCGGCGCCGCAGTAGAGGATCACCTGCCGGGTCAAGGTGTTGCGAACCGGGTGATGCTGAACGGTGCGATGGGTGTGGATGTGGTCCCGGTGGCGATCAACTCCGCCATCACGTCGCCCACGCCCGGGCCAAGCTGGAACCCGTGGCCGCAGAACCCGAAGGCATAGAACAGGCCGGGGACTTTGCCGGAGGGGCCCATGATGGGAATATCGTCCGGCAGGTATCCCTCGATCCCGGACCAGGTGCGGATCGTGCGCAATGCGCCCAGGGCCGGTGCCACGCGTCGCAGCATCGGCAACTGCCGCAGCGTGTTCATCGGGTCGACATAGGCGCGCTGGATGTCCGGCAGTGCCGGCCCGCGCCAGCCGCCACCCCAGACGATGTTGCCGCGCTTGACCTGGCGGAAGTAGATCCCCTCCTCCGGCACCGAACTGTAGACCCCCACCACCGGCGTGATCCGGTAGGGCATGGGTTCTGTCACCCCCATCTGCGGCCCCCGTGCCACGATGGGCACTGGTTCGCCGAACCGTGCCGATAGCACGCCGCCCCATACGCCCGCGCTGATCTGCACCACCGGTGCCCGATACGAGCCCGCGCCGACGGTCTCGACCAGGAAGTCATCGCCGGTTTTCTCGATGCCGACCACATCGGCGTTCTCGACCACCGTGGCCCCGGCCCGCAGCGCGGCGCGGCCGAACGCCGGCGCTGCCAATCGCGGGTTGGCATGGCCGTCCAGCGGCGAAAACGATCCCGCGACCGCGCCGGGCGCGAGGAAGGGAAACCGGTCGCGCAGGGCGTTCCCGCTCAGGATTTCCAGGTCCAGCCCGTATTCGCGCACCGCCGCGGCATGCGCTTCCAGGCCGCCCACCTCCTCGTCGCGAAAGCACACGCGGACGTGGCCGGTGGCGATGAACTCGGCGTCTTCCCCGAGCAGTTCGTTCAACCGCCCCCAGATCCCCCGCGATCGATTGGCCAGCGGCACTTGTGGCAGGAAGCGTCCCTGCCGGCGGACGTTGCCGAAATTGGTTCCGCTGGCCTGCTGGCCCACCAGGCCGCGTTCGAGCAGCACCACCTTTACCCCGCGCTGGCGCAGGAAGAATGCTGTCGCGGCACCCATGATGCCGCCACCGACCACAATCACATCGGCCGCCACCGGAGTGCTCATGGCGCAATCCCAGTGGCCAGTGGCAGCGGCTTCACCGGCCCCTGACCACGCAGCCGCCCGACCTCCTCCAATCGCACGCCGAGTGCGTCGGCCAGAACTTCCGCCCCGGCTGCGCCGCACATGCGCCCCTGGCAGCGGCCCATGCCCAAGCGGGAGAACGCCTTGGCACGATTGACTTCCGGGGCGCCTTTCTCGCGCGCAACGTCTCGGATGTCTCCGGCGGTGATGCACTCGCAGCGGCACACCACCGCCGTATCCGGCAGGCCGGCGGCAAAATGGGCTGGCCAGGGATACGCGGTATCCAGCCCGACGCGGAACCGGTCCATTGGCGCCAACGCGGCCCGATAGGCGGCCATCTCGGCATCCGGCACGGCGATTCCCAGGTCCTGCAAGGCCGCGCAGGCTGCCAGTTTTCCAGCGATCTCCGCTGCGTCGGCGCCCAGGATTCGCGCGCCGTCACCGGCGAGGTAGACGCCCGGGGTGGAGGTTCGGCCATCGGCATCGGTTGCCGGGAGCCACTGCCGGGCCACGGCGTCGAATGCGAAGTCACACCGGGCGAGGTCGGCCAACTGGGTTTCCGACCGCAATCCATAGCCGAGGCCGATCGCGTCGCACGCCACTTGCCGTTCGATGCCGTCCGCGGTGCGGTAGCGGATCGCGGCTACGCCGTCGGTGCCTTCTATCGCCGTTGGCGTTATCCCGCGATGGAACGGAATTCCAGCCTTCAGCAGCCAGGCGGTGTAGTACAGGCCCTTCGCCAGCATCCCTGGCCGCGCGGCCAATGCCGGCAGCGCGCGGATCGCGGCGCCCAATGTCGAGGTATCCAGCACCGCCGCCACGGTCGCGCCGGCGCGGGCGTACTGGTAGGCCACTAGTGGCAGCAATGGGCCGGTGCCGAGCAGCACCACGCGCGATCCGATCGCGCAGCCCTGCGCCTTCAGGGCAATCTGCGCGGCGCCCAGGCTGAACACGCCCGGCAACGTCCAACCCGGCAGGGGCATGATCCGATCCGTCGCGCCGGTTGCCAGGATCAGGGCGTCGTACTGCTGCCGGCTGGCGGTGGTGCCGGTGAGCAGATGGGCTTCGCTTTCCCACAAATGCCAGACCAGGGTCAGTGGCCGATAGTCGATCCGGTCCCCGAGCGCCGCGAATGCGCCGTGCACCGCGACGGCCTTGCCGGATTCGAACCCGTAGAGTGTCTGGGCGGGGCGGCGAAATCCGGCGGGCTGGCGGCGATAGATCTGGCCGCCGTTCGCGGCTGCCTCGTCCACCACCACCGGACGCAATCCGGCCGCCGCCACCCGCTCGGCGGCGCGGGTTCCCGCCGGGCCGGCGCCGACGATCAGGACGGTTCGATCTGCCATGTCGATCCTTTCGTCACGATCCGCATACCGGCCGCGACCTCCGTCGAGCAGCCGCGCAACCGCTCGCCCTCGACCGTCCAGACCCAGCAATCCTGGCACGCCGCCATCAGGCAGAACCCGGCGCGCAGGCCGTCACCGAACTCGCTCTCCCGCAACGCGAAACCATTGGTAAGAATGGCGACCTGCACCGTATCCCCCGCCAGGGCGGTCACCATCGTGCCGTCGATCTCCAGCGAGACCGGCGGCCGATCGGTTTCCGCTAGGCGGACGAACCGGCCCATGTCAGCCGGCCAGTTCGGCGCGCACCGCGTCGGCGAGCGCCGCCATGCTGGTGAAGCGGAATTCGTACGAGGCGCCCTCCGGCGGCGGCATCGTCGCCCCCCAGCCGGCGGCGGCGTGGCGGCGATCGATCCAGCACGAGATCAGGCCGACTTTCTTGGCCGGGCCGTGATCGTGGAACAGGCTCTGCGCGGTGTGCAGGATCTGCGCCTTGGCGATCCCCTGTTCGGCCAGTTTGCCCAGCATGAACTCGAAATTGCGCGGGTTCGGCTTGTAGGAGCCGATGTCCTGCGCGGTGTAGATCGCGTCGAACACCACGCCCAGGCGCTTGTTGCTGCCGGCGAAACTCACGCGATCCACGTTGGACAGGATCACCAGCTTGAAATGCTGCTTGAGGAAGGCGAGCGCTTCGGCTGAGTCGGGAAATGCCGGCCATTCCGGCACCGAGGCCCCGAATGTCGCGTCGGCGGCGGTGTTGGCGGGCACGCCCCATTCCTGCGCCAGCCGCGCGTGCACATGCGACAGCAGGTTGGAATAGATCATGTCCGGGGTTTCGTGCTCCTGCGCGGACTCGTGGCGGGCGAACGCCTCTAGGGCTGCATCGCGTCCGAAGCCGTTGCCGGATTTCGCGATCAGCGGCTGCAAGGCGGTGAAGATGCCGCTCTCCCAGTCGATCAGGGTGCCGTAGCAGTCGAACGTCAGGGTGGTGAAATCGGTGAGTTTCATGTTGGTCCCTCAGAGCGCCATGCACAGGCGCAATGCGTCATAGATCGCGGCATGCACGTTGCGGCTTGTGACCGCATCGCCGATGCGATGCAACTCGTAGCCGGGGGCATGGCGTGGCTGCATCGTGCCTGCGAGCAGCGCGTCGAGGTCGGTTTGCCCGTCATTGATCGAGCCGGGGCGGAGTGTGTCATAGACCTCCGTCATCGGCATGGTGCCGCGCTCGACGATGACCTGCGCGGCGGTTTGCGTGGTGATGGCGCCGGTGAGTTCATGGCGGAATACAGCCTCCAGGCCGTTGCCGGCGCGGCGGACGGCCATCAGCGACTGGTCCAGGGTGACCTTCACGCCGCGCTCGGCGAAGCGCTTGCGATAGACGACGCGGGCGTTGTACTCCATTTCGAGGCCGACGTTGTCGTCGATGGTGACGAACTGGACCGCGTGGCCCTTCTCGGCGAGGTGCTCGGCGAGTGACACCGCCTGATGGCGGCCCATCCCGTCATAGATCAGCACGTCGGATTTCGCTGCTACGTGATCGGACAGCACGTCCCACACGGTGGCGCACAGGTCCCCGCCCTCGATGGGCGACAGGTCCGGCACCCCGCCGGCCGCGATGATCACCACATCCGGCGTCTCGGCTGCGATCTCGGCGGCGCCGGCATATACGTTGAGCCGGACATCGACGCCCAGCCGCTCGATTTCCGCGGCGCGCCAGTCGACGATAGCGATGAGGTCCTTGCGCCAGGTGGCGCGCACCGCCAGCAGCATCTGGCCGCCGAGGCGGGGCCCGGCCTCGAACAGCACCACGTGGTGCCCGCGTTCGGCCGATACGCGGGCGGCCTCCAGCCCGGCCGGCCCGCCGCCCACGATCACCACCTTGCGGCCGGTCTGCGCGGCGGGGGTGATGACCTGGGGCAGGTGCAACTCGCGCCCGGTGGCCGGATTGTGGATGCAGCTAGTTTTTTTGTACATGCAGTAAGAGGCGCCGACGCAGGGTCGCACGCGGTTCTCCTGGCCGCGCATCAGCTTGTTGACCAGTTGCGGGTCCGCCATGTGCGCCCGCGTCATCCCCACCATGTCGAGCAGTCCCTCGGCGATGGCGTGGCGGGCGGTTGCGAGGTCCGGGATGCGGGCGGCGTGGAACACCGGTAGCTTGGTTTCACGGCGGAACGCGCCGACCTGGTTGAGGAACGGGGCCAGCGGCTGCGACATGCCGGGCATGTTGTGCTCGGCCAGGGCGAGTTCGGTATCCATGCGGCCGAAAATGCCGTTGAAGAAGTCGATATGCCCGGCCCCCTCGATCAGCCGGGCGAGGCGCAGGCACTCGTCGAAATCGATGCCGTCCTCGGTGCCTTCGTCGACCACGAAGCGGATGCCGACCACGAAATCGTCGCCCACGCGCTTGCGGATGGCTTCGTGCACCATCAGGGCGAAGCGGCCGCGGTTCTCCAGGGAGCCGCCGAACCCGTCGGTCCGGTGGTTGGTGCGCGGCGAGAAGAACTGGCCGATCAGGTGCCCGCCGGTGACGGTCTCCACGCCGTCGAGCCCGCCTTCCTTGCAGCGGTAGGCCGCCTCGGCGTAGTCGCGGATGACGCGGTCGATATCGGCGCGGTCCATTTCGCGCGGGATGTTGCGGTGTCGGGTTTCGCGGATCGGCGAGGGGCCCATGGTGGGCAGCCAGTTCCACGAGAAGGAGTCGGCGCGGCGGCCGAGATGGGAGATCTGGCACATGATGGCGGCGCCATGGCTGTGGATGGTGTCGGAGAATTGCCGCAGGAACGGGATCACCCGGTCTCGCGAGACATCGACCTGGCCGCCGCCCCAGCTCGAATCGGCTGATACCATGGAAGAGCCGCCGAACATCGTGAGCCCGATGCCGCCCTTGGCCTTTTCCTCGTGGTAGCGCTGGTACTTCTCCGCCGGCATGCCGCCGTCATCATGCGTGGAGGCGTGCGAGGTGCTCATCACCCGGTTGCGCAAGGTGAGGTGTTTGATGGTGAGCGGCCGCAGCAGGGGATCGTCGGCACGGACGGGGGCGAGATCGTTCATGGCATTTCCTTCATGGCGTCCTGCACGGCGAGGAGGGAGGCCTCGTCGCGGTGGCATAAAATCTCCGCGCCCTTGGAGAGCGGGCGCGGCGGCGGCGGCGTGGTATCGCACAACCCGGCGATGCTGACCGGGCAGCGCGGGAAGAATACGCAGGCGGTGCGGTGGCGGGACGGCGTTGCCTCGCGGGTTGGGCCGACGCTGTCGAGCCAGCCGGTGCGCAACTCGGGGACCGAGGCGATCAGCAGGTCCGAATACGGGTGCATCGGGCGCTGCAGCATGGCGCCGGACTGCGCGTATTCCATCCGGTGGCCGAAATAGAGGATCAGGACCTGGTCGCAGATGGCCCGCACCGTCGACAGGTCGTGGCTGATGAACAAATAGGACAGGCCGAGTTCGCGCTTCAGTTCGGCGAGCAGATCGAGCACGGCGGCGCCCACCACGGCATCGAGTGCGGAGGTGACTTCGTCGCAGAGGATGAGTTCGGGCTCGGCGGCCAGCGCGCGGGCGAAATTCACCCGTTGTTTTTGGCCGCCCGAGAGGGCGCCGGGCGGGCGGTCGGCGAGGGTGGCGGGGAGGCGCACCATGTCCAGCAGCGCGTCCACCCGCCGGCGGGCGGCATCGCCGTCCAGGCCATGATAGAATTTCAGCGGACGGGCCAGGATATGTCGCACCGTGCGCGCCGGATTGAGAGCGGTGTCGGCGGACTGGAACACGATCTGCACCCGGCGCAACTGGTCGCGCGAGCGGTCGGCAACCCGGGCCGGGAGGTTTTCGCCGCGCAGTTTCACGGTGCCGCGGGCGGCCGGCAGCAGCCCCGCGATCACCCGGGCCAGCGTGCTCTTGCCGCAGCCGGACTCGCCGATCACCCCGAGCACGGAGCCGGCCGGGATGGCAAACCCGACATCGTGCAGCACTGGCACCATCGGCGCACCGTCTCGCGCTTGCGGTCCGTAGCCGGCGACGAGGCCGTTGACCTCCAGCAGGGCAGGGGCTGCCACCGGCGCTTCCATCCGCCGTGGGGATGGCGCGAAAGCCGCCAGCAATTCCCGCGTGTAGGGATGGGCGGGCGCATCGAGCAGGCGCTGGGTTGGCGCCTCCTCCTGCATCCGGCCGCCCTTCAGCACGATGATGCGATCGGCCATTTGTGCCACCACCGCGAGATCGTGCGAGACGTAGATGGCGGTGGTGTGCAATTCGCGCACAACGGTGCGGAAGGCGCGGAGCACCTCGATCTGGGTGGTGACATCCAGCGCCGTGGTCGGCTCATCGAGGATGACCAGGTCCGGGTCGGTGATCAGCGCCATGGCGGCGGTGATGCGTTGCAGTTGGCCGCCGCTGACCTGGTGGGGAAAGCGCTCGCCGACGCCCTCCGGGTCCGGCAGGGCCAGGGCCCGGAACAGCCCGACCGCCTTGCGCTCGGCGGCGGCGCGGTCCAGCAGGCCGTGGATGCGCGCGCTCTCGGTCACCTGCGTCATCAACCGTTGTGCCGGATTGAACGCGGCGGCGGCACTTTGCGGGATATAGGCCACCCGCCGCCCGCGCAGGTCGGCGAGGCCGGCGGCGGACAGTCCGAGCACGTCGGTATCGCCCACCTGCACGCGGCCGCCCGCGATCCGGCACCCGGCGCGAGCATAGCCCAGCATCGCCAGGGCAATGGTGGTCTTGCCTGACCCGCTCTCCCCGATCAGCGCCAGCACCTCGCCGCGCGCGATCTCGAAGCCCACGTCATCGACGATCGCCGCGCCGCCGCCGACGGTCACGCGCAGGCCACTGACCGATACATGGGCGTTGGGAGAGGGCGCACTCATCGGATGTCGTCGTCCCGCCGGCCGGTGGCGACACTGTCGATCAGGGCGTTGACCGCGATGGTCAGGGTGGCGATGGCGAGGGCCGGGGTGATGACCGCCGGGGCGCCGAATGACAGCCCCTCGACATTCTCGCGCACCAGCGTGCCCCAGTCCGCGTTGGGCGGCTGGATGCCGAGGCCGAGGAAACTCATCCCCGTGAGCAGCAGCACCACGAAGACGAACCGCAGGCCGAAATCCGTCAGCACCGGCAGGATCATGTTGGGCAGGATTTCGGCGGCGATCAGGTAGAGCGTGCCTTCGCCGCGGGCGCGGGCGACGGCGACGAAATCCATCGCGTTGATATTGACCGCGATGGCACGGGACAGCCGGTACGCGCCTGGGGTGTAGATTACCGCGGCTACCGCTATCAGCACCGGGATGGAGGAGCCGAGGGAGGACACCACCACCAGGGCGGCGAGCAGGCTGGGCACTGAGATCATCGCATCTAGGATCCGGCTTGCGGCCATGTCGAACCAGCCACCGCGCGCCGCCGCCGTCAGGCCGAGCGTGACCCCCATCAGGCAGGCCAGCGACGTTGAAAGTGCGGCGATCCCCAGGGTGTAGCGGGCGCCGAACAGGACGCGGCTCAGCATGTCCCGGCCGAGATAGTCGGTACCGAGGGGGAAGCGGAAACTGAGGTCGGCCAGGGAATCGCGCGTCACGATGCGCCCGGGCGGGAACGGCGCGATCCATGGGGCCAGCACGGCAGCCAGCGCCCAGGCGACCACCACGGCCAACGCCGCCATGCTGATCGGCGACAGGCGCCTCATCGCTGCCGCAGCCGCGGGTTGGAGAGGATGGCGACCACGTCGGCCACCAGCACCAGGGCCAGATAGGCGGCGCAGAACAGCATGGCGCAGGCCTGCACCAGAGGCAGGTCCCGCGTCGAGACCGCATCAACCATCAGCTTGGCCAGGCCCGGATAATTGAAGATCGTCTCGACGATGATGACGCCGCCGAGCAGGAAGGATGTGCTCAGCGCGATGGCGTTCACGATGGGGCCGAGCGCGTTGGGCAGCGCATGGATCAGCACGATGCGCAGCGGCCCGGCGCCCTTGAGGCGGGCCATCTCGACGTAGGAGGACTCCAGCACCGTTACCAGCGCGGCGCGGGTCATCCGCGACATTTGCCCGATGCCGACCAACGCCAGGGTGCCGACCGGTATCGCCAGCAGCCGCATCATGGCCCAGAAATCCTGCGGTCCGGCACGAAATGCCAGTGCCGGCAGCCAGCGCAGCTTCACCGCGAACACCAGTACGGCGAGGCTCGCGATGAGGAACTCCGGCACCGAGACGATGCCGATGATCGCCATGCCAACCATGCGGTCATAGCGCGAGCCGCGCCACATCGCGGTGGTGATGCCGAGCAGCAGGGCCAACGGCACCGTCACACTGGCGGTGATGCTGGCGAGCTTTAGCGAATTCGGCAGGCGGTTGCCGATCAGGACGACCACCGGCAGCCGGTTGACCAGCGATACGCCGGGATCGCCCCCGAGCAGGCCGCCGAGCCACAGGCAAAATCGCCACCAGGAGGGCTGGTCCAGATGCAGCGCGGCGCGCAGCCCCGCCACTGCCGCCGGCGTTGCGCTTTGGCCCAGCAAGGCCTCCGCCACGTCGCCCGGCAGCAGTTCGGTGGCGGTGAACACCAGGGCCGCGACGATGAACAGCGTCAGCGCCCCCAGCGCCAGGCGCAGTGCGATCAGCCGCAGCATCGCCGCGTTCATCGCCCTGGCTCCCGGCGCGGGTGGGTATCAGGCATCCAGCCAGACGTTCTCGGCGAAGTTGAAGCCCATCATGCCGCCCACCGGGATCGGCGCCAGGCCCTTGAGGCCCGTGACGTGGCCATCGAGATAGGAGTTGAACAGCGGGATGCCGATCCCTGATTGGTCGCGGATCATCAGTTGCATGTCACCGTACATTTGCTTGCGCCTGGCGAAATCGATCTCGCCGCGGGCGGCCAGCAGGAGCTGGTCGAACTTCGGGTCCTTCCAGGCGCTCTCGTTCCAGGGTGCGTCGGACTTGAAGAACAGCGACATCAGGATGTCCACGCTGGGGCGCGGGTTGATGTTGCCGTAGCCTACCGCCGATTTCAGCCAGTGGTTGGCCCAGTAGCCATCGGCCGGCACGCGGCGGACTTCAAGGTTGAGGCCGATCTTGCCGCCGGCCTCCTGCAACATCACCGCCATCTCGGCCGATCCCGCGGCGGCGGGCGATACCACGATGGGAATGGCGGTGGCGCCGATGCCGGACTTCTGGAAGTGGAATTTTGCGCGGTCCGGATCGAACGCCCGCTGCGGGATGTCCTTGTTGTAGAACCGGTTGGAGGGGGTGATCGGATGGTCGTTGCCGATGACCGCGAAGCCCTGCCAGATCGCATCGCGCATCTGCTCGCGGTCCTGGAGGTATTTCATCGCCAGGGCGAAATCGAGGTTGCCGCTAACCGGCGCGTCGAGCCGGGTGATGAGGTCGGTGTAGACGCCGGCCGGCGTTTCGAACACCGCGAGGCCGGGCTGCGCCTTGATCAGGCGGGTGGAGCGCGGGGTAATGCCGCCGGCGATGTGGATGTCGCCGGCGAGGAGCGCGTTCACCCGGGCGGTTTCGTCGGGGATGCCGAAGAACTCGATCTCGTCGAGATAGGGCTTGCCGGGCTTCCAGTAGTTCGCGTTGCGCACGCCGATGGTGCGCACGCCCGGGGTGAACTCCTTGCACTTGTATGGGCCGGTGCCGATGGCGGTGGTGAAGTCCGTGGTGCCTTCCTTGATGATATGGAAATGGAAGGTTCCCAGCACCACCGGGAAATCGGCATTCGGCGAGGACAGGGTGATCTGCACCTCGTCGGGCGCGGTCGCCTTGATCTCCACCATCTGGGCGGCCAGCGGCTTGGCAATCGAGCCCACCTTGGGGTCATTGTGGCGGGAGAGGGAATACACCACGTCGGCCGCCGTCAGGGCCTTGCCGTCATGGAAGGTGACGCCCTTGCGCAGCTTGATGGTCCATACCGTGGCGCGGTCGCTCTCGATGCTGGCGGCGAGTTCCGGTTGCGGGGCGAGATTGCCGTCGAGCGCGGTCAGCGTGTTGTAGAACATGTTGCAGCGGACATAGTCGGTCGACAGCGTCTGCTTCGCCGGGTCCACCGTATCGGCGGTGGACGACGAGTAGCCGGCGGCGCGAATGGTGCCGCCGCGCTTCGGTGCCTGCGCCAGTGCCGGCCCTGCCAGCCAGCCTGAACCCGCAGCCGCCATACCCGAGGCCGTCAGCATGCGCATGACCTCGCGACGCCCCAAGCCATCCGAACCGATCTCGTGCTCGCGCATCTGCTGATGCCCCCTGTTGCTGAACCGCCTGGAATCCCGGTGCCGCGCCCGCCGGCACACCGTAAAACAGCGAAACAGTGCCGCGCTGGCTGATCCATCGCGGATGGCGCGAAGCCATCATCATCCGTCGTGGCTGATCCGTCATCTTGACAATGCTTACGGGGGGCATACGCTCTACGTATGACCACTTTGGGCAAACTGATCCCCTCGCCCCGGGCCCTGCTGGTATTCGAGGCTGCGGCGCGCCGTGGCAGTTGCGGGGCGGCGGCGCGCGAGTTCAACGTCACGCAGCCGTCGGTCAGCCGCAATATCGCGCAGCTTGAACTCGAACTCGGCGTGCGGCTGTTCGTGCGCAGCCCTGCCGGGCTCACCCTCACCGACGAGGGGCAGGTGCTGCACCGGGCGGTGAGCGAGGGTTTCGGCCGCGTTGGCGATGCGTTGCGCGACATCGCGGCGCGCAACGCCCGGCAGGACGTGGTGGAACTCTCGCTGTCCACCGCATTCGCCACCCATTGGTTCATCCCGCGGTTGCAGGCGTTCAACCGCGATTTTCCCTCGGTCGACCTGCGGTTCCAACTGCTCTCCGGCTCGCTGCGGGGGCCCGCCGGGGATGTCGATCTTGCGATGCGGCCGATGCCCGAGACGGATGGCGAATACCATTCATGGCATTTTTCCCCCGAACTGGTCATCCCGGTTGCCAGCCCGGCCTATCTTGCCAGCCATGGACCGCTCGATGGGGACGCCGAGGCAGTCCATACGCTGCTGCATTTCCATGATCCGCTGATCGACTGGACGTTGTTCTGGGGCGAGGCGGCCCGCCGGCGTTCGCCGCGGCGCAGTTGGGTGCAGTTCTCCGACTATGCCGTGGTGTTGCAGGCCGCGATGAATGGCGAAGGGATCGCGCTGGGTTGGCTTAGCGTGGTGTCTCGTCCGCTCGCGGAAGGCGCGCTGGTGCCGGCGTCACGCCGCCGCGTCGCCACCGGGAAGGCCTACCACCTGGTCGCGCCCAAGGCGCGTCCGCTTCGGGATGTGGTGCAGGCGATCCGCACCTGGATGTCGGACGAGATGACCGCCGACCTTGCCCGGATCGGCCATCTGCTCGCCGCGCCGGACCTGGGGGAGGTCTAGGGGGCGATCTGGTCGAGTGGCTGCCAGCGTTGGCTGGGGAGATCGAGGCGGCATAGGCCTGTCAGGTTGTGGGCGGTGGCGTAGTGGCGCACCCGACTGAGGTAGTCCGGCTGGCGGGGGGAGGCGAAGTTCCAGTCGGGCGGTGTGAAGGTGGCGAAGCCGTTGATGGTGGGGAGGTGCGTCAACTCGGAGATCAGCATGGCGTCCGCGTTGTGCTTGAACAGCGCGTCGCCCGGGCCGTCCTCGCCCTGGTCGGCGGCGGCGGAGACGAAAAACGCGGTGCAGGATGGTGGGGCCGGGGTTGTGACCATCACGCGGGCGAGCGCGGCGCGGCGGTCCAGGTCCACCGCGCCGGTGTTCATCTCGGCGAACAGCAACAGGCCGGACAGGGCCGCCAATACCGGGGTGGAGACGCGGCTGGTGCTCCGGGCGAGAAACCATACCACTACCGCCAGCAGCGGGGCCGTCAGGAATATCTGCAATCGGGCGATCACGCGCACGCCGGCGGCACCTGGGACCAACTGGTAGATCGCGTACCAGGCTGAATGTTCGCCCACATGAACCGCGAGCGCCCAGCACAGCACCACTGCCAGCGCGATGGCGGTGACCAGCAGTGTCCTCCAGTGCCGGTCCCGCCAAGGGCGCAGGGTTGCGCCGGCGACGAGGAACACCAGGAGGAGCAGCGGCGCGAGGCCTACGGTGCGTTCATCTGTGTCGAGGTAGCAGTCCGGGCAGGTGATGCGGATCAGCAGGTCTCGTATGCGGCCGAACATCCAGTTGTCGCTGCCGACATTCACGATGTCGAGCAGGGAGGGCGTGAACGACAAGGCGGTGGCGAACGGGTGCATTCCGGTTTCGCGCGCCTTCGGCAGATAGACGATGAGGAATGGCAGCAGCGCCGTGGCCGCGATGAGGGTGCAGAGGAAAAGGGGGCGGAGGTTCCGCTGGAGTACACGGAAGGTTTCGGCGCGGGCCGCGCGTGGTGCCATGACCAGCAGGATGGCGCTGAGGACGAGCGTGAAGAATCCGGTGAACCAGGCCATGTAGTAAGCTGAGATCAGCCACGCCGCGTAGAATAGCGCCGCGCCGGCACCCCAGGCCGCGACCGCCGCGCCGCCCGGACGGACGATCATCGCGCGTATCACGCGCGCCACCAGGAACCAGAATACCGGCGCGAAGGCGATTGCCTGCAATTGCGCGTGGAAGGCGTGGGTGAAGCTGTTGTGGGCGAGGGTGAACAACACCGCGCCGAACAGGGCCCAGATGAAAGATATGCGAAATATTTCCCGGGTTGCGAGGAAGAACCCGGCGAACCCGATGATCTTGACGGCGGCAGTTACTAGTTCTGAGGACAGAAATGGATCGAGACCGACAAACCGGAATGCTGCGTAGATTGCTCCGAACAGGAAGAATCCTTCATTGTAGCCAAGGATGTCGGCGTGCGGATAAAAGTACTGTGGCATATCCCACGGTTCGAGGCCCCGGAAAACGTTGAACCAGTGTTCCAGCAGGGCTGCCACGATCACCGCGTCACCACGATCGCCAAACAGCACGGTGAAGCCGTTGATCAGTTGCAGCCGGAAAAACACCGCAAGCGTCGCCACCAGTGCGCCGCCGAAAACGATGGTTTGAAGGAAAGGGCGATCATTCCGCGCGCTTTGCCGCACTATCGCCTGGGCCTGCATCAGTGGCACTCGGGCGGATGCATTGCCGCGGGTCTCCAGGGCAGATGAGGGACACCGGAGCCGTGTCGCTTTCAACGACAGGCTTGGGGGAAGATGGTCGGAGCGGCGGGATTCGAACCCACGACCCCCAGTCCCCCAGACTGGTGCGCTACCAGACTGCGCTACGCTCCGACCGTGAGCGAGGCTTTAGCAGCGCACAGCCGGGGAGGGAAGGGGCTACCGACCAAGACGAAGGCAACTCAGCACTGTGGCAACCGCGGCGAAGCCGGCACCGGTGAAAATCGCCACCGTCGCGCCCTGCGCGATGCCGGCGCCCTGGTTCAGGGTGAAGCAGATCGCCACCATCGCGGCACCCACGGCCTGGCCGAGCAGACGCGAGGTGGACAGCATGCCGCTGCCCGCCCCGCTGCGTTCGCGTGGCACGGCGCTGATCAGGAGGCGGTTGTTGGGGGCCTGGAACAGCGAGAATCCGGCACCCGACAGCGCCATCCGCCACGCGACATCCCACCATTGCGGATGCGCCGGCATGAAGCCGATCAGGAGCATGCCGATGGTCATGATGGTGAGGCCGACTCCGCCGAGCAGGCCGGCCGAGAAGCGGTCCGACAGGCGACCCGAGAATGGCGCGATCACCGCGATGGTGGCTGGCCACGGTGTCATCAGCAGCCCGGTGGAGGCTTCGGAGATGCCACCGACGCTTTGCATCAGGAAGGGGATTGCGACGTAGGCGCTTGATTGGCCGATAAAACAGCACACCGAACTCGCCACCGAGAGTGCGAACACCGGCCGGCGGAAGAGGTCCACCGGCAACATCGGCGCCGGGATCAGCAGCATGCGGCGGACGAAGATGCCACCCACCACCAGCAGCGCGACGAACTCGCCCAGCGCCAGCAGGCTGCCGCCGCCGTAGCCGATGGCGTCCAACGTTGCGATCAGCAGGCCGAAGGTGGCGGCGTTGAGGGCGGCACTGGGCAGATCGAACCGATGTCGGGCGCGGGGTGTCAGCGGGAGGTTGCCCAGCAATGCCAGTGCGGCAAGCCCGATCGGCACGTTGATAGCAAACAGATAGGGCCAGGACGCCACCGAGAGCACGCCGGCCGCGATGGTGGGGCCCATGGCGGAGGAACTCGCCACCACGAGCGCGTTGAACCCCATGCCGCGCCCGAGTTGCGCGCGTGGGAAAATGAACCTTACCAAAGCGGTGTTCACGCTCATCAGGCCGGCACCGCCGAGCCCCTGCACGACGCGGGCGACGATCATCAGGGGCAGCGTGTGAACCAGCGCGCAGGCCAGCGAGGCCAGCGTGAACACCACCAGGCCGACGCCGTAGACCCGCCGGTAGCCGTAGATGTCGCCCAGCGAACTGCATGGCAGCAAGGCCACCATCACCGCGATCTGGAACGCGTTGACCACCCAGACCGAGGCGGCCGGCGTAACCGCGAGGTCTCGCGCAATGGTGGGCAGGGCCACGTTGGCGACGGAACTGCTCAGCACGGAGACCGAGATCGCCAGGCCGAGCGTCAGCATGGCGAGGCGGCGCTGCGGGGCGGGCAGCCCATCCATGGTTTCGTTCATTGTATTGCTCATGCGACGAATGTCCCCGTCCGCCCGCCGCCGCGCAACCCGACCGGGATTGCGCCAGCCCTGCGGCCCGCACATGCTGGACCAAACCAGCCGGAGCCTGCGCCATGGACCCCAACGCGTTGCCGTTCGATACCGATGCCATGCTGGCGGGGCTGCGACCCTGGATCGAGTGCGAAAGCCCGACCTATGACGCCGCCGCGGTGAACCGCTGCATGGATCTCGCCGGCCGCGACCTCGCGATCATGGGGGCACAAACCTCACGCATTGCCGGCCGGCTGGGCTTCGGGGATTGCGTGCGTGCCACCTTCCCGCACGAGTCGAGCGCCCCCGGCATCCTGGTGATGGGCCATCTCGATACGGTGCATCCGATTGGAACTCTCGCCCGGTTGCCGTTCAAGGTGGAGGGTGGGCGCTGCTACGGCCCCGGGATTCTCGACATGAAGGGCGGCAACTACATGGCGCTCGAAGCCATCCGGCAACTCCAGCGTGCCGGCATTGCCACCCGGCTGCCGGTTACGGTGCTGCTTACCTCCGATGAAGAGGTTGGCTCGCCCTCTACCCGGGATGTCATCGAGGCCGAGGCGGCGCGGCACAAATATGTGCTGATCCCCGAGCCGGCCCGGGCCGATGGCGGCGTGGTGACAGGCCGCTATGCCATCGCCCGGTTCCGCATGGAGTCGACCGGCAAGCCGAGCCATGCCGGTGCCCGGCTGGCCGACGGCCGCTCCGCCATTCGCGAAATGGCCCGCCAGATCATCGCCATCGAGGACATGACCACCGAGGACTGCACCTTCTCCGTCGGCGTGATGCATGGCGGGCAGTGGGTGAACTGCGTGACCACCACCTGCACCGCCGAGGCGCTGTCGATGGCCAAGCGCCAGGAAGACCTCGATCGCGGCGTGGCCGCCATGCTGGGCTTGCGGCCGACCGGCAATGACGTGCAGTTCAAGGTGGAACGCACCGTCACCCGCCCGGTGTGGGAAACCGACGAGCGCACCATGGCGCTGCATCGTCACGCGCAGCGCATTGCCCTTCGCCTCGGCTTCGATATCCCGGCGCAAAGTTCGGGCGGCGGCTCGGATGGGAATTTCACCGGCGCGATGGGCATCGCCACCCTGGATGGGCTTGGCGTTGCCGGTGACGGTTTCCATACGCTGGGTGAATATATCAACGTCGAAAGCCTGGCGCGGCGTGGAAAACTGCTGGCGGGGCTGCTGGCGAGCCTCGACTAGCGGCTGACCGGGTGTAGACTTCCGTCAGCATTGGAGAGCGATCATGACGATTTCACGACGGACGATGGTAAAGATGGCCGGCGGTGTCGCCCTCGCGGCCCCCGCCATTCGCGGCGCTTCGGCGCAGGCGACCAAGACCATCACCTTCGGCGGTTCGGTGCCGCTCAGCGGCGGCGGCGCCGAGACCGGGCTCAATGTGAACAACGGCTACGCGACCGCGGTGAAGTTCATCAATGAGATGGGCGGCGTCGAAATCGCCGGCACCAAGTACAAGCTTGAACTCAAGCTTTTTGATGATGCTTCGGACCCTTCGCGCGCCGTTACTCTGATCCAGCGGCAGATCGACGATGGTGTGGATTTCTACCTCGGCAGTTTCGGCAGCAATATCGTGCTGCCCACCGCGGCGATCACCGAGCGGGCGGAGAAGCCGATGGTGCAGGCCGGCGGCGGTTCGGACCAGATTTTCGTCCAGGGCTACAAGTACATGTTTGGGTTCTTCCCGCGCGCCACGCGGCAGTTCCTCTCGACCGCCGCGTTCATCAAGACGCTGGCGCCGCCGGTGCAGAACTACTCGGTGATCTACACCAACGATGCCTTCTCCAAGACCGCCGCCACCGGGGTGATGAACGCGATGAAGGCGCAGGGCATTCCGATGCTCGACAGCTACGCGTTCCCGGAAACCATTACCGATGCCTCCTCGGTACTCGCCGCCATTCGCGCCAAGACGCCCGAGGCGCTGATCTGCATGACGCATGACCAGGACAACCTGCTGCTGGCCAAGCAGATGATTGCCACCGGCACCAACGTTAACCTGCTGTTCCAGGGGCTTGGCCCGCAACTCGGAAGCTTCCGCGACACGCTCGGCAAGGCCGCCAATGGGATCTACTTCCAGACCTACTGGGATGAGCGCGCGCCGCTGAAGGATCGCTTCTTCGGCACGTCGGCCGCGTTCGCCGCGTACTACAAGAAGAACTATACCCGCCCGCTCGCCTATCATGTGTCGGCCGGTGCGGCATGCATTGTCACCTATCTCGAGGCGATGATGGCGGCCAAGAGCATCGATCCGGCGAAAGTCCGCGATGCGCTGGCGAACATCGATATCGAGACCCAGTACAGCCGCATCAAGTTCACCGAGCAGGGCGATGGCGACCCGGTGGTCATGGGCCCGTGGGTTGGCCAGGTGGTGGGCGGCGCGCCCGAAGTGGTGTCGCCGGCGAACGCCAAGACGGCGGCCTATACCTATCCCACTCCGCCCTGGGCGCAGCGAACCTGATCCAACGCCGATGCTGGCGATCCAGACGATTGCCGACGGGCTGGTGCTCGGCGGGCTCTATGCGCTGTCGGCGGTCGGCTTTTCGCTGATCTTCGGGGTGATGGGGGTGGTTAACCTCAGCCACGGCGCCTTGGTGATGATCGGGGCCTATCTCGCCTGGTTCGTCTGGCATTCGCTCGGCGTTGATCCGCTGCTCGCCATTCCGGTGGTGATGGGGGTGCTCGCCGTGTTCGGGTACGTCTATCAGCGCGTGTTGATCCAGCTTGCCGTTGATCGCTCGTCCCATGTTGCCTCGATGCTGGTGACGTTCGGGGTGGCGCTGATGCTGCGCAACACGTTGGTGCTGGTTTTTTCGCCGGACCTGCGCAGCATCACGCCGTCCTATTCCGGGCATCCGTTGGTGCTAGGCTCGATCGTGCTCGATCCGGTGCGGCTGGCGGCGTTGGCGGCGAGTCTGGTGCTGCTCGGCGCGTTGGCGATGATTCTGCAGCGTTCGAAAATGGGGCGGGTTATTCGCGCTACCGCGCAGCAGGAACTGGCGGCGCGGCTGTGCGGGGTGAACGCGCATCACATCTATGGCCTGACATTCGCGGTATCGGCCGCGTTTGCCGGGGCGGCGGGCGCCATTCTCGGCATCGTGTTGCCGTTTTCGCCGCCTGATGAAGGATTGTGGACGTTGAACGCCTTCGTCGTCGTGGTGCTCGGGGGCGTCGGCAGCCCGGCGGGGGCGCTGGTCGGCGGGCTGGTCCTCGGTGTGATGAGCACCGGCACCTCGCAGTTGATCGGCGCGGCGTTCCCGAATGCCATGATGTTTGCCGTGCTGGTGCTGATGTTGCTGGTACGGCCGTCCGGGCTGCTCGGCAACGCTTTCGCGGGCTCCCGCTAGATGCTGGTGCAAGCGATACGGGCGCATCGGTGGTGGATTGTCGTGTCCATCGTGTTGTTGATAGTGGCGGCGGCGGTTCCGTTCATGGTGATGCCGTTTTACGTGCGGGTGGGGCAGTTGATCCTGCTCTCGGCGGCGCTTGGGTTGGCCTGGACGTTGCTGGGCGGTTTCGCTGGCTATTGGAGCTTTGGCCACGCGGCATTCATTGGCCTCGGGGCGTTCTCTGCCGGGTTGTTCGAGACGGAATTGATGAAGGGGCAGCCGCTGCTGGGCTTTGGCCTCGGCCTTATCGTCGGAGGCGTCGTCTGTGCCTTGGCCGCTGCGGTGGTGGCCTGGCCGATCCTGCGCCTGCGCGGCATTTATTTCGCCGTGGCGATGTTGGGCGTGTCCCAGGTGTTGGCCGAACTCACCAACAATGTCGATGTCTTCAAGGGCTCGATGGGGCTCGTGTTGCCGCGTATCGCCGCTTTTGGCCTGCGGCCGGAGGCGCTGTTCTACGACGTGCTGCTGATCGCGACGGTGGTGGTGGGGTGCATCGCGTTCGCCATCAAGAATGGCCGCATTGGCGCCGGGCTGATGGCGATCCGCGAGGACGAGGACACCGCGCGCATGCTCGGTGTGCCGACCGAGCGCTACAAGATCATGATGTTTATCCTGAGTGCGGCGCTGACGGGCGCCCTGGGCGTCATCTACGCGCACAGCCTGGGCTATATCACCACGTCGTCGGTGTACCGTACCGAGTTCAGCCTCAACATGATCGTCTACAACCTGCTCGGCGGCATGGGCACGTTGGTTGGTCCGTTCCTGGGTTCGGCGGTGATGGTGATTCTGACCCAGGTGGTGCTTGGCCGCCTGCTGTCGATCCACATGTTCATCACCGGCGCGCTGCTGGTGCTGCTGGTGCTGGCCGCGCCGAAGGGCATCATCGGGTTGTTCAAGGGCGGATTGTTTGGCGGGAGGGCCAAGGGATGAGCACGCCGATCCTCCGGCTTGAGCACGTCACGAAGCGTTTCCGAGGCCTGGTTGCAACCAATGATGTGTCCTTCGCGGTGCCGGAGGGGAGCATCTGCTCGCTGATCGGGCCCAACGGTGCCGGTAAGTCCACCATCTTCAATCTTGTCACCGGGTATCTGGCCCCCAGCGAGGGGCACATCTTTTTCGGCAAAACCCGGATCGATGGCACACCGACGACACAGCTGGCACGTGCCGGCATTGCGCGCTGCTTCCAGATCGCCAAGCCGTTCGCTGACCTCTCGGTGCGGGAAAATGTGCGTATTGGTGCGCTGTTCGGCCGGGATGGCGCGCGGGACATCGCTGCTGTTACCGACGATGCACTGGCATTGACGGGATTGAGCGATCTCGCCGGGCGCCCGGCTGGTGACATGACGGTGGGCTATCTGCGGCGGCTTGAACTTGCGCGGGCGATTGCGGCGCGTCCGGTGCTGTTGCTGGCTGATGAGCCCTGCGCCGGTCTCAACGCCACCGAGACCGAAGACATTGTCACCATTCTGCGCCTGGTTCGCGATCGCGGGGTCAGCGTGCTGCTGGTGGAGCATGACATGCAGGCGGTGATGCGGGTGTCGGACCAGATTTTCGTGCTGGACGCCGGGGCGTTGATCGCCGCGGGGCCTCCGGAGGCTATTGCCGGTGATCCCCGCGTGATCGCAGCCTATCTGGGCACGGAAGCAGTCGAGTAGATCAGACCGCGCCGTACTGCTTGAACCATGCCAGCAGGCGCTTCATGCCGTCCGCGGCGTCCTCGGCGCGGTAGCTGGGGCGGTAGTCGGCGTGGAACCCGTGTGGGGCCTCGGGGTAGACGACGATTTCCACCGTCTTGCCGGCGGCCTTCGCCTTGGCGGCGGCGGCCTGGACGTCCTCCACCTTGATCCCGCCATCCTTGCCGCCGTAGAGGCCGAGCAGCGGGCATTTGATATCGACCGCGACGTCGGCTGCCGATTTCGGCTGGATGTCGCTGGGTGCGCCACCCACCGGGCCATACCAGGCGACCGCTGCCTTCAGGTTCGGATTATGTGCGGCATACAGCCAGGTGTTGCGGCCGCCGCGGCAGAAGCCGGTGACACCGAGCCGCGTTGCGGCCCCGCCATGGGCAGCGGCGTAGGCCACGGCACCATCGAGGTCCTTCAGCATGGTGGCGTCCGGGGCCTTGCTGATCACCTGGCTGACGATCTGGCCGACGTCGGTCATTTTCGAGAGATCGCCGAGGCGGGCGTAGATTTCCGGCGCGATGGCGGCATAGCCGGCCTTGGCGAAGCGGCGGCAGGTGTCCTTGATGTATTCATGAACGCCGAAGATTTCCTCGTTCACCAGCACGATGGGGAACGGGCCGGCTCCTACCGGCTTGGCGAAATAGCCGGGGAGTTCGGTGTCACCGACCGGGATTTTGACTTCGCCGGCTTCGATGCCGGTGCTGTCGGTGTGGATCACCTGCGCCTCGACGCGGGTGGTGGCGAGCGTCAGCCCGCTCATCAGTCCACTCATCATCAGCCCACGACGGGCGAGCGGATATTCCTTGAGACCGGACAGGCCATGCAGATCGTTCATCGTGGGTTCCCCTTTTGGTAGACGTGATGTGGGCATAATGGGACGAACGTGAAGCCCGCTCTATTCCCGTCGCACCAGGCAAGCGGAAAGTTCTACCCCATTGCCATGACGCGGCGAGGACTAAGCAGGAACGGTGGCAGGTAGGCCGGAATATTGCTGAACGGCAGCACCTCCGGCTTCAGGCGAATACCGAGCACATCGGCCATGAACGCCCGGCGTGCCTCGATACGCTCCCACGCCTCGGGGTAGCGGGCGGCAAACTCGGCGCGCAGGGGGGTATCGGCGAGCGCGATGCCGTCCTCGATGTTGGTGGTGAACCAGGGCGAATGGGTCGCGGGGATCACGTCCACCTGGATCGCCATGCCCGAGCGGAGCGGGATGGTGCTGCCGGGGAAGATCGGCGAATGCATCCATTCGTCGATGTGGATGAGATGGCCGGGGTTGAGGCCGACGCCGAAGAACGGGTCTCCGATACGGCGATGGATGATGTCGTACAGCGCGCCGCCGGTGGTGCCGATGCCCACTGCTTCGTACCATTCGGCGACGGCGGCGAAATAGGGGGCGACCAGTTTCTCCACGTAGTCCTGGATGCCGTCAGGCAGTTCGGCGGCGGAGGCCACCACGAAGCCGGCGCGGGCGGACAGCGCGCCCTGGATGCCGCAGGCCATGGTGAACGGATCGCCCGCCGCGATGATCCGTGCGGACGGGCTCGGCAGCCCGCGCGACGCCCGGTCGCCGGCGGAGAGCATGGGATGGCAGGCCAGGGGCAGGCCCGGCAGCGCCATCAGTCGTGCCGCCTCAAGCTCGCGTATGCCGGGTTGCAGCCCGAACAGCACGTTGCGCAGCGCCTGCGAGGCGTAGGTGGCGGCGAACTCGAAGCCCGCGAGTTGGTCCACCTCGTTGATCGCGCGCAATCCGTCTTCCGGGTTCTGGAAAATCGCGGTGGCGTTGCTGGTTGGCCCGATGGCACGCAGGTGGCTGGCGATGAATTCGGGCAGGTCGAGCCACTCAACGGTGGCACCCGGATCAGCCGGCTCGAAGATCTTCCATCCCACGGCGCCGATGCGCATGCCTTTGACCAGGCCCGCCTCGGCAAGCAGGACCGGCAGCGGCTTCTGGCTGCCGCGGGGCTGGCCGGGGAGCGAGAACGTCTGGCACAGCAACCGGTCGAAGTCCCCGCCGGCAAGCTCGGCGTAGGACCAACCCTCGTTGCCGACCAGCAGGGTCGGGCGGCGGCCGGGTAGAACCACCAGCAGCGCTTCCTCGAAACGCGGATCATAGCCGGTGAGGTAGGCGACGTTGGCGGCGTGCTCGCGGTCCCCATAGACCACCAGGGCGTCATGCTCGGCGGTTCGCGCCCGCTGCATCGCCTCGGCGACGCGTGCCTGGTAGGTGCTGGTGGGGATGGCCGGCTGCACGGTCGGCTCGCCGAATTCGGGCAGGTCAGTGTCGATCAGGATGGGGCGCGGCATCGGGTTCCTCGGCGGTGGCAATGCGGGCAAAGGCGGTGATCGCCAGCAGTAGCAGGCCAGCGGCCCCAAGCGCCACCGGCAGGCTGGTTGCCTGCGCCGCCAAGCCGATTATCGCGGGGCCGACGAGGAGGCCGACATAGCCGGGGGCAGCAACGGCGGCGATGGCGTGGCTGGGATCAACGCCGCGGATACGGGCGGCTGCGCTGAACAGGGCAGGGACGATGTTGGCCTCGCCGATGCCGATCAGGGCGCAGCCGAGCAGGGCCGCGGGGATGCTGGGAATGCCGGTCATCAGGGCGAAGCCGGCCGCGGCGATCAACGCGCCCCAACGCAGCACCATTACCGCGGGAAGGCGTCTCAGGACGGCATCGCCGGTCAACCGGCCGAACGTCATCGCCACCGCGAAGGCGGCATAGGCCAGGCCGGCAGTTGCGGCATCGGCATCGCGATGGAACCGCAGCAGCACGGCGGTCCAGTCGTGGACGGCACCTTCGGCCATGAAACCGAGAAAACACAGCACGCCTATCAGTGCCAGCCGACCGCGCGGCATCGCCAAGCCGGCGGTGGCCGGCCCGGCGCGGGGCAGCAGGCCGGGCGCCTGGGACAGCAGGATGGCCGCCGACACCGTGGATAGCGCGATGGTGGCTTGGAGCGGCGTTATGCCAAACCACAATGCGAGGCTCACCAGCGACGCGCCGACCAGCGCGCCGCCACTGAACAGGCCATGAAAGCCGGACATCATCGCCCGGCCGGTGGCGCGCTCCACCACCACGGCCTGTGCGTTCATCGCCACATCGATGGCTGCGAGCGCGGCACCGAACACGGCCAGTGCCACCGCCGTTGCCGGCACTCCTGGCAGGACTGTGAGGGCGGGCAAGGTGACGCAGTATACCGCGCCGACCGCGAGCAGCAGGGTGCGGCATCCCACCCGTGCCGTGGCCCATCCGGCCAAGGGGGCGCTCAGAAGCGACCCACCGCCGATGCACAGCAGCATCAGGCCAAGCTCGGCGTCATCGAGGGCGAGACGCAATTTGAGGAATGGCACCAGGGGTGCCCATGCGGCCGCGATGATGCCGAGGATGAGGAAGGTCGCGCGCGTGGCACGGACGGCGGCGGGCGAGTCTGGCTCGACCGAATCCGCCAAGCCCCTCCCGGTTGCCCGGGAGGGGGGAGAGGCGTCGATCAGGCCATCGCCTTCTGGAGGTTGGAGTCGATCTTGGAAAGGAACGTCTGGGTGTTCATCCAGGGCTGCTCCTTCGAGATCAGGCTCGCCAGGTCCTTCGTCATGTGGCCGGCTTCAACCGTCTCGATGCAAACGCGCTCCAGCGTTTCCGCGAAGGCGGTCACGTCGGGGGTGTTGTCGAAGCGGCCGCGATAGATCAGGCCACGCGTCCAGGCGAAGATGGAGGCGATCGGGTTGGTGCTGGTTTCGCGGCCCTTCTGATGCTCACGATAGTGGCGCGTCACGGTGCCATGCGCCGCCTCGCTTTCCACCGTGTTGCCGTCGGGGCTCAGCAGCACCGAGGTCATCAGGCCGAGCGAGCCGAAGCCCTGGGCCACGATGTCGGACTGCACGTCACCGTCGTAGTTCTTGCAGGCCCACAGGTAGCCGCCTTCCCACTTGAGGGCGGAGGCGACCATGTCGTCGATCAGGCGGTGCTCGTAGGTCAGGCCGGCGGCGTCAAAGCGGCCCTTGAACTCGTTGAGGTAGATCGCCTCGAAGGTGTCTTTGAAGACGCCGTCATAGGCCTTGAGGATGGTGTTCTTGGTCGACAGGTACACCGGGTAGCCGCGGGCCAGGCCGTAGTTGAAGCTGGCGCGGGCGAAGCCTTCGATGGAGGCGGTGGTGTTGTGCATGCCCATCGCGACGCCGGGGCCCTTGAAGTCATGCACGTCCATCACCTGGGCGGGCGAGCCATCGGCGGGCTGGTAGACCAGCATGACTTTGCCGGGCGCCGGGATCTTGGTCTCGGTGGCGCGGTAGATGTCGCCATAGGCATGACGGCCAATGACGATCGGCTTGGACCAGTGCGGCACCAGACGGGGCACGTTGTTGCAGATGATCGGCTCGCGGAAGATGGTGCCGTCGAGGATGTTGCGGATGGTGCCGTTGGGCGAGCGCCACATCTTCTTGAGCTTGAACTCCTCGACGCGGGCCTCGTCCGGCGTGATGGTGGCGCACTTCACCCCGACGCCGTACTTCTTGATGGCATTGGCGGCATCGACGGTCACCTGGTCATCGGTCTGGTCGCGATACTCGATCCCCAGGTCGAAATACTTGATGTCGACG
>CAIMWH010000054.1 GCA_903845065.1 uncultured Rhodospirillales bacterium | reverse complement strand
ATGTCGCCGATAACTCGGGCGCTCGTCGGGTGCAGTGCATCAAGGTGCTGGGCGGCTCCAAGCGGAAGACCGCCTCGGTCGGCGATGTCATCGTCGTGGCCATTCAGGACGCGATCCCCCGTGGCAAGGTCAAGAAGGGCGACGTTCACCAGGCGGTGATCGTGCGCACGTCCTTCCCGGTCCGCCGCGCGGATGGCAGCGCGATCCGCTTTGATCGCAACGCCGCGGTGCTGATCAACAAGTCGCAGGAGCCGATCGGCACCCGCATCTTTGGCCCGGTTGTGCGTGAACTGCGCGCGAAGAAGTTCATGAAGATCATCTCGCTTGCGCCGGAGGTGCTGTAATGGCCGCTCGTATTCGCAAGGGCGATACCGTCCTCGTCGTCACCGGCGCTGACCGCGGCAAGCGCGGTGAAGTGCTACGGGTGATTCCGAAGGAGGATCGCGCGGTGGTTCAGGGCGTCAACATCGCCCAGCGCCATACCAAGCCGTCCGGCATGGGGCAGCCAGGTGGGATCATCCCCAAGGAAGCCACCATCCATCTTTCCAACCTGAAACTCGTTGATCCGAAGTCCGACCAGGCCACCAAGGTCAGCTTCCGGGTGCTCGAGGACGGCCGCAAGGTCCGCGTTGCCAAGGCCAACGGCAACGTGATCGAGAGCTGAGGAGTCCATCGTGAGCGACAGCAAGAACAAGGGCGGCAAGGGTTCGGGCAAGAACGCCGGTCCGCGCGGCGCCGGCGCTCCGCCGGCCAAGATTTCCAAGGGTGCCGGCAAGGCCGATAGCCTCGCCACGGCCGCGGCCGGTCCCGCCCAGGCGGCGCCGGAAGAGACCCCGCGTCTGGCCAAGCACTATGTCGATGTCGTGCGCCCGGCCATGCAGAAGGAGTTCGGTTACACGAACCCAATGCAGGTGCCGAAGCTGCAGAAGATCGTCATCAACATGGGCGTCGGTGAAGCCACCGGTGACCAGAAGAAGCTCGACAGCGCGGTGGCCGAACTGGCCCTCATCAGTGGTCAGCGTCCGGTCAAGACGGTTGCGAAGAAGGCGATTGCCGGCTTCAAGATCCGCAAGGGCCTGCCGATCGGCTGCAAGGTGACGCTCCGCAAGGCGCGCATGTATGAGTTCCTTGACCGTCTCGTGACCATCGCGCTCCCCCGCGTCCGCGATTTCCGTGGCGTTCCGGGCGGCAAGGGTTTCGATGGCCGTGGCAACTTCGCCATGGGCATGAAGGAACAGATAGTATTCCCGGAAATTGTGTATGACCGGGTCGACTCGATCCGCGGCATGGATATCGTTTTCGTCACGTCGGCGAAAAGCGATGCCGAGGCGAAGGCTCTGCTGAAGCAGTTCTACATCCCCTTCCAGGGCTGAGAGCGGCTTAATGTAACGCCCCCTCGGGGGCACTTGGTTTGGAAAACCGCCGGCGGTGCCGGCAGGTTCCGGAGGACAGAACAGGATGGCCAAGACCTCACAGGTCAACCGCAATGCGAAGCGGGAACACATGGCGTCGCGCGACAAGGGCAAGCGTCTTGCCCTTAAGTCGATCGTCATGGATCGCACGCTGCCGGTCGAGGATCGCTTCAATGCCTCGCTCAAGCTCGCCGAACTCCCCCGCAACGGCGCCAAGGTGCGCGTGCGGCTGCGGTGCGAGCTGACCGGCCGCGCCCGCGGCAACTATCGTAAGTTCAAACTGTGCCGCATTGCACTGCGCGACCTGGCCAGCTCGGGGCAAATCCCGGGCATGACCAAGGCGAGCTGGTAAGGAATCCCGGCATGTCGATGTCAGATCCGCTGGGTGATATGCTCACCCGCATCCGCAACGCGCAGCACGCCCGCCACACCTCGTGTGTTGCTCCGGCGTCCAAGTTGCGTGCCAACGTGCTCGACGCGCTCCGTCGTGAAGGCTACATCCGCGGCTTCGCCACCGAGGCCGTGCGCCCCGGCATCTCGATGCTGCGCATCGAGCTGAAGTACAACGAGGGTGAGCCGGTCATCAAGGAAATCAGCCGCGTTTCCAAGCCCGGCCGTCGCGTCTACTCCAAGATCAAGGAACTGCCGCGGGTCTATGCCGGCCTTGGCACCTCGATCCTGTCGACGCCGCGTGGCGTGCTGAGCGATGCCGAGGCCCGCGCTGCCAATGTTGGCGGCGAAGTTCTCTGCCGCGTGTTCTGAGGGAGAGCAGGCAATGTCACGCGTAGGCAAATATCCTGTTCCGATCCCCGCTGGCGTCCAAGTGGCGCTGGTCGGCGATCTCATCACCGTGAAGGGCAAGCTCGGCGAACTTTCGCTGCCGCTGACCGACAAGGTGGACACCACGGTCGAAGGCGACAAGGTCGTCGTCGCCCCCCGCGGCAACTCGGCCCCGGCCCGCATGATGTGGGGCACCACCCGTGCCCTCGTCGCGAGCATGGTCCGCGGCGTGTCGACGGGTTATGCGAAGTCGATGGAAATTACCGGCACCGGCTACCGCGCCTCCGTCCAGGGCGACATGCTGGTGATGAACCTCGGGTTCTCGCACGATGTGAACTTCAAGATCCCCACCGGGATCAAGGTGAGTTGCGAGAAGCCGACATCGATCAAGGTCGAGGGCGTCGATAAGCGCCTCGTCGGCCAGGTCTGTGCCGAGATCCGCGCCTGGCGTCCGCCCGAGCCCTACAAGGGCAAGGGCGTGAAGTTCGAGGGCGAGCAGATCCTCCGCAAGGAAGGTAAGAAGAAGTGAGCGATAGCAAGGAACTTTCACAGCGTCGGCGCGAGCGCCTGCGCTTTCAGCTGCGCCGCAAGGCGGCTGGTCGGGCACGTCTTTCGGTGTTTCGCTCCAGCCAGCATATCTACGCCCAGGTGATCGATGACACGCAGGGCCGCACCGTCGCGGCCGCTTCGAGCCTCGATCGCAACCTGCGCGAAGCTCTCAAGACCGGTGCCGACAAGGCCGCAGCCGCGGCTGTCGGCAAGCTGGTCGCCGAACGCGCGTTGGCGGCGGGCATCACTGAAGTGGTGTTTGATCGCGGCGCTTATCTTTACCACGGGCGCGTCAAGGCGCTTGCCGAGGCCGCCCGAGAGGGCGGTCTGGCCTTCTAAGGGGAAGCAGCATGGCACGTGAACCGAGGGAAGGCGGCGATCGCAATCGCGGCGGACGCGATCGTGAGCGCCAGGACCGCGATGGCGGCGATGACCTGATCGACAAGCTGGTCACCATCAACCGCGTCGCGAAGGTGGTTAAGGGCGGTCGTCGTTTCGCTTTTGCCGCGCTCGTTGTGGTGGGTGATCAGAAGGGCCGCGTCGGCTACGGCGCCGGCAAGGCGCGCGAAGTGCCGGAGGCCATCCGCAAGGCCACCGATCGCGCCAAGCGCACCATGATCCGGGTGCCGATGAAGGAAGGCCGCACGCTGCATCATGACGTGACGGGCGATTTCGGTGCGGGCTCCGTGGTGCTGCGCAGCGCCTCCGCCGGCACCGGCATCATCGCCGGCGGCCCGATGCGCGCTGTGTTCGAAGCGCTTGGTTTCCAGTATCTTCAGCATCTGCCGCCTTGCGAAATGTGT
>CAIMWH010000053.1 GCA_903845065.1 uncultured Rhodospirillales bacterium | reverse complement strand
GCCCCCGAACCAACCGCAGCCCGAAACCCCAACGCCCATCAAAAACCACCGGCTACCGCGATGAAACAGGCGACAGGAAATCCATGCCCGCCGCTCAAATCGCGAAACGAACGTCAGCCCCATGAATAGGACGGGCTAGCCCCTCGCCAAAATGATTCCTTGCGCCGGTTTCGCCAGCGTTCTAGGAATTTTTTCATGATCGCCGCGTCCATCCCGGCCCCGCCAGCCGCGCCCGATGTTGCCCGCCGGTTCGGCCTCATCCTGGCCGGCCTCGCGGCCCTGGTCGCGCATGCCCTGCTGCGCGATCGCCGCCGCGTCGGCCTCATCCTCCCGCTCTGGACCCGTCTCACCCGCGCCGCCCGCCGCCTGGCCCATCTCGCCGCCCATATCGGTGCCATCCCCCGGCTCCGCGCGCGCCGTGCCAGCGTCCCCCGTCCGCCCCGCCTGTGCCTGCCCAGCGGCCATGCCTGGCTCGTCGTCGCCATCGGCCACCGCGCCGCCGGCTACGGCGCCCAGCTGCAACACCTCATGGCCGAGCCCGCCACCGCCGCCTTCCTCGCCGCCGCCCCGCGCGCCGCCGCCATCCTGCGCCCGATCTGCCGCATGCTCGGCATCACCGCGCCGGCAACCCCACGCCGCGCCGCTACAGCATCGGCTCCAGCCGCCAGTTCACCAGCAATTCCCCAATCGTCGCCGTATTCGGCAGCAGCACCAGCATCTCCGCCAGCGCCGCGATATCCTCCGGCCGCGTCATCTTCTCCCGCGGCGCCGTCGTCACGTACGCCGTCATGTCGGTCGCCACAAACCCCGGACACAGCGCCGTCGCCCGGATGCCGGCGTCCCACCCCTCGCGCCGCACCGCCTGCGTCAGCGCCATCAGGGCAAACTTGCTTATCGCATAACCAAAATTCTCATTCGCCACCCGCTTGCCCGACAGCGAGGCGATGTTGATCACCCGCCCCTCGCCACCCGCTTTCAGATGAGGCAACGCCGCGCGGATCATCCGCAGCGGCCCCTTCACGTTCACCCGCCACATCCCGTCCAGCCCCGCCTCGTCCGGATCGTCGAGCTTCACCCGCGGCGTTGAAATCCCCGCCGCGTTCACCAGCACATCGATCCGGCCGAAGCGGGCCATCGTGGCATCAACCCACGCCGCCGCATCCTCCGCCCGCTCGGCGTCATAGCGCTGCACCATCATATCATCGCCGTCCGCCATCCCGCCGGGCGAGCGCACCCCGGCCGAAATCCGAAACCCGCTGGCGCGCAGCCGTTCGGCGATGGCGCGCCCAATGCCCCGGGAAGCCCCGGAGACCATGGCGACGCGGCCTTTGGGATCAAGCATTGGGAGTGTCCTTCAAGAGTGAGCCCTGCGTGCCGTCACTCGCGACGTGGCAACGCGTCAGATGATCCTCGCTGGTTGGCAGCAACGCCTGCGGCAGATCACACCCGGTCCGCCGCAACGGGCAGCGCGGGGCGAAACGGCAGCCGGTTGGCATGGCATCGAGCGGGGGAACGCGGCCACCGATGGCGGCAAGATCCTGCCCGTCGATATCCATCCGAGGAATGGCGGCGAACAGCGCGCGCGTATAGGGGTGCTGCGGGTCGGCGAAGATGCGGCTGACCGCGCCCTGCTCGACGATCTGCCCGGCGTACATCACCGCCACCCGGTCGGCGATCTGGGCGACTACCCCGAGATTATGGGTGATGAACAGCATCGCCATCCCGTGCCGGTCCTTGAGATCGGCGAGCAGGCCAAGCACCTGGGCCTGGATGGTGACATCGAGCGCGGTGGTGGGCTCATCGGCCAGCAGCAGCGCGGGTTCGCAGGCGAGTGCGATGGCGATCATCACGCGCTGGCGCATGCCGCCGGAGAACTGGTGCGGGTAGTCATGGAAGCGGCTGGCCGCCGACGGGATTTTGACTTCTTCCAGGGCGGCCAGCGCCAGCCGATCGGCTTCGGCGCGGGACAGGCCGCGATGGAGAATGAGGGCTTCGGCCACCTGGTCCCCGATGGTCATCACCGGGTTGAGGCTGGTCATCGGCTCCTGGAAAATCATCGCCATGCGGTCGCCGCGTAGCTTTTCGAGCTTTTTCTCGGGCAGCCCAACCAGTTCGGTGCCGTCAAGCTGGATCGAGCCGCCGGCAATGCGGCCGGCCGGATCGGGGACGAGACCCATGATGGACAGCGCGGTGATGGATTTGCCGCAGCCGCTTTCGCCCACCAGAGCGAGGGTTTCGCCACGGGCAAGAGATAGGCTCAGCCCGTCCACCGCGGCACGCCAGTGGCCGGCGATGTTGAATTCGGTACGTAGGGCGTCGATCCGCAGGACATCACTCATGCTTGTCAGCCTGCGTGGTCCGGTTCAAACCTGCAAGCCATTCCAACGCCCGCGCGAGGCCCATCCTATGTCCCGACCCGTCGATACCGTCATTGCCGCTGCTGCCGCATTCATGGGCGAGCGGGTCACCACCAGTTCCGGCCTGCGGGACCATCACAGCCACGGGCAGGATACCCACACGCCGGTGATGCCGGATGCGGTGGCGTTTATCGAGACCTCGGAGGAAGCCGGCCGGATGCTGGCGCTGTGCAATGCACACGGGGTGCCGGTGGTGCCGTATGGCACCGGCACCTCGCTGGAAGGCCACGTCACCCCGGTGCGTGGCGGCATCAGCCTCGATATGTCGCGGATGACGAAGGTGCTGGAGGTGAACCAGGCCGACATGGATTGCCGGGTGCAACCAGGGCTGACCCATCGCAGCCTGAACGCGCACCTGCGGGACCAGGGGCTGTTCTTCCCGGTTGATCCCGGCGCGGATGCCTCCCTCGGCGGCATGTGCGCGACGCGGGCGAGCGGCACCAACGCGGTGCGCTATGGCACGATGCGGGAGAACGTGATGGGCCTGACGGTGGCGCTGGCCGATGGCCGCGTGATCCGCACCGGCGGCCGCGTCCGCAAATCCTCCACCGGGTATGACCTGACGCGCCTCTTCGTCGGCTCCGAGGGCACCCTCGGCGTGATCACCGAGATCCAACTCCGCCTGCACGGCATCCCCGAGGCGATGAGCGCCGCGGTGTGCCAGTTCGAACGCCTCGGCGATGCGGTGGAGACGGTGATCGCCATCATGCAGGCCGGGATTCCGGTGGCCCGGATGGAATTGCTTGATGATGTGCAGATGGGGGCGTGCATCGCCTACTCGAAGCTCGAGGGCTATGTCGCCGCCCCCACGCTGTTTTTCGAATTCCACGGCACCCCGGCTGGCGTGGCCGAACAGGCAACGCTGGCGGAGGAAATCGCCGCCGGATTCGACGCCAAGGGCTTCCAGTGGGCCACCGACCCGGACGCCCGCAACAAGCTGTGGCGCGCCCGCCATGATGCCTACTGGGCATGCCTGGCGCTGAAGCCTGGGCATCAGGGGATCGCCACGGACGCCATCGTGCCGATTTCGCGGCTGGCCGAGGCGGTTTTGGGTGCCCAGGAGGATATTCGTGCGTCTGGCCTGGTGGCGCCCATCGTGGGGCATGTCGGGGACGGCAATTTCCACACGGTGATCCTGGTGCCGCCCGAGCCGGGTGGGCTGGAGCGGGCGTGGGAACTCGACAAGAAGATCGTCGGACGGGCGCTGGCGCTGGGTGGTTCGTGCTCGGGCGAGCACGGGGTGGGGCTCGGCAAGCGGGAGTTCCTGGAACTGGAACATGGCGCGGAGACGCTGGCGGTGATGCGTTCGGTGAAGGCGACGCTGGACCCGAAGGGGATTCTCAACCCCGGGAAGATGTTCCTGAACTGAGGGCGATGCCGCGCCGGAACGCGGCAATGTGGAAGGCGCGCTGCTCCGGGCCGTAAGGCGTGCCGACGGGGCAGGCGGCGCGTGCGGTGTCGAAGTCGGCCTGGATGGTACAGGGGCGGTCGCAGCAGGCGTCGCACGGGCTCGGGCGGGCATCGCGTGGTGGCAGTTCGAAAGGCTCTGCAAATGCCAGGGCGCCGCGCCACGCGTGCCAGAGGCCCCAGTCCGGATGGATCAGGATGTGGATCGAGGACGGATGTACCGCCTCGGCCCGCGTGGCCCAGCGCAGGAAGGGGTGCACCGGCGGGCCGCCGAAGGGGAACAGCGGCACGGCGCCGCTGGTTTCGGCGAGGGCGGTCATATGGCGGCGGGACCAGCGGTCGAGCGGGTTGGGCTGGCCGTCAGTATATTCGGGCGCGGCGGTGAAGAACGGCCATTGGGCGCCGCCGGTCCAGCCCAGCATGATGAGGGTGCGGGTAGGTCGGGCAGGAGCGAGGGGTGGGACGTCGTCCTGGTGTACGGGATGAAATCCGCCGCGAACCGCCAATCCAATGGCGGCCGCGCGTATAGCGAGTTCCACATAGGTCATCGCAGGAAACTGGTCACGACGTCCTGCACGCCGGTCAGGATGATTTGGGTGCCGATGCACAGCAGCAGGAACGCGCTGAGGCGAGCGATCGTCCGCCGCGCCGGGGCGCCGACGAGGGTGGCGATGCGGCTGGAGGATCGGTAGGCGACCCAGATACAGATCGCCATCGCGACGGCGGCGGTGGTCATGCCGACAAAGAAGGCCAGTAAGGCGGCGCCACCCTCTGGCCGCCCGGCGCCGAGGGCGACGCAGACCGAGATGGTGCCGGGGCCGGTGGTGAACGGCAAAGTGAGCGGGAAGAACGCGATGTCCTCGCCGGCGGGACCGCTCGATCCGGCCTGTTCCTGCTTGCGGGCCTCCTGACGCTCCGGGGCGGACAGCAGGTCCCACGCGTGTTTCGCCACCACTACGCCGCCGGCCAGGCGGAGGGCGGAGAGGGAAATACCAAAGAAATTCAATATGTAGGCGCCGCCCCAGAGGGCGCCGAGCATCACGAACAGGGAGTAGAGGCCCACGCGTCCGGCGATACGGGCGCGTTCGGGTTGGGGCAAATGGGCGGTGATCTCGTTGAAGATGAACGCCCCGCCAGGCGGGTTGACGATGGAGAAGAAGGCCGGGAAGGCGAGGAGGAAGGCCGCGAGGGCTGCATTCATGGCGGCGCGGTGCGGCCGGCGCCGAGCGGGCGGGTCATCATGACGGAATCGAGCCAGCGGCCGAATTTCCAACCCACGCCGGGGAGGACACCGGCCGGCTGGAAGCCGCAGGCGCGGTGGAGACCGATGCTGGCGGCGTTGTCGCTGTCGCCGATCACCGCGACGATGATGCGGTAGCCCTGCGCCTCGCAGCGGGCGATGAGTTCGGTGAGCAGCGCACGGCCAACGCCGTGGCCCTGGGAGGCGAGATCGACATAGACAGAGTTTTCAACGGTGTACCGGTAACCTGGGCGAGCGCGATAGGTGCTTGCGTAGGCGTAGCCGGCGATGCGGCCATCGATCTCGGCCACCAGATAGGGGAAGTTTCGGGCCACCACGGCGGCCCGGCGCTCCGCCATCTCGGCGACCGAAGGCGGGTCAAGCTCGAAACTGGCGGTGCCGGTAAGGACGGCATGTTGATAGATGGCGGCGATGCCATCGATGTCAGTGTCCAGGCTATCGCGGATGATCGTGTTCATGACTGAAGCTTTGCCGTTTGGCGCGCGCTCGGCAAGAGCGCCGGAATGCGATTGCAGGGCTCTGAAAGTGTCATGCAATTGACGCATAGCTCGACTGAACCCCCTCATTTCACCGGCTTTGCTAGGTATTTTCCGCAGTTTCGGCGGTAGGTATGGTTTGAAATCAAGAAGTTAGATAAAAACAAGGGGCGATGGTTCGGCGTTAAATGAGCGTTTGACAGGAGGAGGTCCCCCGCCTAGAAAGCGCCTCCCGACGGCGAGTTACTTCTTCTCTTCCGCCGGTTCGGCCTTGTTCTTTCACAATTTCATATGGTCTGGAAGGGATACGTTGGCGGCGTTCCTTGGCTTGGTTTCTTCGGGGACTGGGTGTTTGGG
>CAIMWH010000052.1 GCA_903845065.1 uncultured Rhodospirillales bacterium | reverse complement strand
TGCAGGGGGCATTTCGCCATGATCAAGCTCGTCATCAACGGCCACACCCATGAGGTGGACGCCGAACCCGAGACCCCGCTGCTGTGGGTGCTGCGCGAGTGGATCGGCATGACCGGTACCAAGTACGGCTGCGGCGTGGCCCAGTGCGGCGCCTGCTCGGTGCATGTCGATGGCGTGGTGACGCGCTCCTGCCAGTTGCAGGTAGGCTCGATCGGAGACGCCAAGATCACCACCATCGAGGGCCTGTCGGCGGACGGGTTGAGCCATCCGGTACAGAAGGCGTGGCTTGAGCTGGAGGTGCCGCAATGCGGCTACTGCCAGTCCGGCCAGATCATGGCGGTGGCGGCGCTGCTCAAGGAAAATCCCAAGCCGACCGACGCCGACATCGACGCGGCGATCACCAATATCTGCCGCTGCGGCACCTATCCGCGCATCCGCACCGCCATCCACGCTGTCGCCGCCGGCGGCAAGGTCTGAGGGGAGCACGCACATGGGCAACATTCGGGGCAACATCGGCAAGCTTGGCCGCCGCGGCTTCCTCGCCAGCGTTTCCGCCGCCGCCGGCGCCTTCTCGCTCGGCTGGAGCATCCCCACCGCACAGGCGGCCGACGCCGGCGCCGAAGTGGGAATCTGGGCGGTGATCCATCCCGATGACCGCGTGGTGATCCGCATCGCGCGCTCCGAAATGGGCCAGGGCACCTTCACCGGCCTCGCGCAACTGGTCGCCGAGGAACTCGACGCCGACTGGAAGCACGTCACGGCGGAATACATCTCGCCCGAGGCCAACCTCGCCCGCGGCCGCGCCTGGGGCGACATGTCCACCGGCGGCAGCCGCGGCATCCGCGCCTCGGTGCCCTACGTGCAGAAGGGTGGCGCCGCCGCCCGCATGATGCTGATCAGCGCCGCCGCCGCCCAATGGGGCGTGCCGGAAGCCGAGTGCGATGCCGCGATGAGTGTGGTCACCCATGCCAAATCCGGCCGCAAGCTGCGCTACGGCGAACTCGCCGCCGCCGCCGCCAAGCTGCCGGTGCCCACCGAGGTGACGCTGAAAAAGCCGGCCGACTGGAAAATCGCCGGCAAAGGCGTCAAGCGGCTCGACACGGTGGAGAAGCTCAGCGGCAAGCTGGTCTACGCCATCGACGTGAAACTGCCCGACATGCTGAACGCCGCCATCGCGCAATGCCCGGTGTTCGGCGGCAAGCTGGTGAGCTTCGATGCCGACAAGATCAAGGCGATGCCCGGCGTGCGCCACGTGCTGAAGGTGGATGACGTCTCCGTCGCCGTGGTGGCGGACAAGTGGTACCAGGCCAAGACCGCCCTCGCCGCGCTGCCGATCGTGTGGGACGAGGGCGCCAACAACAAGGTGTCCTCCGCCACCATCGCGGGCTTCCTCAAGGAAGGGCTGGACGCCAAGGACGCCTATGTCGGCCACAAATATGGCGACGCGGCCACGGCTCTCGCCGGTGCCGCCAAGACCATCGAGGCGACCTACGCCACCCCGTTCCTCAACCATGCCACCCTGGAGCCGATGAACTGCACCGCCAAAGTGACCGCCGACCTGGTGGAAATCTGGGTGGGCTCGCAGAACGGCGATGCCTCGCTTGCCGCCGCCGCCGAGGCGGCCGGGCTGAAACTGAGCCAGGTGAAGGTGAACAAGCACCATCTCGGCGGCGGTTTCGGCCGGCGCGGGCAGCAGGACTACACCCGCCAGGCGGTGCTGATCGCCAAGCAGGTGCCGGGCCGGCCGATCAAGCTGATCTGGTCCCGCGAGGAGGACATGCAACACGGTTTCTACCGCCCGATCACCCAGGCCAAGCTGACGGCCGGGCTGGACGCGGCGGGCAACGTCACGGGCCTGCACATGCGCATTTCCGGCCAGTCCATCGTGGCCTACCTGATGCCGTCGCGGTTGGAGGACGGTAAGGACCAGGGCCAGTTCCAAGGGCTGAATCCCGGCGAATTCGGCTACACCGAGATCCCCAACGTGCTGATCGACCATGCCATGCGCAACACCCATGTGCCCGTCGGGTTCTGGCGCGGGGTGAACGTGAACCAGAACGCGGTCTATCTCGAATGCTTCATCGACGAGATCGCCCACGCCACCGGCAAGGACCCGCTGGCGTTCCGGCGCGCGCTGCTGGCCAAGAGCCCGAAGCAACTCGCCATCATGAACGCGGCGGCGGCCAAGGCCGAGTACGACAAGCCGCTGCCGGCCGGGGTGTTCCGCGGCATCTGCCAGTACACCGGCTTCGGCAGCTACACCGCCGCGGTGGCCGAGGTTTCGGTGTCGCCCAAGGGCGTGCTGAAAATCCACCGCATCGTCGCCGCCACCGATTGCGGACATGCGGTGAACCCGGACCAGATCGCCGCCCAGATCGAGGGCTCGTTCGGCTACGGGCTTAGCGCGGCGCTCTACAGCGAGTGCACCATCGAGGGTGGGCGCGTAGTGGAGGCCAACTTCGACAGCTACGAGGTGGCGCGGATGGCGGATATGCCGAAGGTGGAGAGCGTCATCGCGCCCTCCGGCGGCTTCTGGGGGGGCGTGGGCGAACCCACCATCGCGGTGGCGGCGCCGGCGGTGCTGAACGCCATCTTCGCCGCGACAGGCAAGCGGGTGCGCTCGCTGCCGCTCAAGCATCACGATCTGAGCAAGGCCTGAGCCATGGCGGCGCGCGGCTTCCTGCTGGCGGGCGCGGTGGTGCTGATGGGTGCCGCCGCCCCGCCGCCGGGCGCCGCGAGTTGCTCGGGCTGTCATGGCGCGGCCAACCCCGACGGCATCCCGCCGATCGCCGGGCGGCCGGTGGCGGACCTGGCGGCGGCGCTGAACGGGTTTCGTGACGGTTCGCGGAAGGCCACGCTGATGGATCGCCTCGCCAAGGGGTTCACCCCGGCGGAACTCCAGGCCATCGCGGCCTGGTGGTCGGAGCAGCCATGAAAACCACCCGCCGTGCCGTGATCGGCGGCGTGCTGGCCATGCCGGCGGTGGCACGCGCGCAATCCGCCGCCCGGGTGGTGGTGGTCGGTGGCGGCTTCGGCGGCGCCTCGGCGGCGCGGGCGTTGCGCAGGGTGGCGCCGCGCGTCGAGGTTACCCTGGTCGAGCCCAATGCAACTTTCTTCGCTTGTCCGTTCAGCAACGAGGTGATCGCGGGGCTGCGCGACATGGCGGCACAGCAGTTCGGTTACGCCCACATGGCGGCGGCCGGCATTCGCGTCATCCCCGCCGCCGCAACCGCCATCGACGCCGAGGCGCGCCGCGTGACCGTCAGCGACGGCCGCACACTGGACTACGACCGCCTGATCCTCTCCCCCGGCGTCGATTTCGCCTGGGGCGCCCTGCCCGGATACACCGAGGCCGCAGCCGCCACGATGCCGCACGCCTGGAAGGCCGGCCCGCAGACCCTGCTGCTGCGCGACCGTCTCGCCGCCCTGCCCGAGGGCGGGCTGGTGGTGATGTCGGCCCCGGCCAATCCGTACCGCTGCCCGCCCGGCCCCTATGAGCGGGCCAGCCTGATTGCGCACTACCTGAAAACCCACAAGCCGCGCGCCAAACTCATCCTGCTCGACAGCAAGGACGCCTTCTCCAAGCAGCGCCTGTTCCAGAACGCCTGGAAGGCGCTGTATCCGGGCGTGCTCGAATGGGTATCGCTCTCCAGCGGCGGCAAGGTGATCGAGGTGGACGCCGCGGCCGGCACGGTGAAGACCGATTTCGAGACCTACAAGCCCGACCTCGCCAACATCATCCCGCCGCAACGCGCCGGCGCCATCGCCGCGGCCGCCGGGGTGGCCGACCGCACCGGCTGGTGCCCGATCGATCCCGTCACCTTCGAATCCCGCCTGCGCCCCAATATCCATGTCATCGGCGATGCCGCGATTGCCGGTGGCATGCCAAAATCCGCCTTCGCCGCCAACGCCCAGGCCAAAGCCTGCGCCCAGGCGGTAGCCGACCTGCTCGATCACGCCATCCCCGCCGAACCGCGCCTCATCAACACCTGCTACTCCCTGGCGGCGCCGGACTACGGTTTCTCGGTGGCCGGCGTGTATCGTCCCGCCAATGGCGTGCTGACCGATATCGAGGGTGCCGGTGGCACCAGTGCGCTCGATGCGCCCGTCGAAACCCGCGCGCAGGAGGCCCGCTATGCGGAGTCCTGGTTCAAGACCATCACGGCCGAAGCGTTCGGCTGAAATGGCCCTGGCCGCCCTACTCCTCGCGGCCCCCGCCGAGGCCGCGGACGCCGCGCGCGGCCAGGCCCTCCTCGCCAACCGCCAGGCCAGCCTGTGCGTGCTGTGCCATGCAATCCCCGGCGCCGCCGCCCACCTGCAAGGCGATCTCGGCCCCGACCTGCGCGGCGTCGGCGGCCGCATGACGTCGTCGGAAATCCGCCAACGCCTGCTTGATCCGGCGCAGGCCAACCCCGACACCATCATGCCCGCCTATGGCCCACGCGATGGACTCATCCGCGTCGGCCGGCAGTGGCAGGACCGGCCGATCCTGCCCGAGGCCGCCATCGAGGATATCGTGGCCTACCTCGCCACGCTGAAGGACGAGTGATGCGCCTCGCCCCCTCCCGCCGCTTCGTGCTTGGCGCCGGTGCGGCCCTGCTCGCGCTGCCCGCCACCCCGGCGCGGGCGACCAAGGCCGATGTTGCCGCCGCCATCCGCGCCATCACCGGCGGCGCCCCGCTGCGCCCTGGCCGCGTCAAGCTCGACCTACCCCTCCTGGTCGAGAACGGTAACGCCGTGGCGATGACGGTGGGTGTCGCCGACCCGCTCCCCGCCGCCGAACGCGTGCTCTCGCTGCATGTGTTCGCCGAGGGCAACCCGCTGCCCAACGTCATCCACGCCTATTTCGGTCCCCGCAGCGGCGCCCCGCGCCTCGCCACCCGCATTCGCCTGGCCACGTCGCAAACCATCGTCGCGGTGGCCGCGTGCGCCGACGGCACGTTCTGGACCGACAGCGTCGAACTGCTGGTCACCCTCGCCGCCTGCATCGACGACCTCTGACCATGCCCCGCCCCCTCATCAACGTGCCGAAAAAAGTGAAGCGCGGGGATGCCTTCGACATCCGCATCCTCATCGCCCACCCGATGGAAAGCGGCCAGCGCCGGGACGACAAGGGCCAGCCGATCCCGCGCGAAATCATTCACAGCTTCCTCTGCACCTATGGCGGCGAGGAAGTGTTCCGCGCCGAGTTTTTTCCTGCGATCTCCGCCAACCCGTTCCTCACCTTTTCCGCCCGCGCCGTGGACAGCGGCCAGATCGTCTTCACCTGGACCGATGACCTCGGCGCCACCCAGTTCGACAGCGTGGAAATCACCGTGGAATGAGGCGGCTGGCGCTCCTGTTGTGCCTCCTCGCCACCGTCGCCCAGGCGGCCCCCCGCTCCGGCTACGATGACGCCGGCCCCCAGGTGCGCGCCATGCAGGACGACGATGACGCCAACCCCGGCTTCCTCTGGGTCCAGCAAGGCGCCGCCCTGTGGAGCCGCCCCGATGGCAGCGCCAGCAAAAGCTGTGCCGACTGTCACGGCGACGCCTCCACACTGCGCGGCGTCGCCGCCCGCTATCCCGCCTTCGATGCGAAACTGCGTCGTCCCGTCACCCTCGCCCAGCGCATCAACCTCTGCCGCACCGACCACCAGGCCGCCCCTGCCCTCGCCCCCGAAAGCGACGCCCTGCTCGGCCTCACCGCCCTGGTCGGCCTGCAATCGCGCGGCCTCCCCATCGCGGTGGACGCGGGCGGCCCCAACCGCCCCTTCGTCGAAGCCGGCGAGCATTTCTTCCGCACCCGACAGGGGCAGCTCAACCTGTCCTGCGCCAACTGCCACGAGGAACGCGCCGGCCACCGCCTCGGCGGCGCGCTGATCCCCGAGGGCCACGCCAATGGCTACCCGCAATATCGCCTGGAATGGCAAACCATGGGCTCCCTCGCCCGCCGCCTGCGCGCCTGCCTCATTGGCGTGCGCGCCGAGCCCCTCGCGCCCGACGCCCCTGATGCGGTCGCCCTCGAACTCTACCTCGCCGTCCGCGCCCGCGGCCTCACCGTGGAAACCCCCGCCGTCCGGCCCTGAGGGGGGGTGTAGCGCCCCGCCATCAATTCGGTATTGTGCTCCGCGGCGCCCGGCAGCAGACCGGGCCAGACCGACAACGAGGAGGACCCCTTTGGCAACCATCACTTTTCCGGTCGAAGCGTCGCACATCATGATGTTCGCGCGTTCGGTCGATGATCCCAATCCCGTCTATCATGACGCCGAAGCCGCCAAGGCCACCGAGGTCGGCGGTATTATCGCGCCCCCCACTTTCCCGCAGTCGGTCGCCCAGTTCGACCCCGACTACTTCCTGCGCCCCAAGCACGGCCAGAAGTGGTTCGGCTCCGCCAAGGGCCCCACCGGCATCACCGAAAAGCCGGCCTCCTCGGGCGGGCTGCACGCCGAGCAGCATTTCGAATACCACCGCCCGCTGCGCCCCGGGGACGTGCTGACCGTCACCAGCCATCCCGGCGCCACCTGGGAAAAGGAAAGCAAGCGCGCGGGCAAGCTGATGTTCTCCGAACGCGTCACCGAATACCGTGACCAGAACGGCGAGCTCGTCGTCACCGCCCGCAGCGTGGGCGTGCGCACCGAAAAACCCGTGGCGCAGGGCTGAGGAGAACGCACATGGCCCTCAAGAAATCTGCCCTCACCGTCGGCGCCACCCACTCCGAGCGCGTCATCGAAAACCTCGCCCGCACCCAGCTGGTGATGTACGCCGGCACCTCGGGCGACTACAACCCGCTCCACACCGATGACCTCTACACCCGCGAAATCGCCGGCTACCCCGGCGTGTTCGCCCACGGCATGCTCACCATGGGCCTGACCGGCAAGATGCTCACCAACTACGTGGGTGACGGCCGCCTCAAGAAGTTCGGCGTGCGCTTCACCAACCAGGTATGGCCGGGCGATACGCTTGATTCGACCGCCACCGTCGCCGCCATCCGCGAGGAAAACGGCGAGTGGGTGGTGGACCTCACCATCTCCACCACCAACCAGGACGGCAAGGAAGTGGTGAGCGGCACCGCCACGGCGCGTATTGACCCGTAGGGTTCGGGCAGGAAGAAAGGCCAGGGCTCTGCCCTGGACCCGCCAGGGGCCGAGCCCCTGGACCTCTTCCATTCAAATTACTGGGATCAAAGGGCCGCCAGCCCTTTGCGGGTCCAGGGCAGAGCC
>CAIMWH010000051.1 GCA_903845065.1 uncultured Rhodospirillales bacterium | reverse complement strand
GTGAGTTGCACCTCGGCGCCGAGCAGGCGGAGCATTTTGCGGCGCTCGACCGAGGCGCCCTCGGGCATGCAGACGATGAGGCGGTAGCCGCGGGCGGCGGCGACGAAGGCGAGCGCGATGCCGGTGTTGCCCGAGGTGGGTTCGACGAGGACGGAGCGGCCGGGGGAGATGGTGCCGGCGTTTTCGGCGGCGGCGACCATGGCGAGGCCGATGCGGTCCTTCACCGAGCCGAGGGGGTTGAAGAATTCGAGCTTGAGCGCGAGGTCGGCGAGCAGGGCATCCTCGGCGGCGATGCGGGGGAGGCGGACGAGGGGGGTGCCGCCGATGGTGTCGAGGATGCTGTCATGGATGCGGCCGCGGGGGGCGGTGCGCAGGGCGGCCGGGGGGGGCGATTCGTCGGTCATGGCGCAACATGTATCACAATCCGCGATCGTGGTTTACTGGGGGCATCAGGCTGGAATTACGGAGTCGCCATGCTTATTCGTCGGGACCGCGCGATGGTCGCCGTCACCATCGTGCTTGATGTCGCTTTTCATGGCGGGCGTGCCAGCACCGTCAGCGCGGCTGATCTGGCGGAGCGGCTGGGGATGGCGCGGCGGGGGATGGAGCCGTTGCTGCAATCGCTGGCGCGGGGCGGGCTGCTGGAGAGCGTGCGCGGGCCGCGGGGCGGGTATCGGCTGGGGCGGCCGAAGCGGGATATCAAGGTGTCCGATATCGTGGCGGTGGCGACGGCCGAGGATGAGGCGGGGCGCGAGGGGCCGGCGGGGCGGTTGCAGACCGGGGTGATCGATCCGTTGTGGGCGGAGCTGGAGACGGCGGCGCGCGCGCAGTTGGCGCAGTTGACGGTGGATGACCTGCTGCGGCGCGCGGCGGCGACCGGGATGCGGCGGCCGACGGCGGAGCCGATCACCTTCGCGATTTGATCCATTCCGCGACAACGCCAGAATCCCGCTTGGGGCTTGGCCGGCAACCTGTCTACACTCCGGTAAAACCGGGGGATGCTTTATGATGTTGCGGCATATGCTGGGGGCGGTTGCTCTTTGTGCGGTGGGCGTTGGCGCGCAGGCGCAGACGGTGAAGATCGGCGTGGTGACCACGTTGTCTGGGCCGGCGGCGAGCCTGGGGCAGCAGTTGCGGGATGGGTTTCAGCTGGCGCTTGACCAGTCCGGCGGGAAGCTGGGCGGGATGGCGGTGGAACTCACCGTGCTGGATGACGAGTTGAAGCCCGATGTGGCGGTGACGAAGGTGCGCGGGCTGATCGAGAGCGGCAAGGCGGACGTGGTGGTCGGCCCGATTTTCTCCAATGTGCTGCTGGCGATTTTCAAGCCGGTGACGGAGTCGGGCGCGGTGTTGATCAGCCCCAATGCCGGGCCTTCGACCTATGCCGGGCGGGCCTGCGTGAAGAACTTCTTTGTTACGTCCTACCAGAATGACCAGCCGCATTCGGTGTCCGGCCAGTATGCGCAGGATAGCGGCTACAAGCGGGTGTTCCTGCTGGCGCCGAACTATCAGGCGGGCAAGGACGCGCTGGCGGGGTTCAAGAGCAAGTTCAAGGGCGAGGTGGTCGGCGAGGAGTATGTGCCGCTGACGCAGATGGATTTCCAGTCCGAGATCGCCAAGATCGCGGCGGCCAAGCCGGATGCGGTTTATGCGTTCATGCCGGGCGGGATCGGGATTGCGCTGGTGAAGCAGTATCGCCAGGCGGGGTTGGCGAGCGTGCCGTTCCTGTCGGCGTTCACGGTGGATGAGAGCACGCTGCCGGCGCAGGGCGAGGCGGCGGTGGGGTTCTATAGCGGGGCGAACTGGGCGCCGAACCTGGATAACGCGGCGAACAAGGCGTTCGTGGCGGCGTTCGAGGCGAAGTATCACTATGTGCCGGCGACGTATGCCGCGCAGTCCTTCGATGCGGCGCTGGCGCTGGATGCGGCGATCGGCAAGGCGGGGGGCACGGCGGACAAGGCGAAACTGATCGCGGCGCTGGAGACGGCCGCGATCGCGTCGGTGCGGGGGAGCTTCAAGTTCGGGGTGAACCATTATCCGGTGCAGGATTTCTACCTGACGCAGGTGGTGAAGCGGGCGGATGGGAAGTTCCAGACGGAAGTGCGCAAGAAGGTTTTCACCGCCGACGTTGATCCTTATGCAAGTCAGTGCAAGATGAACTAGGAAAAGGAAGCGGTTCTTTTTTGAAAAAATGAACCAAAAAACTTTTACACGATGGCTTCGCCGTTTTCCTGGGGGACGGCGAAGCCATTGGGTAAAAAGTTTTTGCTTCTTTTTTCAAAAAGAAGCGCTTGCTTTACCTGCTCTGGTGACCCGATGACGCTTCTGATCGTGCAACTCCTGAATGGCGTGCAACTGGGACTGTTGTTGTTCCTGATTGCCGCTGGGCTGACGCTGGTGTTCGGGGTGATGGATTTCATCAACCTGGCGCATGGCGTGCAGTACATGCTGGGCGCCTATCTGGGCGTGGCGTTTTTCGGGATGACCGGGAGTTTCTGGCTGGCGCTGGTGTTGGCGGCGGGGGCGGCCGGGGCGGCGGGGCTGGTGCTGGAGTGGCTGGTTTTTCGGCATTTGTATGGGCGGGATCATCTGGACCAGGTGCTGGCGACGTTCGGGGTGATCATGGCGCTCAATGAGGGGGTGCGGGTGATCTGGGGGGCGGCGCCGCTGGAGATGCCGATGCCGGAGGTGTTGTCGGGCTCGTTCCAGTTGATGCCGGGGCTGCGGTATCCGTTCTATCGGGTGGCGCTGATTGTGGCGGGGCTGGGGGTGGCGGGGGGGCTCGCGTGGGCGGTGAACCGGACGCGGGTAGGGATGTTGGTGCGGGCGGGGACGAGCAATGCGGTGATGGTGTCCGCGTTGGGGGTGGATATCGAGCGGCTGTTTCGGGGCGTGTTCGGGGTGGGGGCTGTGCTGGCGGGGTTTGCCGGGGTGCTGGCGGCGCCGCTGGTGGCGGTTGAGCCGGCGATGGGGGACAATCTGCTGATTTTGGCGTTCGTGGTGATTGTGATTGGTGGCGTCGGGGCTATTCGCGGGGCGTTTGTGGCGGCGGTGCTGGTGGGGCTGGTGGATACGGTGGGGCGGACGCTGGTGACGGATGCGGTGCGGGTGGCGCTGGGGGCCTCGGGGGCGGCGCGGGTGGGGCCGGCGGTGGCCTCGATGTTGATTTATTTGGTGATGGCGGCGGTGCTGGCGGTTCGGCCGGCCGGGTTGTTTCCCGCGGCGCGGGGCGCATGAGGCGGCTGGTGCCGGTGGTGCTGTTCGCGGTGCTGGCGGCGGTGCCGTTCCTGCCGCTGGGGCAGGAGGCGAATTTCGTGTTGCTGCTGGTGTCCCGGGTGATGGTGTTCGGGCTGGCGGCGCTGAGCCTGGATTTGCTGCTTGGTGTGGGCGGGATGGTGAGTTTCGGGCATGCGGCCTATCTCGCGATCGGGGCCTATGCGGTGGCGGTTCTCGATGCCAACGACATCACCGATGTGGGGGTGGTGCTGGCGGTGGCGATGGGCGCGGCGGGGGTGTTCGCGCTGGCGACGGGGGCGATCGCGCTGCGGACGCGGGGGGTGAATTTCATCATGATTACGCTGGCGTTTGCGCAGATGGTGTTTTTCGCCTTCGGTGCGCTGTCGGCGTATGGCGGGGATGACGGGTATTCGCTGGCGGCGCGAAATACGGTGCTGGGGTGGCCGCTGCTGAAGGGGCGCGGGTATTACTGGGCGTGCCTGGCGGTGCTGGTGGTGGCGTATTTGTTATGCCGGATGCTGGCGGCATCGCGGTTCGGGCGGGCGTTGCGGGCGGTGAAGCAGAATCCGGCGCGGGCGGCGGCGATGGGGTTCAATCCGGTCGCGCTGCAACTGGTCGCGATGGTGGTGGGGGCGATGCTGTGTTCCGTCGCCGGGGTGCTGCTGGCGAATGGGGCGGAGTTTGTTTCGCCGGCTTATGGGACGTGGCAGCGGTCGGGCGATTTGTTGATCATGGTGATCCTGGGCGGGGCGGGGAGCCTGCATGGGGCGATTTTCGGCAGCGCGTTCGTGCTGCTGCTGGAGGAGGGGCTGGGGCGGGCGACGGAGCACTGGCGGCTGGTGTTCGGGCCGTTGCTGGTGCTGTGCGTGATTTTCTTTCGCGGCGGGCTGGCCGGGATTGGCGGGCGGCGTGGCTGAAGCGTTGCTGGCGATTGCCGGGTTGTCGAAGCGGTATGGGGCGCTGACGGTGACCCATGCGCTTGATCTGGAGGTGGTGGCGGGGACAATCCACGCGATTATCGGGCCGAACGGGGCGGGGAAATCGAGCCTGATCCATCAGATATGTGGGACGGTTCGGCCGGACGAGGGGCGTATCCGGTTCGCGGGTGTGGATATCACCCGGATGGCGCCGCATCGGCGGGCGCGGCTGGGGCTGGCGCGGAGTTTCCAGATTACCTCGGTGCTGCCGGAGTTCAGCGTGCTGGAGAACGTGGCGACGGCGGTGCAGGCGCAAGGCGGCTCGGCGTTTCGGTTCTGCCGGGCGGCGGCGGGGGATGGGGTGGCGAACGAGGCGGCGGCGCATCAACTGGATCGGGTCGGGCTGCTGCCGCGGGCCGGGGTGGTGGCGGGGCGGTTGAGCCATGGCGAGAAGCGGCAGTTGGAGCTGGCGATGGCGCTGGCGGCGCGGCCGCGGCTGCTGCTGCTCGATGAGCCGCTCGCCGGAGCGGGGCCGGAGGAGACGGCGCGGCTGGTGGGGTTGCTGCGCGAGATCCGGCGGGACTGCGCGATGCTGCTGGTGGAGCACGATATGCAGGCGGTGTTCGCGCTGGCGGATACCATCACGGTGCTGGCGCAGGGGCGGGCGATTGCGTCCGGGCCGCCCGATGCCATTCGGGCCGATCCGGCGGTGCGGGCGGCGTATCTCGGCGAGGCGCATTGATGCTGGCGCTGGAGGGCATCGAGGCCGGGTATGGCGAGACGCGGGCGCTGTTCGGGGTGTCGCTCGGGGTGGCGGCCGGCGAGGCGGTGGCGTTGCTGGGGCGCAACGGGATGGGCAAGACCACCACGGTTCGCGTCATCATGGGGTTGATCCGGCCGAGCGCGGGGCGGCTGGAGATCGATGGGGTGTCGGCGGTGGGGCTGCCGCCGTTTCGGATCGCGCGGCAGGGGCTGGGGCTGGTGCCGGAGGGGCGGCAGACGTTTCCGACGCTGAGCGTGGCGGAGAACCTGATCGCCACGGCGCGGCCGGGGGCGTGGAACCTGGCGCGGGTGTACGAGTTGTTTCCGCGGCTGGCGGAGCGGCAGCGGCAGTTGGCGCGGGCGCTTTCGGGCGGGGAGCAGCAGATGCTGGCGATCGGGCGGGCGCTGATGACCAATCCGCGGCTGCTCATTCTCGACGAGGCCACCGAAGGGTTGGCGCCGCTGATCCGCGCCGAGATCTGGGGGTGCCTGGCGCGCATCCGGGCCGAGGGGATGGCGGTGCTGGTGATCGACAAGTCGATCGATGCCCTGATGGAACTTGCGGACCGGCACGTTATCATCGAAAACGGAGTGACGGTGTGGACCGGAACGACCGCCGACCTCGCCAGCGCACAGGCCGTGCGTGATCGCTATCTGCATCTGTAACAAAATCAATGAGGGGAACACGAAAATGGGTCTTTTGAAGCCTGGCATCACACTGCCCGGAACCGGCGACGATGGCGTGGTGTGGAATATCCTCGGGCAGACCTACTGGCTGAAGGAAAGCTGCGATACGTCGTTCTCCTTCGAAGTTCTGGGCGATCCGGGGACCTTCGTGCCACCGCATATTCATCCCACGCAGGACGAATTCATCTTCCTGCTCGATGGCAACATGGAACTCATCCTCGACGGGCAGGTGCACACGCTGCACACCGGCGGGATGGCGCGGATGCCGATGGGTATCCCGCATGGGTATAAGAATATCGGCGATACGCCGTCCCGCTCGCTGTTCTGGGTGTCCCCGGCGCGGAAACTCCACGAACTGTTCAACATGATCCACAACGTGCCGGACCCCGCCGAAGTGGTCCGCCTCGCCGCCATGTGCGAAGTTGAATTCCTCCCCCCGCCGGGTTGAGGGGCGGGAGAGGGAAGGGAAGCAAGGCCAGGGCTCTGCCCTGGACCCGCTGGGGGATGATCCCCCAGACCCCATCCGTTTAAGATAAGAGGCTCTGATCATGAGAGAGGGGGCTACTCGATGGTTGCAACCATCGAGTAGCCCCCTCTCTCATGATCAGAGCCTCT
>CAIMWH010000050.1 GCA_903845065.1 uncultured Rhodospirillales bacterium | reverse complement strand
ATTAAACAGCTCATCCGCGCAAGCAAGCACGGCGAACAAAAAATCACAAACGGTTAGGCAACCACAACGCAATGATGGGGAACGAGATCAGGATGATCAAGCGCAAGATGTCCGTGATCACAAACGGAATCACGCCCTTGAAGATCGTCATGAAGCTCACATCCTTCACCACGCTCTTGATCACGAACACGTTCATGCCGACCGGCGGGTGGATCAGCCCGACCATCAGATTCAGCACCATCACCACGCCGAGATGCACCGGGTCGACGCCGACGCTCTCCATCATCGGCACCAGCAGCGGGGCCAGCACCAGCACGATGGGTAGCGGTTCCATGAACATGCCGAGCATCAGCAGGATCAGGTTGACCATCACCAGCAGCACGTAGGGATTGTGCGAGACCGACAGCATGCCCTCGGTCAGCATGTCACCGAACTGCTCGTGCACCACGAGGGCGGAGAAGATCTGCGAGGTCGCCACCGTCAGCATCACGGCGCTCGCCACCAGGGCGGAGCGGCCGGCGCACTCGATGATGTTGCGCACGGTGAGGGTGCGGTAGAACACCACGCCCAGCATGAGGGTGTAGAACACCGCGATGGCAGCGGCTTCGGTGGGGGTGGCGATGCCGAGCACCATGCTCGCCACCACGAAGGCCGGGGCGATGAGGGGAGGCAGGCCGATCACGATGGTGCGCAGGCGCTGGCGCCGCGGCATCTTGATCTCGCGCGGCAGGCCGCGCTTCTTGGCGATGTACCAGGTGAGCGCATACATCGACAGGAACACGATGAACGCCGGCACAATCCCGGCCAAGAACAGCTTGCCGACCGATATATTGACCGCGGCACCGAGGACGATGAACAGCAGCGACGGCGGCACCAACGGACCGACGGTGGCGGCACAGGCAATCACCGCGCAGGCGTAGTCGACCGGGTAGCCGCGCCGCTTCATTTCCGGCACCAGCACCGCTCCGGTTGCCGCGGCATCGGCCATCGCGGAACCCGACATGCCGGACACGACGAAATTCGCGGTGACCGCCACGTTGGCCAACCCGCCGTTGAGATGCCCCACCATCGCCGAGGCAAGGTCCACCAGCCGCTTCGTGGCACCGCTCAAGGTCAGCAGTTCACCGGCGAAAATGAACAGCGGCACGCTGAGCAGGGTGAAGGAGTTGATGCCCGAGGTCATTTCATGGGCGAACACCACGAACGGCTGCGGGTTGTCGGTGAACTGCGACAGCGCGATGCAGATGAACGCCGTCAGCCCAATGGCCCATGCGACCTCCAGGCCGGACAGGATGAAGACAACGAGGAGGACGACGAGGGTGAACAGGATCATGGCGCGTCACCGGCATGGGCGGCCGGATCGCGCCGGATGAGTTCAAGCAGCGCCTTGACCTGATAGTAGCCCATCACAACGCTGCCGACCGGCAGGGCATAGAAGAAGATCGAGCCGTTCCACCCGGTGGACAGCATGGTCTCGCCGGAGCTGAGTTCGAGGATGGGAATGCTGTACCAGATGAACGCCGCGATCATCACCAGGATGGCGACATGGGCCGCCACCATCAGCACTTTCTGTGTCCCCAGCGCCATCTTGTCGAGAAAGAACACCACGCGGATCTGCGGCCCGAGTTGCGTCGTCAGCCCGACGGTGATGAACACCAGCCAGATGAACATTAGGTTCGGCACGTCAACCGACCATAGCGGCGGCCGGTTGAACAAGTACCGCATGCAGACACTGTAGAACACCACGCCAAACAGTCCCAGCATCCCGGCCGCGCCCAGATAGTAGATCAGGTAATCGAGCGGCCCTGACATCCTGCGGTTGTGTTCAGTGCTCACCGTGTGGTGTTCTCCCGGAATATCAGCGCCGTTGCGCGTTCAGGCTGCCTTGCGGGCGATGATCATCACGAACGGAAAGCGCCACGCATCGAAGCCCGGCGCCAGCGCGCCCGGCATCTCCTCGAACGGCACCACCTCGACGGACTCGAAGCCGGCCTGGCGATGGGCGCCCGCAATGTCCATCTCGTTGAGCGGCGGCATGAACGGCTCATTGTTGCGCGCGCTGTGGCCGTAGTGGATGTAGCGGCGGAACGGGTCTTCGTCGGTGAGGAAGTCGAGATGGATCGACAGCCCGCCCGGCGCGAGCAGGCGGTGGCTCTCGTGGAGCAGGCGTTCGATATGCGGCGGCGGCATCTCGTGCAGCAGCATGGTGCTGGTGACGACATCGAACGCCGCGGCGTCGAGCCCGGTATCGGCGGCATCGGCCTGGCGAAAGCGCACGTTGCGGGCCTGGTCCTCGGCGGCGGTGCGGGCGGCCAGCGTCAGGCAGGGCGCCGATACTTCCACGCCGACCACATCGAGTTCGCTGTGCTGGCGATAGAACGGGCGCGAGCTTTTGCCGAAGCCGCAGCCGAGATCGACCAGCCGCTTGGCCCCGCTGGCCCGCGCCAGCACTTCGCGGGTGAAGCGGTGATGCAGGTCGGCATCGCTGGCCAGCAGCGGCGTGGTGGTGCGGGCGCCACGCTCATAGATGTAGCCGCCAACTTCGTCGCTCCAGACGCCGCCGGGCTGCTGGTGGATGTCGACGGCGACGTAGTAGCCGGGCTGCTCGAAGGCCGGATCGAGATCCACCAGGCCGCTTTCGGCGCCCGCCTTGAGGTCCTCGGCAAGCTGTTCGCGGCGGCCAGCGAAATGCGGTTCGAGGCCGTGCAGGCCGGAGTATTTCATCCGCTGCAAATGCCGCTCGAACCAGCCGAAGTATTGCGCCAGCGGGTTGTCCGCCAGTGCTGCCGCCACCTCGGTGTGATCCGCCGGCACCGGCGCGCCGGCCGCGGCGCGTTCCGCCACCGTCGCGTCATACTGGGATTTCAGCGCCGGATAGAGCTGGCGCGTCCAGGCCAGTTTGCATTTCAGCACAAAGTCCTGATACGCGTCGAACGAACGGTCGACCGTCAGATCCTTAACCATCGCGATCTCGATCCTTTTCTGTTCAGCCGAAGCGCTGCATCAGGTCGGCGGGCGCGCCCTTGGAGGCCTGCTCGCCGCGCACGCATTTCATCAGTTCGGCCACGAAGGCCGAACCTTCGCTGGAGAGCCGCGCAGCCTCGGCGGCGTCGGGGACGTAGCCGTCGAGCGCCCCCTCCTCCAGCACATTGCGTTGCGTCAGCAACACCTCCATCGCCCGCAGACGATCCTTCACCACGTGGAGTTCGGCCGCCAGCGTCATGATCACGGCGAATGCGCGATCGAGCGCCGGGTCCTTGAAGAAGACCTGCTCGGGCTGCGGCAGGTCGATATCGGCGCTCATCTGCATTTTTTCCTTACGCCTTGCTGACGATATCCCAGCTGCCGGGGCCAAATACTTCGTTAGCGAGGCGGCTGTTGAGCGGCACCAGCTCGTTGTAGAGGCTGGTACCGTCGAGGCGGATGATGCTGTCAGCGCCGTTGGCCTTGGCCCAGGCGTTGATGTCCACCTGCTTCTGCGACAGGCCAACCTGATAGTAGTCGGGGCCTTCAAGGGTGGTGAAGGTATCCTGCACCACTTTGCGCTGCTCGGGCTTCATGCGGTTCCAGGCGGCGCTGGAAATCACTTCCTTGTCGAGCGCCACGCCGAAATCGTTCTCCACCACGTATTTGCACACTTCGAAGAACTTGCCGGCCACGCCGGGGTTCAGCGCGGTCAGCACGCCATCGACAATGCCCTGCTGGAGGGCGAGGTAGATCTGGTCGAACGGGATCGGGGTCGGGCTGCCGCCGAAGAACTTCACGCCCTCGATGCAGCCTTCGATCGCCGCGGTCCGGATCTTGCGGCCCTTGAGGTCGGCAAAGCTCTTGATGGGTTCCTTCAGCATCAGATTGTAGGAACCGAGGCGGCCCATGCCGAGCAGGCGGGCGTTGTAGCGCTTCTGCAGCACCGCCGAGGCCTTCTCGCCGATGGCACCCGCCATCACGCGGCTCGCCTGGGCGCTGTCCTTGAAGAAATACGGGCTGTACAGCACGTCGAACTCTCGGGTACCGGTATAGGCGCCGTTGTAGACATCGAGACTGCCGAGCGCCATGGACTCGAGCAGCTTCTGCTCGCCACCGAGAGTACCGGCGAAGATGTTGGCGCTGACCAAGCCATCGGTCTTCTGCGCCACTTCCTTGAACAACTTGGTGTTGAAGGTGTTGGACAGGGTCTGCGCGTTGCCGGCATTGCCGTAGCGCAGCACGATCTTGCTTTGCGCTTGCGCCTCGCACGTGGCCATCGCAACGGCCGCCGCGGCGGCAGAGGCGCCAAACATACGCCGGGTCAGGAACTGGGTCATGAGATCGCCTCGCCTATGAGCAGTGGTTGGGACAGTGGTCCAGGGTCGTCACGGTGGGTGTCATGCGGCGGCACCGGAGGCTGCCGAACGGCGGCAACCATTGATGGATTTCATCGAGATATCCGGTTGAACCTTGTCGATCTGTATGCATGATGGTACAACTCTAACCCTGCTTCGATGACGACGCCAACAGCCAATCCGCACGATCGTCATAAATATTGCGGCTACCCGACAGCCCTGATCCGGCGCCGCGCAAACGTGCCCGACAACCTGGTTTTAGTGGGAGTTCGCATGATCCATGTAGACATCGCCATCGTTGGCGCCGGCACCGCGGGGATGCCGGCGGCGATCGAGGCGGCTACCGCGGGTGCCCGGGTCGTGGTGATCGAGCAGTCCGATCGGATCGGCGGCACGCTGCATGTCTCGGCCGGGCAGATGAGCGGCGCCGGCACCAGGTTGCAGCAGTCGCGCGGCATCGCCGACAGCCCCGCCGAGCACCTGGCCGATGCGATGCGGATCAGCCGCGATACTTGCAACGTCGCGCTGGTCGGCAAGGCCACCGAACTGGCGGGCGACACCATCGACTGGCTGATGGGGCATGGCTTCGATGTTGACCCCGCCTGCCCCGCCATCCTGCATCTGCACGAGGCCTACCGCGTGGCGCGCACCTACTGGGGGCGTGACGGCGGGCGATCCATCCTCAATGTCCTGCGCCCGCTGTTCGAGGCGGCCATGGCGCTGCCCAATGCCGAACTTCGCATGGCCACCGAGGCGCAGTCCCTGCTCACCGGGCCGGATGGCGCCGTGATCGGCCTGCGCCTGCGCGATGCCCGCACCGGGGCCGAAACCACGCTGCTGGCCGACCGCGTGGTGCTCGCCACCGGCGGCTATGGCGGCAACCCGGCGATGTTCGCCCGCATGACGGCGGCCTATCCGCTCTATACGCCAGCGCTGACCACCTCCACCGGCCACGGCATCGTCATGGCCGAAACACTTGGCGCCGAAGTGCGCTACGCCGAACATTTCATCCCGACCTTCGCCGGCATCGAGGAGGCCGGCCAACCCGGCCGGGTGGTGTGGGAGCATCTGCCGAGCCTGACGCCGCAGGTTCGCCAACCCTGGGAAATCTTCGTCGGCCAGGACGGCCGGCGCTTCGTGCGCGAGGACAGCGACAGCGTGGATGCGCGTGAGCGGGCACTGATGGGCCAGCCCGGCCTGACGTTCTGGACCGTGTTCGATGACGCCATCCTGCGCGACGCGCCGCCGCTACTGCCGGGGTGGACGGCGGCGGAACTGGCGGAGGCCTGGACAACGAGTCCCTCTTTCGTGCACGCCCAAACACTGGAAGAACTGGCCGCGCGTACCGGGATCGATGCCGGCAACCTTGCCGCCACCCTCGCCGCCTGCAACCACGCCCGCACCATCGGCGCCCCCGATGCGTTCGGACGCCAGCACCGGCCCTGCGCCATCGGCACCGCGCCGTTCCGCGCCATCCGCATGCACGGCATCGTGCTGAAAACTCCGGCCGGGCTGGCGGTCAACGAGGAGATGAATGTGCTGGACACCCATGGCGCCCCGATCGTCAACCTCTACGCCATCGGCGAGGCCATCGGCGGCGCGACGCTGTCGGGCAACTCGTTCGTCAGCGGCATGAGCGTGACGCCGGCGCTGGCCTTCGGGCGCTGGCTCGGGCGACGGCTGGCGGAACGGCGCGTCGAGGTGGCGGCATGACCGCCGTGGTGCGGCGCGGTTTCGCCGATATCGGCTGCGGCCAGGTGCATTACCGCCACGCCGGGGTGGCGGGCGATCGGCCGGGCCTGGCGATGATCCACCAGTCGCCCGGCTCCTCCAAGCAGCTTGAGGGGGTGATCGCGGCACTCGGCGCCGGGCGACGGGTCATCGCGCCCGACACGCTGGGCAATGGCGATTCCGACCCCGGGCCGACCGCCACGCCGGATATCCCCCTGCTGGCCGAGGCCGCGTTCGAGGCGCTGGCCCCCTTATTGCCAGGCAAATTCGACCTCTACGGCAGCCACACCGGTGCCTCCATCGCCATGGAGATCGCGCTCGCCCACCCCGATCGGGTGCGCCGCCTCATCATCGACGGCATGGGGCTCTATGCGGCTGACGAGCAGAGCGACATTCTGCAAACCTATGCCCGCCAGATCGTGCCCGATCTGGAAGGCACCCATCTGCTGAAGGTGTGGCACTTCTGCCGTGACCAGTACCTGTTCTGGCCCTACTACAATCGCACTTCCGAGGGCCGGCTGCCCAACGGCCTGCCGGGCGCCGAGCATTTCCATGATTTTGTGGTCGAGGTGCTCAAGGCGATGCGGACCTATCACCAGTCCTACCGCGCCGCCTTCCGCCACCCCAAACGCGACCGCCTGGTGCTGCTGCGGCTGCCGGTGCTGGTGACCTGTTCGCCATCGGACATGCTGCACCGCTACTTCGCCGAGGTCGCTGCCCTGGTGCCCGGCGCCCGCACGGCGGACCTACCGGCGTGGGAGACCTCGGGCCATGATGCCGCCATGGCGAAAATTCTGTCCGATTTCCTGGATGAGGCCACCATCTGATGCCCACGCCCCGCCTGATCGAGAACTGCCCCTCCGTCCTGTTCATCGTCTACACCCCCGGCGCCGGCGCCGAGGAGCGCGGCTACGAGCCGTGGCTGATCAGCATCGACAACCCGTTCTTCAACGCCATCCCCGGCGTGCACCACTACGCCAACTGGAAGATCGAGCGCGAACTGCGCGGCGGCCCGCTCGCCTACACCCATTTCGACTTCCAGGGCCTGGTGGCCGAGGAGGACCTGGAGCGGGTGTGGTTCAACCCGGACCTCGACGCCTTCCGCACCGAATGGATCCGCCTATGGGGCTACGCCCGCCCGACCCCGACGCCGGTGCAGGCCAACGCCTATCTGATGCGCCCGGTCGCGCCACCCGCCGGCACGCCGACCGACTGGGCCCTGGTCACCGCCGGGCGCGGCACGGCGCCGGCCGGGCAGGACGTGACGTGGCGGGTGGACGAGACCATTCGCAAGCACTTCGCCACCGGCAAGACCGACAACTGGCGGGTACCAGCCGCCACCGAGAACCTGCTCGGGTTCGACTGGGTGGCGGTGCGCTATGGCGCGGACCTGGAGACGTTGGCGGCGGGCTATGCGGAAGGGCCCGAGAGCGTTGCCTTCATCGCCCGCCTGATCGTGGCGCCGCCGCCCGCCTAGCGTGACGCTTCGTCGAACCCGCCCTGCCCGCTCAGCCGCGCCCACATCTGGTAGCGCGACGAGGCCGGCAGAGTGCCGTCGACGATCAGCTTCTGCCACACGCCGCAGGCCTCGACGAAGCGCGGCACGCTGCCGGGGAACATCGCCAGGGTGATCGCCTCGGCGATTTCATCCTCCGGCACTGCATCGGCGTAGGCCGCGCCGAGCTGCCAGCCCAGTGCACGCCAGCGAGCGCGGCAGACGTGGACGGCGCACATCGCCAGATGCACCAGGCGCAGCGGTTCAAGCCGGCGCACGCCGCGCAGGTAGGCCGCCCGGCCATCCCAGGGCGCCAACTGGGCCGCCCAGTCCCGCGCCGCGAAATCATATGCGTCGACACCGATCGCCAGAGCGCATGCGGCGAAGGCGGCCTCGATGGTGGCATCCGTCCCGCCGGCGGCGCGCAGCTTGGCGATGTGGTGGGTGGCGAGCGCCTCGTCGGTGGCCGCCAGCACCGCCATCCAGACGAATTCCCGGTCATGATGGGACAGCACGCGGTCGGCCAGCGCCATGGCGGAATAGGCGGCGTCATAGCCGGCCAGCAGGTCCGGGAAGACCAATGCGAGCAGGCCGTGATGCGGCAGCATGTAGCCGCGCTTGGCCTTCACCGCGCTCAGCCGCTGTTCGAGTTCGTCCTGCGTGATGTCCGTCATGATCCCTGCCCCGCACAGATGTCTTGTCAACCATACAACCTCTCCTTATAGCCGCAAGGGACGCTGAACAGAGGCACACCATGGTTCCTCCCCGCGAGACAACCGCGATCCCGCCCCTTCCCACCCCGGAGGAACTGCGCGAACGCCTCGAAACGCTGCGTGGGGTGCGCGGCTTCCTGCTGCCGCACCACGGCGCGATGGCCGCCTTCGCACCCGACCTCCACACCGCCTACAACCAGATGTACGCGGCGCTCACCCTCACCGACCGCCATCTCAGCCCGATCGAGAAAGAGACCGTGTGGCTGGCGATCCTGATCGCGGTGCGCGAGGGGATCGGCACCCACCATGTCGATTTGTTCCGCAAGCACGGCGGCACCACCGCGCAGGCGAACGCGGTGATCCAGTTGACCGGCTATGCCAGCGCCGCGACCGCCTTCGCCTTCGTGGACCAGCACTGGGCGGCGGAATTTCCAGGGCTGGACGGCCACACAGGCTACCTCGACGGCATGCGCCGGCTGTGCGCCGATGCGTTGGACCCCGCCCTCGGCAACCTGGCGCTGGCCGCGGTGCATGCCGCACTTGGGCAGGACTGGGGCGTGGCCGCCCATATCCGCGCCGCCTATGCGGATGGAATATCCGAGGACAAGCTGGCCGAGGCCATCAGCCTGATCATCTGGCCCTGCGGGGTGAACCGCTTCGTCGAGGCCTGCACGGTGTGGCACGAACTCATGCATGCCGGGCGCGTGACGCCATCCGCGCGCTATCAGGCCTGGGCCGACATGCCTGGCCAAGGCGCGTTCGCCTCCGCACGGCCGGCCTGACCGGCACATCATGGCCAACACATCCGACGTTATCGTGGTTGGCGCCGGCGCCGCGGGCTGCGTGCTGGCGGCGCGCCTCAGCGAGGACCCGCACCGCCGGGTGACGCTGCTGGAAGCCGGCGGGCGCGATCTCAATCCGCTGTTCCGGGTGCCGCTGATGACCGGCATCCTGCTGCGCAGCCGCTACGCCAACTGGTTCTACCATACCGAACCCGAGCCCAACCTCGACGGCCGCAAGAGCTTCTGGCCGCGCGGGCGGGTGCTTGGCGGGTCCACCACGATCAACGGCATGGTATGGGCGCGCGGCCGCCCATCGGACTATGACAGTTGGGCCCAGGATGGGCTGCCGGGCTGGTCGTGGACCGACGCACTGGCCGGGTTCCGCCGTATCGAGCGTTTCCAGAACGGCGCCAGCGCCGACCATGGCGGCGACGGGCCGATGCCGATCACCGATGGCGGCGCCAGCCACCCCCTGCTCGATACGTTCGTGCGGGCCTGCCTGGAAGCAGGCCATCCGCCGAGTGCGGACTTCAATGCCGGCACCTACGAGGGCGCCGGGCGTTATCACTTCACCATCTCCGGCGGTCAGCGCTGGTCGGCTGCGCGCGCCTTCCTGCAACCCGCGCGCAGCCGGCCCAATCTGCACGTGGTGCCGCGCGCGCAGGCGTTGCGGGTGCTGATCGAGAACGGCCGCGCCACCGGGGTGGTCACCGCGTCCGGCACGTTCCGGGCCGACGAGGTGATCCTGTGCGGGGGCGCGCTGAATTCGCCGCAGTTGCTGATGCTGTCAGGCATCGGGCCGGCCGACGACCTGCGCGGCCATGGCATCGCCCCGTTGGCAGACGTGCCTGGCGTGGGGCGCAACCTGCAGGACCACCTGCTGGTGCGCGTCGAGCACGCCTGCACCGCGCCGATCACCTTGCAGTCGCTCACCAGGCTGGATCGCGCCGCCGTCGCGCTGGCGCAGGCGCTGCTGCTTCGTACCGGCCCTGCCGCCTCCTTCCCGCTCGCCGCCGGGTTCATGCTGCGCTCCGAGCCCGGCATGGACGAGCCTGACGTGCAGGGCCATTTCCTCCCCGGGCTCACCACCGGCACGCTGCGGGTGCCGGGCCTGGCCCCACCGGCCCGCACCGGCGACGCGCACGGCTTCATGGCCAACGTGACGCAGATGCGCCCGGACAGCCGCGGCACGGTGACGCTACGCAGTGCCGACCCGCTCGCCGCCCCGGTGTTTCGCGCGAACTATTTGTCCGATCCGCGCGATATCGCCACCTTGCGCAGGAGCGCCCGCATGCTGCGCGAGATTTTCGCCCAGCCAGCCTTCGACGCCGTGCGCGGCCCGGAGATGTCCCCCGGCCCGGATGTCAGCAGCGATGCCGACATGGATGCCTGGATCAGGCGCACCGCGGATACCATGTTCCACCCCGTCGGCACCTGTCGGATGGGCCGCGACAGCGACGCGCAAGCGGTGGTCGATCCGCAGTTGCGGGTGCGCGGCGTCAGCGGCCTGCGGGTCGCCGACGCCTCCGTCATGCCGCGCATCACCAGCGGCAACACCAGCGCACCCAGCATGCTGATCGGCCACCGCTGTGCCGACTTCATCATCCGGCAGGCCTGACCACCCCCCTCACCCCCAGCAAGCAGCGAGTGACCATGCAACACCGCACCATCGACTACGCCATCGACTACCTCGCCGCCGACGGCCGCAAGAGGGGCCAGGAATTCTGCACGCTGACCACCCACCATGACGGCAGCCGCACCATGCGGGCGCGTTCGGAAATCTTCGACTCCGAAGTGCTGCGCGATGTCGTCTACACCGTGGATGCCGGTTTCCGGCCGATCGACGCGATGATCCGCGTCTCCCTGCGCGACAAGTTCGTCGGCGCCGCCTGGTTCCGTTTCACCGACAGCATGGCGGAGTGCGAGACCTACACCGCCGCCGAGGGCCGCATGTCGCAGCGGATGGACCTCACCGCCCGCCCCGCCTCCTTCCTCACCCACGCCGTCACCTGCGACGTATGGCACGCCGCCGGGATCCAAAAGGTCGAAGGTCTCGGCGCCCAGGCGATCCCGAGCATCCTGAGTTCCTCGCCGCTGCACAACGGCTCCTCCGGCCCGTCGCTGGGGCGCTGGCCGTTGCAGGCGCATTTCCTCGGGATCGAGTGGATCGAGACGCCATGCGGGCGCTTCGAAGCCGAGCATATCCGCTACGAGGAGCCGACCGGGGAGTTGTTCCTGGAGACGTGGTGCACGGCAGATTCCAACCGGATCATGCTGAAGATGTACTATCCGCCGTATGATTCGAGCTACCTGCTGGCATCGCTCAAAGGGTTGGCCTGACCGCCGGGCGCCACGCAACACCACCGCCGGACCACCCGCCCTTGACGCGTGGTTGCTTCGCTCCGCAGGTTCCATCCACTGCCCGCAGTGGTCGGCACGTTCGGGGCGGAGATGCGGCATGGTCGATGGTTTCAGGGTGGACACGGATATGAGCGAGCAGCGCGCCCCGGCACGGCGTTCGCGCGGCACCGGCCGAGTTCGCATCGAGGATGTCGCCCGGGCTGCCGAGGTTTCGGCGCAGACCGTCTCGCGCTTCCTGCGCCATCCTGACCAGGTGGGCCCGGCTGCCTCGGAGCGCATCGCGGCGGCGATCAGCCGGGTGGGCTATGTGCCGAACCTCATCGCCGGGTCGCTTGCTTCCAACCGCAGCCGGGTGGTGGCGATCATCGTGCCAACGCTGGCCAATCCGGTGCATGCCCAGCCGGTCGAGGGGCTTGGCGATGCGCTGCGGGCGGATGGGTACCAGGTGCTGGTGGGCACCACGGATTTCAGCCAGGAGGTTGAGGAGGCGCTGGTGCGGGCGTTCGTGGGGCGGCGGGTGGATGGCATCGTCATCACCGGCGGGCGGTTGAGTGCGGCATCGCGCACCGTGCTGAAGGCCGCCGCCATCCCGGTGGTGCAGTTGTGGGAACTGCCGCGGATACCGTTCGACATGGCGGTGGGGAACTCGAACATCGACATCGGGGCCTGCGTGGCGCGCCACTTCGCCGAGCGCGGCTATCGGCGGCTTGCGGTGATCGGTCATGTGCAGAAATCCGACACCCGTTCGGCCGACCGCGTCACCGGCTTCCTGGCCGAGGCGCAGCGGCACGGGCTGCCGGCGCCGTTGGTGATGGAGGTCGATCGCCCCATGCTAATCCGCGATGCCTCCGATCTGGTGGCAGCGCTGCGGCGCGAGGAGGTGCGTGCGGTGTTCGTCACCAGCGCGCAGCTTTCGGTGGTGCTGCTGTTGAACGCCCGCTCCGCCGGGATCGCGGTGCCGGGCGAGCTTGCCATCGCCGGGTTGGAGAGTGACCTTTCCACCGTCGTCAGCCCCACCCTCACCGCGGTACGGGTGCCGGCCTACGAGCTTGGCCTCCAGGCCGGCCGCCTGCTGCTGCGGCGGATGGCGGGTGAGAAGGTGGCGCAGAAGCGCATCGACACCGGGTTCGAGTTCAACGTGCGCGAGTCCACCTGATCTGCGACGGCACTTGACAAGGCGCCACGTGCGGCGCTCACATGTTAGCGTTAACAAATGGCGCGGCCCAAGCGCCTTCCCCCAGGGAGGATTTTCGATGCTGCGAATCGCACTGATGGCATCCGTCGCGGCCTGGCTGGTCGCACCCGCGCACGCCCAGGACCTCAAGCAGGTGCCGCGCAACCGCACGCTGGTCACCCAGGGGTGGGATTTCTACAATCAGGTGCAGTCCCCCACGAACCTCAGCCCGTACAACGGCATCCTGCTCAACCAGCGCCAGGTGCTGCACTACACCGTCACCGAGCCGCTGTTCTTCACCAACCACATCACCAACGAGATCATCCCCTGGCAGGCCGAGCGCATGGTCACCAGCGCGGATTTCCGCGAGGTGACGGTCACCTTGCGCCCCGGCGTACGCTGGGCCGACGGCCAGCCGTTCACCGCCGAGGACGTGGCGTTCACCTTCGACACCCTCAAGGCCAACGCGCCGGACATGGCGCTGTCGAGCGCCATCAAGGACTGGGTGGAAAGCGCCACGGCGGTGGACGCCCGCACCGTGCGCATCCGCCTCAATCGCCCCGGCCCGCGCTGGGCGCAGGACACCCTGGCGACCGGGCAGGTCACCCGCTTCGTCGTGCTGCCCAAGCATTTGTGGGCCGGCAAGGATGCCAAGACCTTCAACAATTTCGACCTCGCCCAAGGCTGGCCGCTCGGCACCGGGCCATACAAGGTGGTGCGATCGGACGCCAATGGCATCGTGTTCGATCGGCAGGACAAGTGGTGGGCGGTCGATGCCGGCCTGACGAAGTCCCTGCCCGCCCCCGAGCGCATCATCTACCGCCCCGCCGCCGCCGAGGCGCTGCCGCAGCTCTACACCAGCAACGAGATCGATTTCGGCCACTCGATGCAGGCCGGCAGCTTCGAGGCCGCCCGCGCCCGCAACCCCAACCTCGCCTCGTGGAACAAGCAGGGCCCGGTGTGGGGGGTTGCCGACGGCTGCACTTATCGCCTGGTGTTCAACAACCAGTCCGCCCCGTTCGACAGCCTGCCGGCACACCAGGCCATCGCCGCCCTGATCAACCGCGAGCAGATCGTCGACCTCGCATGGGAGGGCGCCGCCCCGGTGGCGCTGGCGCCGTTCTCCTCCTATCTCGGCATGCAGGCCTACACGAAGCAGCTTGAGGGCGTCATCAAGGACGCCGTGGGCGAGCCTGACGCCGCCAAGGCCGCCAAGACCCTCACCGACGCCGGCTTCTCCAAGGGCACTGACGGCCATTGGCGCCTGCCCGGCGGGCAACCCTGGCAGGTGACCATCAACACCCAGCAAGGCGACCCGGTGGCCCCGATCGTGGCGCGACAGCTCCAGGCCGGCGGTATCGACGCGGTGTTCAAGCCGCTCGCCGATGCGCAGTATTTCGATGCCCTGCAAGGCGGCACCTACAACACCGCGATTTTCCAGCATTGCGGCAGCCTCTACGATCCGTGGCAGACGCTGGAGCATTTCCATTCGAAATACGCCGCCGCCCACGGCGCCCGCGCCACCAACCTGCGGGCCATCACCCGCTACCGCAACCCGGAGCTGGACGCGCTGCTGAACCAGATGGAAGCCCGCCAGCCCTCGGCGGCCGATCCCGCCTACATGGCCCTGGTCAAGCAGGCCACCGCCATCGTCCTGCGCGACGTGCCGCAGGTCTCGCTGAACGAGGAACTGCACACCCTGGTGATGAACAACACCTATTGGACCGGCTGGCCCAGCGCGGCCGATCCCTATGTGGCACCCTACCCCGCGTGGGACGGCTACTCCCTGGTGATCTATCACCTCAAGGCGCGCCAGTAGGCGATGATCACCATATCGAGCGTCCAGGCCTTCGCCATCCGCAGCGATCTCACGGGCGGCACGCCGGTAACCCCGCCGCGCCGCCCGGCCTGGGGGGCGAGTGCCGAGGTGGCGAGCCCGATGTCGCGCTATCCCCGCTTCAAGCTCGATCGCGCAGCATGGCGTCCGAAAATGCCCGCGGTCGGCTGCCTCGTCACCGCCAGCGACGGCACCTGGGGCTTCGGGGTCAGCCGCTACGGGGCGCCGGTGATCGATCTGGTGAACCAACATCTCGGCCCGCTGCTGGTGGGCGAGCCGGCGATGGCGACCGAGCGGCTGTGGGACATGATGACCCGCATGGCCTCGCCCTATGGCGCGGCCGGCCTCGCCGGCTATGCCATCTCGGCGCTCGACCTCGCCTTGTGGGACCTCAAGGGCAAGCTGCTCGGCCAGCCCGTGTGGTCCTTGATCGGCGGCCCCTCGCGGCCGCATATCGACGTGTATGCCACCGGCAACGATACCGACTGGCACATGGAACTCGGCTTCCGCGCCACCAAGCTGGCCTGCCCGCACGGCCCCGCCTCCGGCCTCGCCGGGCTCGATGCCAACGAGGACCTAGTTGGCCGCACCCGCGCCCTGATCGGCCCGGATATCGAACTCATGCTGGACTGCTGGATGGCGTTCGACGTGGAATACGCCGTGCGCCTCGCCGAACGCCTGCGCCCCTACCGCCTGCGCTGGATGGAGGACTGCCTGATCCCCGACGACCTCGACGGCCACGCCACATTGCGCGCCCGCCTGCCGTGGATGGCATTGGCCACTGGCGAGCACTGGTACGTGCCGCAGAACTTCGCCCACGCCGCCGCCCATCGCCTCGCCGATATCTTCCAGCCCGACATCGGCTGGGCCGGTGGCCTCACGGGCTGCCTGCGCATCGCCGCCATTGCGGACGCGGCCGGCATCCCGGTGATGCTGCATGCCGGCATGAACACCCCCTACGGCCAGCACTTCGCCTATGCCGTGCCGGGCAGCCCGTGGGGCGAGTATTTCCTCGGCACGGCCCCCGGTGTGCCACTCGACGAGGTGAAGCTGTTCCCCGGCATGGCCGCCCCCGCCGATGGCCGACTGATCCCGTCCGACGCGCCTGGCTTCGGCCTCGGCGTCAGCCTCGACGACATCGCCGCCATGCGAGTCTGACACCATGCTCGCCTACATCCTGCGCCGCATCGGGATGGCTGCCCTGGTGATGTTCGTGGCGCTGAGCGTGAACTTCTCCATCCCGCGCCTGATGCCTGGGGACCCGGTGGAGCAGGTCCTCGCCGCCGCTTCCGCCGCCGGCGGCCAGTCCGGCAACATGGCCGACACCGCGCGGGTGATGCGCGCCCGCCTCGGGCTCGACCAGCCGATGTGGCGGCAATACCTATCCTATCTCGGCAACTCCGCCCGGCTTGACCTTGGGGTGTCCGTCGCAAGCTATCCGCAACCAGTCTCGGAGATCGTGCTGGCCGGGCTGCCGTGGACGGTGGGGCTGCTCGGCACCGCGACGCTGATCAGCTTCGTGCTCGGCACCGTGCTGGGCGCGCTGATGGCATGGCCGAAGGCGCCGCGGGTGCTGAAGGTGCTGGCAGTGCCAGTGGTGGTGCTGTCGGCCATCCCGTATTTCATCCTCGGCCTGGTGCTGATGGCGCTGCTCGGCATCGCCTGGCCGGTGCTGCCGGTGGCCGGCGGCTATCCGTTCGGCGTGGTGCTGAACCCCGATATCGCCTCGGCGCTGGCCATCGCGCGGCACGCCGTGCTGCCCGGCCTGTCCATCGTGCTGGCCTCCCTCGGCACCTGGGCGGTGGCGATGCGCGGCATGGTGGTGGGCGTGCTGGGCGAGGACTACATCATGCTGGCCGAGGCCAAGGGCCTCTCGGAACGGCGGATTTTCCTCGCCTACGGGCTGCGCAACGCCCTGTTGCCGCAGTTCACCGCCCTGGCGCTGCGCCTCGGGCTGCTGGTGTCGGGCGCCATCCTGGTCGAGGTGATTTTCGCCTACCCCGGCATCGGCTACCGGCTCTACGTCGCCATCGGGCAGAAGGACGTGTTCGTGGTGCAGGGCATCGTGCTGCTGCTCTCGGCCGCCATCGCCGGAGCGATGCTGGTGCTGGACCTGCTCTACCCGCTGATCGACCCCCGCGTCGCGGCAGGGCACGCATGAAGGCGCTGTGGCAGTTCAGCCGCCGCGAACCGCTGGTGCCGCTCGGGCTGCTGCTCCTGCTGGTGCTCGCCACCCTCTCGCTCGCCGCCCCCTTGATCGTCGATCCCGCGCTCGCCGGCATCGGCGCCACCGCCGCCCGCCGACCGCCGAGTGCCGCGCATTGGCTGGGCAGCGACACCCAGGGGCGGGACGTGCTGGCGTCGCTGCTCGCCGCGACGCCGCAAACGCTGGAAATCGGGCTGCTGGCCGGCCTCATCGGCCTCGCCGCGGGCGGCGTGCTCGGCCTGCTCGCCGGCTGGTTCCGCGGGGTGGTGGACGCCATCATCCGCACCGCGTGCGATGTGTTCATGACCATTCCCGCCATCGCCGTGCTGGTGCTGGTCGGCACCAGCGTGCGCAGCATGACGGTGGGGCTGATGGCGATCGTGGTGGCCGGGCTGTCCTGGATGGTGCCGGCCCGCTCCATCCGCGCCCAAGTGCTGAGCCTGCGCGAACGCCCGTGGATCGACGTCGCGCGGCTCAACGGCCAATCGAGCCTCGCCATCATTTTCGCCGACCTGCTACCCAACCTCGCGCCATTCCTTGCCGCCAGTTTCGTCATCTCGGTCTCCACCGCGATGCTGGCGACGGTGGGGCTCGAAGCCCTCGGCCTCGGCCCGCAGAACGAGTTGACGCTGGGGATGATGATCTACTGGGCGCAGTATTCGGGGGCCATCCTGCGCGGGATGTGGTGGTGGTGGGTACCGCCGGTGGTGGCGCTGGCGCTGATTTTCATGGCGCTGCTGGCGATTTCCCTCGGGCTCGACCGCATCGTCAACGCCCGCCTGAGGTCGGACCTGTGAGCGCGCTGAGCGTGCGGCATCTCACTGTGGAATTCGCCACCCGGGCCGGCGCGGCGCGCGCGGTGAATGACGTATCGTTCGATCTCGAACCCGGCGAGCGCCTCGGCCTGGTCGGCGAGAGCGGTTCGGGCAAGACCACCACCGCGTTGAGCCTGCTCCGGCTGATCCGCCCGCCCGGCCGCCTGGTCGCCGGCGAGATCCTGATCGCCGGCCAGGATATCGCCGCCGCCGGCCCCGAGGCGTTGCGCCGTATGCGCGCCGCCCGCATCGCGCTGGTGCCGCAGGGCGCGATGAACGCGCTGAACCCGGTGCTGACCTGCGCCGCCCAGTTCGAGGACCTGTTCGCCGCCCACAATGCCCAAGGCGGCCGCGCCCGCATCGCCGCCCTGCTCACCTCCGTCGGCCTCGACCCAGCCGTGGCGGACCGCTACCCGCACCAGTTGAGCGGCGGCATGAAGCAGCGCGTCTGCATCGCGCTCGCCATCGCCCTGCGCCCGGCCGTGATCGTGGCGGACGAGCCGACCAGCGCGCTCGATGTCATCGTGCAGAAGCAGGTGCTGAAAACCCTCATCGCCGTGCAGCGCGATCTCGGCGCCGCGGTGGTGCTGGTGGGACATGACATGGGGCTGATGGCGCAGTTCGCCCATCGCATCGGGGTGATGTACGCCGGCCGCCTGGTGGAACTCGGCCCGGTGCGGGAGATTTTTGCCGATCCGCGCCACCCCTACACCCGCATGCTGATCGACAGCCTGCCCGGCTTCTGCGAACGCGGCGTGTTCAAGGGCATCCCCGGCCTGCCGCCCTCGCTGCTCAGCCCGCCGCCGGGCTGCCCCTTCGCGCCGCGCTGCCCGCGTGCCGAGCCGCGCTGCGCGGTGGAGGTGCCGGAGACCCGGGTGCTCGGCCCAGGGCACGAGGTGCGCTGCCATGTCGCTTGAACTGCGCGATGTCGGCGTCACCTTCGGCGGCGGGCTGTTCGCCGGGCCGCGCAAGCAGGCGGTGCGCGGCGTCAAGCTCCGGCTGCCGAGCGATGCGCCGCACATCCTCGCCATCGTCGGCGAGAGCGGCAGCGGCAAGACCACGCTGACCCGGCTGCTGCTCGGCCTGCTGCGCCCGACCACCGGGCAGATGCTGTGGCAGGGGCGCGACATCTGGGGGCTGGATCGCGCGAGCTGGACCGCCTATCGCCGCGCCGTACAGGCGATCTTCCAGGACCCGTTCGGCGCCTATAACCCGGTGTACCGGGTGGACCGCATGCTGATCCTGCCGGCGCTGAATTTCGGCCTGGCGAAAACTGCCGACGAAGCCCACCCCCTGGCCGAAGCCGCCCTCGCCGCCGTCGGCCTCCGCCCCGCCGAGACCCTCGGCCGCTTTCCGCATCAGTTGAGCGGCGGCCAGCGCCAGCGCCTGATGGTGGCGCGTGCCATGATGCTGAAACCACAGGTCCTGGTGGCGGACGAACCGGTGTCGATGGTGGACGCATCGCTGCGCGCCACCATCCTGGAAAGCCTCTCACGCCTGCGCACCGAGACCGGCATGTCGCTGGTCTACGTCACCCATGACCTCGCCACCGCCTACCAGATCGCCGACACCATCATGGTGATGCGCAACGGCGAGGTAGTGGAGGAGGGCGACGTGGTCAGCGTGATCCGCGCGCCGGCGCACGCCTACACAAGCGAACTGGTGGCCGCCCTGCCGCCGCCCGACCCAACCATCGACTGGGGACTGGAGACATCGCCATGATCCGCGCCGCCATGATCGGAGCCGGCTGGTACGCCGCCGAGAACCACATCCCCGCCCTTGCCCGCCGCGCCGATGTTGTGCTGGACGGGGTGTGCCGCCTGGGGGCCGAGCCCCTTGAGCGGGTGCGCGCCGCCTTCGGTTTCGCCTTCGCCGCCGAGGACTACCGCGCCGTGCTGGCCCGCCGGCCGGACGTGGTGGTCGTCGCCTCGCCGCACCATCTGCACTATGAGCACGTGATGGCGGCCCTCGATGCCGGTGCCCATGTGCTGTGCGAAAAGCCGATGACGGTGGACCCGGCACAGGCGTACGCGATGGTCGCCCACGCCGCTCGCCTCGGCCGCCATCTGCTGCTTGCCAACGGCTACCAGTATCTCCCCCACCTGCCCGAAATCCGCCGCCGCCTCGCCGAGGGCGTGATCGGCCGGATCGAGCACGTCACCTGCACCTTCGTCTCCGCCACCCGCCCGGTGTTCGAGGGCGAGACCGGGTTCCGGCGCTGGAACGACAGCTTCTTCCGCCCCGCCGTCACCACCTGGCAGGACCCGGCCAACGGCGGCGGGTTCGCCTACGGCCAGATGTCGCACTCCATCGCGATGATGCTGTGGCTCACCGGCCTCGCCCCCCGCACCGTCGCGGCCTACGGCAGCGGGACCGGCGCCATTGACCTCGCCGACGCCGCCACCGTGCTGTGCGACGGCGGCGCGGTGGCCGCCCTCAGCGGGGCCGCCGGGATGCCCGAGGGTGGGCGGGCGCTGCTGCGGCTGATAATCTCGGGCAACGCCGGCATGATGACGCTCGATTTCGACCGTGACGCCGCGATGATCCACACCCCGGCCGGGGCCGAGCACGTGCCGATCGTGCCCGGCGACTGGGTCTACAACTGCATCGGCCCTGTGGACGCCCTGGCGGACCTCGCGCAGGGCCGGGGCGAGAACCGCGCGCCGGCCACTGTCGGCGCCACCACCGTCAGCGTGCTGGCCGCCATGCGCGCCTCCAGCCGCAACGGCGGCATCCCGCAGTCGGTCGCCGCGCCATGATCCCGCCCGGCACCGAGACCATCACCTTCGGCCTGCGCCTACGCGCGGGATGCGAGGCGGAATATCGCCGCCGCCATGACGCGCTGTGGCCCGACATGCAGGACGCCCTGCGCGGCGCCGGCATCCTGCACTACGAGATCCACCTCTACCGTCCCGAAGGCATCCTGTTCGCCTTCATGATCCGCCGCACCGATCACACCATGGACCGGCTGGCGGAACAGGCGGTGTTCCATCGCTGGCGCGCCCACATGGCGGATATCCTGGAGCAGACGAACGACGGCCCGCTACGCCTGGACCTCGAACACATGTTCACCCTGCCGGAGGCGCCCGGCGACACCCCGGTGTGATCAGACCGGCGTCTCGCCGAGCGCGATCCGGTCGAGCGCATCGCGATCGCGGACCAGCACCCGGTTGCGCCCGCCGCGGGAGATGATCCGCGCATCCCGCAGCACGCCCATCATTCGGCTGACCGTCTCGTTGGTCAGGCCGAGGTAATCCGCGATGGTGTCGTTGTTCATCGGCAGCACGATCCCGTCACGCGCGCTCTCGGTGCGATAGCCCGGCCACGCATCGGCCTGCTCGGTGCGGGTGCTGAGGAAGGAGGCCAACCGCTCGAGCGCCGTCTTGCGGCCGAGCAGCAGCAGTTGCTCCTGCGCGCGGGTCAACTCGTCGCTCAGCAGGTCCAAGACGCGGCGCTCCATGTCGCGGAAATCCGCCAGCAGCACGTTGATGTCGCGGCGCGAAATCCGGCACAGGCTCACGCAATCCGCCGCCTCCGCGCTGAACCCGTAGGTGCCGCCGTTGGCGAAACCGAGGAAATGCCCAGGATCGGCAAAGCCGGTCACCTGGCGCCGCCCATCGGGCAGCAGCTTGAACAGCGTGACGGTGCCCGAGGTGATGATGAAATAATTGTCGGCCGGTTCGTCCTGCTCCAGAAAGCAGTCTCCGGGCGCGACTTTCATGTCGTGCACCACCTTTGACAGCCGGGCGATGTCCTTCTGCTTGATTCCACCGCAAATCGCCGTGGAACGAACCGGGCAGCGCAGGCACTTTTCGCTCGCGATCATGCGCCCTCCGTCCAGCGGGCAGCGCGAGGATTCCAGATCGATTTTGTTTTATTGCGATACCAGATCAATAAGGTCATGGTTACCTGTTCCATGGCCACATCCTATCCGCGCGCCGTCGCCGGACTAGACTCGGAGTATGCCTAGGTGGTCGTACCCACCCCGGTTCCGCCGGCTACAGAGCGCGCGAAATCATCAGCCGAACCAGTTCCACCACCGAACGCGCCCCCGCCTTGCGCATCAGTTCGCTACGATGGTGCTCCACCGTGCGCTGGCTGATGTTGAGTTCGGCGGCGATCACCTTGCTCGGCTTGCCGTCGATCACCCGCTCCATCACGTCGCGCTGGCGCTTCGTCAGCCCGGCGAGCTTGGCCGCGAGGGCCTCACCGGCGGGCGGCACGCTCGGCACCGGATCGGGCCGCGCCTGAATCCGGCTGACGGTCGCCAGCAGATCGACTGCGCGCACCGGCTTTTCCAGGAAATCCGCCGCCCCATTGCGCATCGCCTCCACCGCGCGCGAAAGGTCGCTGCTGCCGGTGATGAAAACCAGCGGCACCGTCGAGCCCTCCTCGGCCAGTTGGCGCTGCAAGGCCAGCCCATCCATGCCGGGCAGCCCGACATCGACCAGCGCGCACCGGTAGCCGCGCCGGTCCGGATCGGCCAGGAAGGACTCGGCGCTGCTGTGGCCGACGGAGTGATAGCCGTGGGCGGCGAGCACATCGCGCATCGCCACCCGCACCCCGGTATCGTCGTCAACGATGGCGACCGACGCGGGCGCCCCCGCGCCACGTGCCGCTTCCCCCCCGCCGGCGGCGCCGGACGGATCGGCCGCCATGCCGCTCTTGGCCGGCCCGACCAGCCGGCCGATCGCCTCCAGCAGGTTCTCCAGCCGGACCGGCTTGCGCAGCAGCTGGTAGCCCGCATCGGCCACCGTGCGGGTGGCGATCGCCGATACATCGCCGCTCATGATCAACGCCGGGATCGGCCGCGCGCTGCGGGCGCTGATCTGGCGCACCACCTCAACCCCGTTGCGGTCATCGCCCAGGTTGTAGTCGGCCAGAATGAGGTCGGGGTGGAAGCCGGGCGGCTCGGCCACCCGCAGCATGGCCTCGGCAAGGGATCGGGCCGTCTTCACCTGATAGCCCTGCACCGACAGCAGAAGTTTCAGCGTGTCGCGCTGCGCCTCGTCATCCTCGACGACCAGTACCGAGGCAAGCCCGCGCAGAACCGCCGCGGGGGCGGACACGACAGGCACGCGCACCGCACCAAGCCGGGCGCTGGCCATCGGCACGGTGATGGAAAACACCGTGCCCTTGCCCGGCGCCGAGCGCACCGCCACCGCATGGCCCAGCAGGGCGGCCAACTGGCGGACGATATACAGCCCAACCCCGAAGCTGCTGCCTGACCCCACCGGCGCCGGCCGCACCTGGTAGAACTCGTCGAAGATGCTGCCGAGATGTTCGGCTGGAATGCCAATGCCGGTATCCCACACCTCGATGCGCAACTCGGCACCCTGCCGACGGCACCCCAGCAGGATCCGCCCGCTCGGCGTGTGCTTCACCGCGTTCGCCATCAGGTTGCCGAAAATGCGCTGCAACAGCCGCGGATCGCTGCGGATGGTCAGACTCGATTCCACCACGCGCAATTTGAGCGCCTTGTTCGTCGCAATCGGGCCGTACTCCGACTGCAAGCGGGCCAGCAGATTGCGGACCGGGAATGCCACCACATTGGGCGTGATGGTGCCGCTCTCGATCTGGCTGATGTCCAGGAAGGAATCGACCACGCCCTTCATCGCCTCCACCGTCTCCTCCAGGCCATGCAGCGCGGCGCGGCCGGTCTGGCTGGCGATTTGCGGGGTAAGCACGCCTTGCAGCAGGCTGATGGCCTGCAACGGCTGGCGCAGGTCGTGGCTAGCCGCCTGGAGGAAGCGGGATTTGGCACGGTTGGCGCGCTGTGCCTCGGCGCGCGCTTCGTTCAACACCCGCTCGGCGTTCTGGCGCTCCGAGATATCGCGCACCACGGTCAGCACCGACATGCCGATACTGGTCTTGAACGGGCTCAGCAGAATATCGAGCGGCAGCACACGGCTGTCCTTGGTCAGCCCATGCACCTCCAGGCCGCGCGCCATCGGGCGTGGCGTGGGATCCCGCAGGTAGGCGCCATGCAGATCCAAGTGACGCTCGCGGAAGCCCTCCGGCACCAGCATATCGATCATCTGGCCGGCCGCTTCGGCATTGGTGTAGCCGAACAGCCGCTCAAACTCGCCGTTGATCCAGCGGATGCGCCCGCCTTCGCCCACGATCATCATCGGCTCCGGCATGGCGTTGAGGAACACCTGGAACTGCTGCTCGATCGAGCGGCGGCGCTCGGTGAAATCCTCCATCGCCAGCAGGATCATCCCGCTGTCGGGCGCCCCGCCGCGCAAATGGCGGCCGTTCAGCCGCAGCACCACCTGATGACCATCGGCCATCAGGATGGTGATCTCGCGATCGAGGATGTCGTCCGGCTGCGCCAACAGGTGGACCATGTGTTGCTCCAGCGCCGCATCCCGCAGCACCGGACTGTCGACTTCGCGCAGCATCCGCCCGATCACCCCGCTCGCCGGCAGTGCGAAGGTCTCGAGAAAGGCCTGGTTGGCGCTGACGATGCGCAGGGCGGCATCGAACACCACGAGCGGTTCGTGGGTGGTGCGGATGATGGTCTCGGCGTAGCGCCGCGCGTGCTCAGCCGCCATCTCGGCGATTTTCACCGCGGTGATGTCGGCGAACGTGATCACCACGCCATCCACCGTGCCGATCTCGTTGCGCGCGGGCAGGATGGTCAGGTTGTACCAAGTGCCGCGATCGTCCTTCACCTCGCGCTGCAGCCGCGTCCCGCTGGCCAGAACGGCCGCGGCATCGGCAAGCAGGTTGGGGTCGGCGAAGGTTTGCGACAGGTCCCGCAACGGCCGGCCGACATCCGTGCTGATCACGCGGAACAGGTCCGCTGCGGGCGGATTGAAGAACTTGATGCGGAACAGCGCATCGAGGGACAGGGTGGCGATGCCGGTGCCGTTGAGCAGGTTGGTGAGGTCATTGGCCGCCACGCTCTGCGCATCGAGGGACTGGCGCAGCTGGATGTTCAGCGTGGTGAGTTCCTCGTTGAGGGATTGTAGTTCCTCTTTGGAAGTCTCCAGTTCCTCGTTGGTGGCCTGCAACTCCTCGTTCATGGAGACGACTTCCTCGTTCGCCCCCTTCAGTTCCTCGTTGGAGCGTTCGAAGTCGCGGATGGTCCAGTTCAGCTCCTTGCGGGTGGCTTCAAGCTCGGAATGCAGGCGGGCAACGGCGGTCTGTTCCTCGGAGGTGCCGGCGTCGGGCTTGCCGCGCGTGGTGGCGGGCTCATCGGCGAAGCTGATCAGCAGCAGGTCGTCGTCTTCGGCGGCCACCTGGTAGATCTCGATGGTCACCTTGGCGGTTTGCGAACCGCGCTTCACCGGGGCGCCCCGCACCGTCACCCGCCGGCGGGTGCGAAACGCCCGTTCGATGGCGTCCCGTAGCCGTGGCCGCAGCCCCTGGCGCGCCATCGACAGGATGTCATGCCCGGCCTCGCCGGTGGCCAGCGCCATGTAGCGGTCGATCGGTCCGGAAAAATACAGCCCGTGCCAGTTGCGGTCGATCACCACGGAGGCCGGGGCGTAGTGATCGAGCAGCGCACGCTGGGCGAGGTCGGCCAGGCTGCGCCGCGACGGGCTGCCGATCGGGCGGGAATTGGTCGAGGCGTTCGGGAGTTCGCCGCGCCAGGGCGCTAGCCCGTCCTATTCATGGGGCTGACGTTCGTTTCGCGATTTGAGCGGCGGGCATGGATTTCCTGTCGCCTGTTTCATCGCGGTAGCCGGTGGT
>CAIMWH010000049.1 GCA_903845065.1 uncultured Rhodospirillales bacterium | reverse complement strand
TAGTCAGGCTCGACGATCTCCACCCAAAACTGATCGGCGTTACGAATTCCGAGATTGATGAATGTCGGCAATGTGGAGTCCTACGCCGTTGATGAAGATAGTCGGCTCAGAAAAAAAAGTATAAATCGCAATCGCTTCTAGCGTCCCCCCCCTACCCCGCCTTCGCCACAAACGTCACCCCCGGCAACCCCTCGAAATGCCGGTCACACGTCAACAAATCCGCCTCCCGCGCCAGCGCCGTCGCATAAACAATCGCATCCGCCGTCGCCAATCGATAGCGCCCGCACAAATCCGCCGCCGCCAACGCGATCCCGGTATCGAGATCGGCCACCACGCAGGTCTCGGTAAACGCGATCACCCGGTCCGCCTTGTCCTCGCCCAACTCGCGCGCCAGCCACTTCGCCAACTCCAGCTGCACCATCGTCGGCACCACCCACTGCGCCCGCTCGGGGAACTCCCTCGCCAGGCGAACGCCCAACGCCGATCCGGTCAGGAACTCAACCCACGCCGAGGTATCCACAACCCGCATCACGCCCGATCGGACCGATCGCGATACCCCTCCACCGACGCCCCCCGCGCCATCCCGGCCAAATCCTCAAGCCGCGGCACCGGCACCAGCATCATCCCGTCCCCCTTCGGCACAAACGCAAAAACCTGCCCCGCCTCCCACTGCCGGGCGGTGCGAATAGATTTCGGGATCGAAATCTGAAACTTCGCCGAGAGTTTCGCCGTGTCTTTCGCTGCCATTACCATGCCCTCATCGATCGCAAGTTGGTAAGAACTTACCCCACCAGGGCGCCGATTGGAATAAGCAAGGCCGCCCCCCCAAAATCCCCTTGAACCGCCCCCACCAAACGAATGGGAAACTATTCATGAAAGGCGCCCCACCCGCAACCCGCGCCACCCCCCCATTCCGGGCGCCATCGCCCTCGCCGCGCGCCTGGCCCTCATCCTCGCCGGCCTCGCCGCCCTCATCGCCCGCGCCTTCCTGCGCAATCCGCGCCGCGCCGGCCTCATCCTGCCGCTCTGGGCCCGCCTCACCCGCGCCGCCGCCCGCTTCACCCGCCTCGCCACCCGCCTCGAAGCCGGCCAAACCCCGCGCCCCGCGCGCCCCGGCACCCACTCCGGCCCCGCCCCCCTCAACCTCCCCACCGCCCACCGCTGGCTCGTGGCTGACCTCCGCCACGAAGCCGTCGCCTACTCCAACTACCTCGAAGCCTTCCTCGCGGACCCCCAAACCGCCGCCCTCCTCGCGGCCAGCCCCGCCGCCGCCCGCATCCTCCGCCCACTCCGCCACATGCTGGGATTACCCGCCGATCGCCCCAAGGCGCGGCCACCCGCCCCACCGGTGCCCGCCCCGGCCGCCCTCGAATCCCCCGAAACCATCCCCGAGCCACACCTGCCAGCGCCCGTGCGCCTCGGCGCACCCCCATGCCCCCACCTCCGCTGGCCCTGGCACCCCCGCCACGCCTAGCGCCAACTCACGTCCATTTGGTTACGATATCAAAACTAACCACCCACCTTCGCCACCGCCGCATGCGCCGAAAGCACCGCCCCCTCCTGCCACCCCGTCACGTAGGACATATGCTCCCCGGCGAACAAAAACGGCCCATCCCCCGCCTGCAAAACCTTGTAGTGCGACCGCCGCGCCTCCCGGCTCCACTCCGCCCAGCCCCCCCGCGAAAACGGAATATTCGGCCAAGCCACACTCACCGCCCGCCCCAGCGAAGCCCCATACCCCGCATGCACCGCCGCCCCATCCGCCAAAGCATCCACCGCCCGCTGCCCCGGTGACTTCCCGGCAAACGCCTCCCCCTCCTTGTCCGACCAGATATACGCGCCGACCAGTATCCCCTTCGCCTCCTGCAACCCCGCCGACGGATACCAGATCTGGGTGATATCCCGCGTCGTCCACGAAATCCCGCCATATATCTGCTCATCCAGCTCCCAGAACCGCCGCTCCGCCTGGAACGCGATCTTCCCCGCCGGCACATACTCCACCGCCGCCATCGCAGCCTTGGTCTCCGCCGAAAAATCCGCCGCGATCCCCCGCAGCACCGGCAACGGAATGGTGCAGATCACCCGCTCCGCCTCCACCGCCGAAACCGCCCCCGTCCGCGTATCCCGCCATTCCACCCGCGCCCCCTCACCCACCCGCCGCAGCGCCGTCAGCTCGGCATGATAGGTGATCACCCCCTCCAGGGACCGCCCGAACGCCTCGCCGATCCGCCCCATCCCGCCCACCGGCTGCATCATCGTCGGCGCCATCTGCCAGCCTTCGCTGAACTGCGTCTTGTACTGCCAGAAATCCGCCGCCAGCAGCGCCCGCAAATCCAACGGCGCCGAAACCACCCCGGCCTCCACCCCCGGCACCACCGAATACCCGCCGCGCTCCGAGCCCTTGTACGTCATGTCCCGATCGAGCGCCCCGAAACTGCGCAACATCGCCCGCAACCGCCCCCGATCCGCCTCCGTCACCGGCCCATCCATCGAAGCCTGGTCCACCGCCTTCGCCGCCAGCTCCGCCACATACCCCCGCTGATCCGCGATCACCCGCCGCGCCCGCTGCGGCCTGCCCGCGAACCCCTTGTCATCATGCAACCAGGCCGACCGATTATCGTTGGACATCACCTCAACGGCCACGCCGAGTTCCCGGCAATACGACAACAACCCCTGATGATGCGCCGGAATCCGCCCCGGTCCCGGATTGAAATAAAGATGCGGCGCCACATCCCACCCCACCGCCTGGGACCCACCGACTTCCTCAACCGTATCGCCACCCCGAACCGACCAGTTCCGCCCCCCGGCCCGCCCCCGAGCCTCAAGAATGGTGCACCGATACCCAGCCTTCCCCAACTCCCGCGCCGCCACCATCCCCGCAATCCCAGCCCCCAGGATCACCACCCGCCGCCCACCCCCCGGCGCCAGAACCGGCGGCCCCGCATAAGCCGCCGGCACCGCCAGCAACCCCATCGCCGCCATCGTCCGATACGCCGCCGCCACCCCGCCAACCCGTCCGATCCGATGGATCAAGCCACGCCGGCTGATGGTCATCTCAGTAGGGCCTCCTCGCCCGCAATGCTGCCGCCAACGTCCCGTCATCCAACACATCGAGCGCCCCACCCATCGGCACCCCATGCCCCACCCGGCTCACCGTCACCCCGAGCGGCTTCAATTTCTCCATCAACCAATGCGTCGTCGTCGCCCCATCCACCGTCGCCGCCAGCGCCAGGATCACCTCGCTCACCCCCCCCTCGCGAATACGCGCCAGCAAGGGCCCCACATTCAAATCATCCGGCCCGGTCCCCCCCAAAGCCGAAAGCGTCCCCCCCAACACATGGTACAACCCCCGATGCACATGCGCCCGCTCCAGCGCCCACACGTCACCGACACCCTCCACCACGCAAACAATCCCGCCATCCCGATGCGGATCACCGCAGATTCCACACGGATCGGTACTATCGAGATTCCCGCACAGCGAACACGTCCGCACCGACCGCGCCGCCTCGGCCATCGCCGAAGCCAACGGCAACATCCGCGCCTCCGGCTGCTGCAACAACCGCAACGCGGCCCGTCGCGCCGAACGCGGCCCCAGCCCCGGCAACTTCGCCAGCAGCCCGATCAGCCGTTCGACCTCGGGGCCACCCATCGCGTCAGAACGGCAACTTGAAGCCCGGGGGCAGCGACAACCCACCGGTCAATTTCTGCATTTCGGCCGCCCGCTCCACCTCGATCTTGCGCTGCGCATCGGCATGCGCCGCCACCAGCAAATCCTGCACCATGTCGGCATCCTCCGCCGTCAACAGCTTCGGATCGATCCGCACCGACCGCATGGCGCTCTTGCCGTTCAGCACCACCGAAACCATTCCGGCCCCGGCGCTGCCTTCCACGATCATCGCTTCGAGCGCGGTCTGCAATTCCTCCATTTTCCGCTGCATGTCGGACGCCTGCTTCATCAGGCCGGCGAGATTCTTCATGGTTCAGTTTTCCCAGGCAGCAGATGGATCATCAACATATTCAGCATCGAGCGGCGCGAAATCAGGCCCCTCCGGATCGCCCGAAAAGCCCTGCGCCTCGCCGCCCAGCGCCGCCGGCGCCTCGGTCAGCAAGCCGTATGCATCGGCCCGGGCATCATGCACCGCATCGATGCGCGCGCCCGGAAAAGCTTCAAGAATCGCCCGCACCATCGGATGCTGGGCCGCCTCGGCCCGCCGCGCCAGATCGGCCGCCCCGCCCTGCTCGGCCAACGTCGGCTCGCCAGGTGCCGCGGACATCGCGATCGTCCAGCGCTGCCCGGTCTCCTCCTGCAACATCGCCGCCAGGCGCGCCGCGAGGTCCCGCGGCGCATCCGCCTGCGGCCGCAACTCGATCACCGGCGGCGCGAACCGCACCAGATGAACGGAATGCACGAGATGCCCATGCAACAAAGCCTCCCGCCGTTCGGATGCCAAGGCCGCAACCTCGCGGAAACTATTGAACCGCGGCACCGCCACCGCCTGCACCACAGACCCGTTCGCCACCGCTCGAGCCCCGCCCCCCGAAGGCCCACCACCGCCCGAACCACCTGGCGCGGCCCCACCGCCACCGCCCTCCATGATCCGGCGCATCAAATCCCCCGGCGGCGGCATGTCCGACACATAGCACAGCCGGATCAACACCATCTCCGCCGCCGCCCGCCGATCCGGCGCCGCCTCGATCTCGCCGACACCCTTCAGCAGCATCTGCCATGCCCGACCCAGTGCCGCCATCGAAAGCCGATCCGCGAACTCCGCCCCCCGTGTCCGCTCCGCCTCGGGCAAATCCGCACTGTCCCGAAGCCCCGGCACCGACTTCAGCCGCGAAACCGTGTGCACCAGCTCCAGCAAATCCTGCAGCATCACCCCCAGATCGGCACCCCGCTCATGCGCGCGATCCGTCAACGCCAACGCCTTCGCCGGCTGCCCGACCATCACCGCCTCGAACAAATCAAACACCGACGCCCGGTCCGACAGCCCCAGCATCTCCGACACCATGGCGCCATCGATCATCTGCCCGGGCTCGCTCTGCGCGATCGCCTGGTCCAGCAACGACAACCCATCGCGCGCCGACCCATCCGCCGCCCGCCCGATCAGAGTGAGTGCCTCCGGCGCAATGGCGACATCCTCCTTCTCGGCGATCTTCGCAAAATGCGCCGCCAACTCGGACGCCGAAATCCGCCGCAGATCAAACCGCTGGCACCGCGACAGCACCGTCACCGGCACCTTGCGAATTTCCGTGGTGGCGAAAATGAACTTCACATGCGGCGGCGGCTCTTCCAGCGTCTTCAGCAGCGCATTGAACGCCGGCTTGGACAGCATGTGCACCTCGTCGAGGATGAACACCTTGGTCCGCGCCTGCATCGGCCGATACCGCACCGCCTCGATGATCTCGCGGATTTCGTCGATCCCGTTGTTGGACGCGGCATCCATCTCCGTCACATCCGGGTGCCGATCGGCCAAAATCCCGGTGCAATTCGCACACACGCCACACGGATCAACCGTCGGCCCGCCGGTGCCATCCACCCCCACGCAGTTCAGCGCCCGGGCAATAATCCGCGCCGTGGTGGTCTTGCCCACCCCACGCACCCCGGTCAGCATGAACGCATGCGCCACCCGCCCCACCGCGAAGGCGTTGCGCAACGTGCGCACCATCACCTCCTGGCCGATCATGTCGTCGAAGCGAACCGGGCGATATTTCCGCGCCAACACCCGATACGGCGTGGCCGCCGCCACCACGGGCGCCGGCGCCGCGGGCGCATCACCGAACAGCCCCGGCCCGGCGGGCTCGGGCTCTGGCAACTTCTCGTCGTCCTCAAACAAGCCGGACATGCGGGGCGCCGGAACTACGGCGCCAGGCTGCGACAGGACAGCGGCAACCGGGTTGAAAAGGTGGGAGGCCGAACAAACGACCCGAGCGTAAACTCACTGCGGCTGCTTCCTTCCGGACCTGACCGGGTTGGCAAGGCGCCCGTCCGCCGCCGACCTCCCGACCCCCATATCGTCTATCGCGGGCAGGCTTGCAAGAGGAAGTCATCCCGCACTGTGGCCCACACTATCGACAAGGTCGGCCAGCGAATTGCCATCGAGCACGGCGGCAATCGCGTCGCGCGCCTTTTGCAGCACCGGGCGCAGGGTGCAGATCGCCGGGTCCACGCAGTCATGGCACGGGCCAGGCTGCGTCCGGCTGGTGCAGGGGGTCAACGCCAGCGGGCCGTCGATCACGCGGATCACGTCCCCGGCACCAATCCGCTCCGGCGCCTGGCTCAGCCGATACCCCCCATTACGGCCACGCCGGCTGGTCACGATGTGGTTGTCGCGCAGCTCGACCAGAATGGCTTCGAGGAACTTCTTCGGGATCGCCTCGGCCTCGGCGATCTCGGTCGCGAGGGTCCAGTTTTCCGCGCCGTGATGCCGCGCGAGATACACCGCGGCACGCAACGCATATTTTCCCTTGCTCGTCAGCATGAAGGCGTTCGTCTCCCACGGCCGGCCTGAACGGCGCGCCTGCGACAGGGTGCCAGACAACGACCGCGACGTCGAACCGATCGATGCGCGCGGGCCGGCGGTTTGTGTTTGACTCCGTCGAAATGCAATTCCTATTATCCTAGTAGTAAAATAGGTAATTCACCTATCCCCCCGGCCGAGGAGACGCCCATGCCTCCCACCACCCGCCTCACCCGCCGCGCCGCCCTCGCCCTGCCGGCCGCCGCGGCCCTGGTTCGCCCGGCCGCGGCCCGCACCAGGGGGGAGCTGATGAATGTCTCCTACGACCCCACGCGCGAACTCTACCGCCGCATCAACCCCGCGTTCAGCGAAACCTACGCCCGCGCCGCTGACGCCGATATCGCGGTGCGGATGTCCCACGGCGGCTCGGGCGCCCAGGCCCGCTCGGTGATCGACGGGCTCGATGCCGATGTGGTGACCCTGGCCCTCGCCCATGACATTGACGCCATCGCCGCCGCCGGCCGCATCGCCCCCAACTGGCAGTCCCGCCTGCCCGATAACGCCTCGCCCTACACCAGCACCATCGTGTTCCTGGTGCGCACCGGCAACCCGAAGAAAATCGAGAACTGGGACGATCTCACCCGCGCGGACGTGCAGGTGATCACGCCCAACCCCAAAACCTCCGGCGGCGCGCGCTGGAACTTCCTGGCCGCCTACGCCTGGGCGCTCGATACCGCGATGGGCAACGAGGTCCGCGCCAAGGCCTTCATGCAGCGCCTGTTCCACAACGTGCCGGTGCTCGACACCGGCGCGCGCGGCGCCACCCTCACCTTCACCCGCCGCGGCCTCGGGGACGTGCTGCTGGCCTGGGAGAACGAGGCGTTCCTGGCGCTCAAGGAGGAGGGCGCCGGCGCGTTCCAGATCGTGGTGCCCCCGGTGAGCATCCTCGCCGAACCCCCGGTGGCCGTGGTGGACCAGGTGGTGGACCGGCGCGGCACCCGCAAGGCGGCGCAAGCCTATCTCGAATTCCTCTATTCCCCCGAAGGCCAGGAAATCTGCGCCCGCAACTACTACCGCCCCCGCATGAAGACCGTCGCGGACAAATTCCAGGACCTGTTTCCCAAACTCAAGCTGTTCAACATCGACGAACGGTTCGGCGGCTGGGCCCGCGCCCACGCCACCTTCTTCGCCGACGGCGCGATTTTCGACCAGGTCTACCAGCCCGGAGGCTAGCCGATGTCCCACGCACTCGGCCGGCCCCATCTGGTCATCCCCGGTTTCCGCCTCAGCCTCGGCCTGACCACCGGCACCCTCGCCGTGCTGGTGCTGCTGCCGCTCGCCGCGATGATCGCGATCGGGCTGGCCAACGGCGTGCCGGCCTTCGTCGCCGCCCTGGCCGATCGGCGGGTGATGGCGGCGTTTCGCGTCACCATCGGGGCGGCGCTGGTGGCGGCGGTGGTCAGCGCCGCCTTCGGGCTGCTGCTGGCCTGGGTGCTGACGCGCTATCGCTTCCCCGGGCGGCGCATCATCGATGCGGCGGTGGACCTGCCGTTCGCCCTGCCCACCGCGGTGGCCGGCATCGCGCTGACCGCGCTCTACGCGCCGAACGGCTGGGTCGGCGGACTGCTGGCGCCGTTTGGCATCAAGGTGGCGTTCACCCCGCTCGGCATCGTGGTGGCCCTGGTGTTCGTCGGCCTGCCGTTCGTGGTGCGCGCGGTGCAGCCGGTGCTGGAGGATCTGCCGGCGCATGAGGAGGAAGCCGCCCATCTGCTCGGCGCCACCCCGGCGCAGACCTTCCGCCGAGTGATCCTGCCCGCCATGGCCCCGGCGCTGGTCACCGGCTTCACCATGGCCTTCGCGCGCGGCCTGGGCGAATACGGCTCGGTGATCTTCATCGCCGGCAACAAGCCGATGCTCTCCGAGATCGTGCCGCTCCTCATCGTCATCCAGCTTGACCAGTACAACTACACCGGCGCGGCCGCGATCGGCACGCTGATGCTGCTGGCCTCCTTCGTGCTGCTGCTGGCGATCAACCGGCTGCAAGCCTGGGCGGGCGGCCGATGAGCGGGCATGCCATGAGCAGCGTGGCGCTGCGCACCGACGGCAGCCTGGCGCGACCCATCCTGATCGCGCTCGCAATGCTGGTGGCCGGCGTGGTGCTCGGATTGCCGCTCGCCATCGTGCTGGTGGAAGCCTTCGCGCGCGGCCCCGGGACCTACCTTGCCGCCCTGGTGGACCCCGACACCATCGATGCCATAGCGCTGACCCTGATCGTGGCGCTGTGCTCGGTGAGCGTCACCACCGTATTCGGCATCGCGGCCGCCTGGTGCATCGCGCGCTTCACCTTCCGTGGCCGCAGCCTGCTGCTCACCTTGATCGACCTGCCGTTCTCGGTCTCCCCGGTGATCGCCGGGCTGGTGCAGGTGCTGCTGTTCGGGCGGCGCGGCTGGCTCGGGCCATTCCTGGCGGCGCATGACGTGCGGATCGTCTTCGCCCTGCCCGGCATCGTGCTGGCCACCGTGTTCGTCACCCTGCCCTTCGTGGCGCGCGAGTTGATGCCGCTGATGCAGGAGCAGGGCGCCGAGGAAGAGGAGGCCGCACTCTCGCTCGGCGCCTCCGGCTGGCAGACCTTCCGCCGGGTGACGCTGCCCAACATCCGCTTCGCCCTGCTCACCGGCGTGCTGCTCGCCAATGCGCGGGCGATGGGCGAATTCGGCGCGGTGTCCGTGGTGTCCGGCCATATTCGCGGCGCCACCAACACCATGCCGCTCCAGGTCGAGATCCTGTTCAACGACTACCAGATCGAGGCCGCCTTCGCCGTCGCCTCCGTGCTGGCCCTGCTCGCGCTGGTCACGCTCGGGCTCAAGCTGGCGCTGGAACGGCGGCAGAGCGTGTTGCTGACAACCAAGGGGAGCGCGCCATGACCGCTGCCATCGAAATCCGGGGCGTGAGCAAGCGCTTCGGCAGCCACCTGGCGCTCGACAACATCCATCTGGACGTGCGGCCCGGCGAATTGCTCGCCCTGCTCGGCCCCTCCGGTTCGGGCAAGACCTCGCTGCTGCGGATCATCGCCGGGCTGGAAGCGCCCGACGCCGGACAGGTGCTGTTCGGCGCCGAGGACGCGGCGCAGCGGCGGGCGGGGGAGCGCGAGGTGGGCTTCGTGTTCCAACACTACGCGCTGTTCCGCCACATGACGGTGTTCGAGAACGTCGCCTTCGGCCTGCGCGTGGTGCCGCGCGCCCGCCGCCTGCCGCGCGCGGTGATCGCCGAACGGGTGACGCGGCTGCTGGAGATGGTGCAACTCGCCTGGCTCGCCGACCGCATGCCGGCGCAGCTTTCGGGCGGGCAGCGGCAACGGGTGGCGCTGGCCCGGGCGCTGGCGATCGAACCGCGGGTGCTGCTGCTCGATGAGCCGTTCGGCGCCCTGGATGCCAAGGTGCGCAAGGAACTGCGCCGCTGGCTGCGGGCGCTGCATGAGGATGTGAAACTCACCAGCGTCTTCGTCACCCACGACCAGGACGAGGCGCTGGAACTGGCGGACCGCGTGGTGGTGATGTCGGCCGGGCGGATCGAGCAGATCGGTGGACCCGGCGAGGTATATACCGCCCCGGCCTCGGCGTTCGTGCATGAGTTCCTCGGCGACACCAACCGGCTGGATTGCCGCATCGAGGGCGGCCGCGTGGTGCTGACGGACGGCGCGCTGCTCGGCCGCGCCGATGCGCCGGATGGCACGGCGGTGGCCTATGTGCGCCCGCATGAACTCGACGTGGCGGCCACGCGGGAGGGCGCGGCGGTGATCCGCCACGCCAGCACCTTCGGCCCGCTGGTGCGCCTGATCGTGGGCTTCGGCGAGAGCAGCCTCGATGTGGCAATGCCGGTGGAGCGCTGGGTGCGGCTGGGGCTCGCGGTGGACGATCGGGTGAGCCTCACCGCCCGCTACGGCGCGGTGTTCACCAGGCCGGGCCAGCCTGCCGTCCTGCTCCGCCCGTGCATCCCGATGAACGGGTTGCGCGCGGTGCCTGGCGCCCTGGGAGCCTGACCCGCCCCCCGACCTTGCTTCGCGAGGCCGCCCCGGCCACCATGGCCGAAACGCGAACGGGGTATGTGGTGTGACGGTGATTCTGGCATCGAGGCCGAATGTCTATACGGGCAGTCCGCTGGATCGGGCGGCCGAGAAGCGCGACGACGAGGCCTGGATGGCCGCCGCGCTGGCCGATCCGAGCGCGCTGTTCGCCCCGGTGTGGCGCGCGCGCAACCTGATGCGCGGCAAGGCCGAGGGCCGGCCCGAGGCGGTATTCCTCACCCACGAGGCGGCCGAGGCGGTGCGCATGTCGGGCGGCCCGTGGGCCTTCCTCGGGCTTTCCAGCGGCGTGCCGCTGTTCACCGTGGATGTCAGCGCGTCCGACGATCCGTTGCCGCTGCTGCCCGAGGGCATGGGCGAGTTCGTCGATCTGCGCGCCGTGCCGGGGCTGCTGAACGGGGAGGAGGCCTCCATCATGGCCCACGCCCGCGGCCTGATGCACTGGCGCAGCCGGCACAAGTTCTGCGGCCTGTGCGGCACCGCCTGCGAGCCGCGCAGCGCCGGGCACGTGATGTTCTGCACGGCCTGCAACACCCAGCATTTCCCGCGCACCGATCCGGCCGTGATCATGCTGGTCTACAACGGGGACCGCGCGTTGCTCGGCCATTCCGCCCGTTTCCCGGGCTCCAACATGTATTCCACCCTTGCCGGCTTCGTCGAACCCGGCGAGAGCCTGGAGGAGGCGGTGGCGCGCGAGGTCTTCGAGGAATCGGGCGTCCGCTGCGGCCGCGTGCACTACCATTCGAGCCAGCCCTGGCCGTTCCCGGCCTCCATCATGCTGGGCTTCTACGCCGAGGCCACCAGCGAGGAGATCACCATCGACACCAACGAACTGGTGGATGCGCGGTGGTTCACCCGGGACCAGCTGCGCAACCCGAAGGACCACGGCTTCCTCCTGCCGCGCGGCGACAGCATCGCCAGCCGCCTGATCGCCGATTGGATCGCCGCGGGGTGATCCCCGAAATCCTCACCATCGGCTACCAGTCCTGCATCGTCGGATCGGTGATCTCGACGCTGCGGGACGCCGGCGCCACGCTGCTGCTCGATATCCGCGCCGTGCCGCAATCGCGCAAACCCGGCTTCTCCAAGCGCATGCTCGGCGCGGCGGCGGAGGAGGCGGGGATGCGCTACGTGCACCTGCGCGGCCTCGGCACCCCCAAGGCCGGGCGGGACGCGGTGCGCCATGGCGATGTGGACACCATGCACCGGATCTTCGGCGAACACATGCAAAGCGACCCCGCCCAGGCCGATCTTGCCAACGCCCTCTCGCTCGCATCCGGCCAGCGGGCCTGCCTGCTGTGCTTCGAGCGCGATCACCATGACTGCCACCGCGCCATCGTGGCCGGGCTGATGGCGGGGCGCACCGGGATGCCGGTGCGCCACCTCGTGGCGGAAGCCGTCTAGCCCCGCCTCACGCCTTGCGCAGCGACAAGTGCCGCACGCACGGCTTGCCCATCAGGTCCACTTCGAGTTCCCGCCCGGCCAGATGCCCGCTCGCCTTGGCCCCCGGCGTGGTGGTGAAGAACGACTCGCCCGACACCTCGCCGTTGGGCGCGATCTTCACCGAGACGATGGTGTTGCTGGCGCCGCCCCAGATATAGAGGAACTCCCCGTCCGCCACCTTGGCGGTCATCTGGAAGTCCTTGCCGCACCGCCCGGTCTCCGCCCCGGCGGTCACGACGGACATGCCGATATAGGACCCGTCGATCTGCTCGGTGCCGGCACGCGGCGCGGCGAAAACGGTCATCGGGGTCGCCAGGCTCGCAAGGGCGAGGCCAAGGCGGAACAGGGTGCGCGAGTACGACATGTGCTTCCTTTCGACGCTGGATGCGTCCATCGGTTGCGCGTACTTTCGTCAGAGCGGCACACGATATTCCATTCACACCCGCGTGTGCCCGCGCCAAACCGGCCCGCCTCACGCAGTCTTGAATCCTTCCCGCCCCGGGCCGTCAGATGGCGAGCGTGCCCGCCATCGCCTGTTCATAGCGGGCGGCGATTTTCGCCCAGTCGAGCACATTCCACCAGGCGGCCAGGTAATCCGGCCGGCGGTTCTGGTATTTCAGGTAGTAGGCGTGCTCCCACACATCGTTGCCCATCAGCACCCGGGCGCCGTCAAGCAGCGGGCTGTCCTGGTTGGGCCGCGGCGCGAGGGCCAACTTGCCCTCCTTCGTCACCGTGACGAACACCCAGCCGGAGCCGAACACCCCGGCGCCGGCACGGTTGAAGGCGCCCTTGAACGCCTCGAGCCCGCCGAGGTCACGCTCGATCGCGGCGGCAAGAGCGCCTCCCGGCGCGCCGCCCTTGCCGCCCATGATCTGCCAGAACATCGAATGATTGACATGCCCGCCGGCATTGTTGCGCACCACCGTGCGGATGGTGTCGGGCAGTTCGGGCAACCGGCCGAGCAGCGCATCGGGCGCCAGGGTGGCGAGTTGCGGATAGTCCTTGATGGCGTTGTTGAGGTTGGCGACGTAGGCCGCGTGGTGCCGATCGTGGTGGATCGTCATCGTCTGCGCGTCGATATGCGGTTCGTTGGCCTCGGGCGCATAGGGCAGCGGCGGCAGCGCATACGGGCCGGCGGCCTGCGCGGCGGCATCGCGCGGCCGGGCGAAAAGAGTCGCGGTGGCGGACAACAGCAGGATGCGGCGTGGCAGCATGGGTTGCTCCTCCCTTTGATGGCCCCAAAGGTGATGCGCCCCCGCAAGAAAAGCAACCGCGCGATGCAGCGGATAAATCATGCTGGCGGCAGGACTTTGCGCGGACTTCCGGGCGTTGCTATGGTGGTACTCCACGAATCGAGCGCCGCCTGCCGCAGCACGCGGGCGACCCAGAGGATGACGAGATGAAGTTCACCGCAGACCGCGCTACCCTGCTCAAGGCGCTGGCCCATGTGCAGAGCGTGGTCGAGAAGCGCAACACCATTCCCATCCTCGCCAATGTGATGATCGCGGTGCGCGAAAGCCACCTGACATTGACGGCGACGGACATGGAAATCGCCGTCGTCGAGGATGTCGCGGCACAGTCCATCCGCAACGGCGCCTGCACCGCGCCCGCCAGCACGCTGTATGAAATCGTGCGCCGCCTGCCCGATGGCTCCGATGTCGAGTTCGATCATGCCGGCGGAGACGCCGCGCTGAAGCTGCGCTCCGGCAAATACGCCACCAGCCTGGTCGCCCTCCCGATCGACGATTTTCCGGCGATGACCGCGGGCACCCTGCAACACAAGTTCAACCTGCCCGCCCAGACCCTGCGCGCCCTGATCGACCGCACCCGCTTCGCGATCTCCACCGAGGAAACCCGCTACTACCTCAACGGCATCTACGTCCACGCGGCCGATCTCGGCGGCACCAAGGTGCTGCGCGCGGTGGCAACCGACGGCCACCGCCTCGCCCGCGTCGAGGAGCCGCTTCCCGCCGGCGCCGGCGGCATGCCCGGCGTGATCATCCCACGCAAGACGGTCAACGAACTGCGCAAGCTGCTCGACGAAGCGCAGGGCGAGATCGAGATCGCGCTGTCCGACACGCGAATCCAGTTCCGCGTCGGTACCATCCTGCTCACCTCCAAGCTGATCGACGGCACCTTCCCCGAATACGAGCGGGTGATCCCGCGCGACAACGACAAGGTGCTGCGCGTCAGCTCGTCGGACTTCGCCCAGGCCGTGGCCCGCGTCGCGGCGATTTCGTCCGAGCGTTCGCGCCCGGTGAAGCTGTCACTGGCGCGCGATCTGCTGGTCCTGAGTGCGGCCAGCGCCGAACAGGGCTCGGCGAGCGAGGAGCTTGATGCGGACCGGGTGAAGTATGATGCCGGCCCGCTCGAAATCGGCTTCCAGGCCCGCTACCTCAACGACATCACCGACCAGGTGAAGGGCGACGTGGAGTTCCGCTTCTCCGACGGTTCCGCCCCCACCATCGTGCAGGACGCCGGTGATGCCTCGGCGCTGTATGTGCTGATGCCGATGCGGGTGTAGCGGAGCCGGTGTGACCGCACCGGCGCTTCGCCTGACGCGGCTGACGCTTTCCAGCTTCCGCTCCTACGAAACCCTGGTCTGGCGCCCGGCCGCCGCGATGGCGGTGATTTCCGGGCCGAACGGCAGCGGCAAGACCAATCTGCTCGAAGCGATCTCCCTGCTCACCCCCGGGCGTGGCCTGCGCGGCGCCCGCATCGCCGAGTTGCCGATGCGCGGCGCGTCCGCCTGGGCGGTGGCCGGGCGGTTCGATACCCCCACCGGCGAAGTGGATATCGGCACCGGCACGCCGCCCGATGGCCCGGTGGAGCGGCGGGTATTTCGCCTCGATGGCGCCGCCCCGCGCAGTCAGGCCGACATTGCCGGGCGGGTGGCGGCCATCTGGCTGACCCCGCAAATGGACCGCCTGTTCCAGGAGGGCCTCTCCGGCCGGCGCCGCTTTCTCGATCGGCTCGTCTATGCCGTCGAACCCGGCCATGCCCGCGAGGTATCCGCCTACGAAACCGCCATGGCGAGCCGCAACCGCCTGCTGTCCGAGAGGCGCGGCGATGCGGCCTGGCTCGGCGGCATCGAGGAATCGATGGCGCGGCACGCGGTGGCCGCCACCGTGGCCCGCGCTGGCCTGGTCACCCGCCTGAACGCGGCGCTGGGCGACGGCATCGCCGGCGCCTTCCCGGCCGCACGCATGACCCTGCTATGCCCCATCGCGGCCCGCCTCGCCGAGGCGCCCGCCCTCGCGGTGGAGGACTGGCTGCGCGACAGCCTGGCCGCGTCACGCGGTCGCGATGCCGCGGCGGGCTCGGCGGCATTGGGCGCCCATCGGGCCGACATGGCGCTGGCCGATGCCGCCACCGGCCTCGATGCCGCCGCCGCCAGCACCGGCCAGCAGAAGGCCCTGCTCATCGCGGTGATCCTCGGCCATGCCGCCCTGCTCACCCAGGCGCGCGGCTTCGGCCCGCTGCTGCTGCTCGACGAACCCGCCGTGCACCTCGATGCGGACCGCCGCGCCGCCCTGTTCGCCGCCCTCGCCGACCTGCCCGCCCAGGCATTCCTCACCGGCACGGACAGCGAGACTTTCGCGCCCTTGCAGGGGGTTGCCGAAGCCTGGCGCACCGGGGGCGGCACCCTGTCGCCCGATCCCGCCTTCCCCCCTTCGCCGGGCTGGGGGAGTGGCGGAATTTCTCCATCTGGCGTATAAGAATCCGAAATCCCGACCTTTCCAGGAGCACCCAGCCGGCATGAGCGATAACGCCGCGCCCGAACCCGATTCGACCCCGCAGGACGCCATTCTGGCGGATGCCGATGCGTATGACGCCGCGTCGATTTCCATCCTTCGTGGCCTTGATGCCGTGCGCAAGCGGCCGGGCATGTACATTGGCGATACGGATGATGGCTCGGGCCTGCACCATATGGCCTTCGAGATCATCGACAACGCGGTGGACGAGGCACAGGCCGGCTACGCCAACAAGGTCTCCCTCACCCTGAACGGCGACGGCAGCGTGACCGTCCGCGATGACGGCCGCGGCATCCCAACCG
>CAIMWH010000048.1 GCA_903845065.1 uncultured Rhodospirillales bacterium | reverse complement strand
GGCCCCTTTGCCGGCGGAGCCTTGCTTAGATCTCCATCGGCCCAAACGCCGGCGACACGGTGAAATCCGCCTCGGTGATGGCCCGGATATTTTCCACGCTCAGCCCCGGAAACGCCTCCCGCAGCAGCAGCCCGTCCGCCGTCACGTCGAACACGGCATGATCGGTCACGATGGTTTTGACGCAGTTCTTGCCGGTGAGCGGCAGGTGGGTGCGTTTTTTCACCTTGGAGTTGCCGTGCTTGTCGGTGTGTTGCAGCGCCGCGATGATACGGGGCACGCCGTAGCAGAGGTCCATCCCGCCGCCGATCCCTGGCCACCACTTGCCCTGCCGCAGGTGTGCCCAGTTGGCGAGGTTGCCTTCCTGGTCCACTTCCAGCCCGCCGAGCACGGAGGTGGCGATATAGCCGTTGCGCATGGCGCCCAGCGAGGTGGCGAGGTCCATGATGGCCGCACCTGGCAGCAGCGTCACCGGTTCGGTGCTGGCGTTGCTGATGTCGCTGTCGGCATCCAGCGTGGCGGGTTTGGGGCCGAAGCCGAAGCAGCCGTTTTCGGAGTGGAAAATCACGTTCACGCCGGGCGGCAGGTAGTTCGCCGTCATCGTCGGGATGCCGATGCCGAGGTTCACCACCTCGCCGTCGCGCAGTTCGCGGGCGCAGCGCCGCGCGATGATTTCGCGCGGGTCCTTGCCGTGCAGGGCCTTGTGGCTCATGCGCCGTCTCCTTCGGGCAACTTGGGCAGGCGTCCGAGCTTGATCCAGTGGTTGCGATAGAGCGTGTTCTGCTCTTCCAGCGAATAGCTCTGCACCACGGCGTTCACGAACGGCCCGGGGCAGCCCACCCGCTCCGGCGGGATAGCGCCCACCGGCACGATCTCGTTGACCTCCACGATGGTGTATTTGCCCGCCATCGCGAGGTCTTTCTGGTTCTGCGCAGCCATGTAGCGGAACTCGACGTTGCCCATCGGATCGGCCCGGTAGCCGCGGATGATGGTTACCTCGGCGGTCAGCGCCTCTTCCACCAGGTAGGTCTTGCCCTTGATCTCGATGGTGCGCTTGGGCTCATCCATCTCGGGAAACAGTCCGGGCGCATCGAGGATGCCGACGCCCACCGGCACCAGAGCGCCGCCGAGGCCCATGCCGCCGGCGCGCACCTTTTCGGCCCAGGTGCCCATGGGAAAGAACTGCTTCACCTTGAGCTGCCCGGACAAATAGGCGTCCGACGCTTCGTTGGAGGTCGCGCCGTGGGTGCCGATGTATTCCTCGATCAGCCCGGCCGCGAACAGCTTGCCCATCAGGAAGTCCCCGCGCAGGCCCGATGTGTTGGCGATCAGGGTGAGCTTGTCGATCTTGTGTTCGAGCAGCCACTCGATGCACTTGGCGGGTTCGCCGGCGCCGACGAATTCGCCCATCATCACGCGCGATCCGGCCGGAACGTGGGCCATGGCGGCGTCGATGCTCATCACCTTGTTGATACTCATGCGCGGCCGCACTCCTGCTAACACGGGAAGCCGTAAAGCGGCCGGCGGTATCGGGCAAGCCCGTCGCATTTCGTTCGGGCCTATCGGCACAATTTAGCGCCGGACAATCGGCAGGCTGGCCCGTTCCGCCGGTACGGGCCACAATGGCGGCCTCGTCCAAGGATGGTCCATGCGGCTGCCCCACCGCCTTGCTGCCCTGCTGCTTTTCGTCGCCCTTTGCGCGCCCCTCGCGGCACGCGCGGCCGATCAATGCAGCCCGCTCGGCCACCTTGCCGCCTACGAAGCCGCCGCCCCTGACATGCGTGCGTGGGATGTGGTGCGCCTGGCGCTCGACAGCGGGCCCACCAGCGTTGCCGGGCGCACCTGCACCCAGCACTACACCCTGGTGGAAAGCGGCACCGCGGCGCGAGAGCCCACCATCCACGCCTTCTACCGCACTGCCCTGGCCCGCCTCGGCGCCGAGATCCTCCTCACCGAGGATCATCTCACGGTGGCCCGCCAGCGCCAGGGCGGCCGCGAGACCTGGTGGCGCGTCGGCACCCAGGATGCCGCCACCGACGTCACCATGATCGAGGTGATGCCGCACCCGCAGACCCTGCTGCCGCCCACCGAGCGGGACTACGCCCCCCTCGGCCACATGCCGGACTATGTCGCCGCGCCACCCGACTCGCGCGCCTTCGACCAGCGCGTGTTCCAGGTGCGCGAAAGTGACGAGACCCATGACGTGACGGTGCAGGGCGCCCGCATCGAGGTGGACTACGCCCTGCGGGACGGCGGCGCCCAGGCCAGCGACGCCGATATCCAGGAGAACTACCGCACCGCCCTGGCCGCCCTCGGCGCCGAGGTCCTGTTCACCGACGAGCGCAACACCACCGCCCGCTTGATGCGGGACGGCCAGCCGATCTGGATCAAGGTGTGGAGCGAGGAGGCGGCGATCAACATCACCGTCATCGAACAGGGGCCCCACCGCCCCGCGATGATGCCGCCCCGCGGCAATGACTATGCGCCCCTCGGTCACATGCCAGGCTACGTCGCCGACGCTCCTGAGCGGCACACCGTCGACGAGGTGATCTTCCCGCTGCAGGACGGCGATGACACCCGCGAGGTGAAGGTGCAGGGCGCCCGCACCGATCTCACCTATGCGCCGCGCGCAGGGGTGATGCCGGCCAGTGACCTCGATATTCAACTCAACTACCGCGCCGCCTTCGCCGATCTCGCGGCGCAGATATTGTTCACCGACGCCACCACCACCGTCGCGCGCTATGCCGCCGGCGGCAGCCTGGTGTGGGTGAAGGTGTGGAGCCAGGAGACCACCATCAGCCTGTCCATCGTGCAGGAGAAGGCGTTCAAGAACGCCGTGCGCCCCACCCCCGCGGAGACGTTGCGCACCACGCTGGACAGCCGCGGCCGCATCGCGCTGTTCCTGCCGTTCGACTTCGATCGTGCCACGCTCAAGCCCGAGGCGATGCCCATGCTGGCCGAGGTGGCGCGCCTGCTGCGGGAAACCCCGCGCCTGAGCCTGCTGATCGAGAACCACACCGACAATATCGGCCCGCGCGCCCGCAACCTCGCCCTCACCAGCGCGCGCGCCGCCAGCGTGGTCCGCGCGCTGACCGCGGCCGGGGTTGATCCGGCCCGGCTTGCCACCGCCGGCATCGGCGCGGAACGCCCGGTGACCGATAATTCCACCTCCGAGGCCCGCGCGCGCAACCGCCGCACGGTGCTGATACGCCAGTAGTGGAGGCTGATCCGCCGGCAGCGAGGAACCAGGCGCTTGACTGCACCCCCCCCTTTCGCCATAAGCCCCGGCTTCCAGCTGCACCCTGTGCCGCCGTTCGACCTGAGGATGACCACAATGTCTCGCCGCTGCCAGCTCACCGGGAAAGGCGTTCTTTCCGGCAATAACGTCAGCCACGCCAACAACAAGACCCGGCGTCGCTTCCTCCCCAACCTGCAGGACGCCTCGCTGCTGTCCGACACGCTGGGCGCGTCCGTGAAGATGCGGCTGTCCACCCGCGCCATCCGCACGGTTGAGCACAATGGCGGCATTGACGCCTTCCTGCTCTCCACCCCGGATAGCCGCCTGCCGGCCGAGGCGCTGGTGATCAAGCGCCGCATCGCCCGCGCTGGCGCCAAGAAGGCCGCCGCGGTCTGATCTGTCGCCCCGGCTTCGGCTGGGGGATGGGTTAACCAGGGATTCAGACCTGCCGCCTAGAGTCGCGGCATGTCATTCGGGTCCCTGGTCCTTGCTGGAATAGCGTTCTGCGCAGCCGTCAGCCTCATGGGGTTGATCAGGCTGCGTTCGCGCATGCGTGGCCTGCGCGCCGATCTGGCCGCCAGCGCCACCACGGCGCGGGCCGAGTCGGAACGTGCGCAGGCGCTTATTCGGCATATGCGCCTCGCCGCGCATGATATCCGGGCCACCGGCATGTCCGTGCATGGCCATGGGGACCATCTCGCCGCCGCCCAGCACGCGGATGCCCCCGGCATCGCGACCTGCGCGGCCGATCTGTTGGACCTGGCGGACAGCCTGCAAACCCTCACTCTCGAACAGGCCGGCCCGCGCCAGTTGCGCGAGGAGGTGTTGCCCGTCGGGCTCGCCATCGATGAAGCGATCGCCGTCGTGAATGCCAGTATCCTGCCCGGCCGCCGCAACTGGCGGGTGCAGCCGGAACTCCGCCCCATCGGCCTGCGCGGCGATCGGCGAGCGCTGCGCCACGCCATCTCGCGCGTCCTGGCGGACGCGGTGCGCAACACCCGCCATGATGACTGGATCGATATCGGCGGTGGCCGTCAGGGCGAGGAACTCATCCTCACGATCGCCGATGAGGGCAAGGGCATCGCTACCCCCGAAGCCGCCGCCGTCCGCCGGGACAGCCGCGGCGTCGGCACCCGCCTCGCCCTCGCGCGCCTGCTGGTGGAAGCGCATGACGGGCGGATGCAGATCGAGGCGTGGGCCGGCGTCGGCAGCCGAGTCGCGCTGATATTCCCCGCCACCCGGCTGATGCCGGTGCTGGATGGGGAGGCTAGCCTCCCGTCACACTCATATGCCGGGCCAGCGCCGGCTCTCTCGTCCGCCGGTCGATAACGAAGTCATGGCCCTTCGGCTTGTGCGCGATCGCCGCCCGGATGGCCGTTTCCAGGTCCGCATCGGTCGCCCCGGCGCGCAGCACCTTGCGGAAATCGGCCTGATCGTCCTGGCCGAGGCACATGTAGAGCGTGCCGGTGCAGGTCAGCCGCACCCGATTGCAGCTTTCGCAGAAGTTGTGGGTCATCGGCGTGATGAACCCGATCCGCTGGCCGGTTTCGGCCACGGTGAAATAGCGCGCCGGCCCGCCGGTCTGGTAGCTGGTGTCCTCCAGCGTCCAGGTCTTGCGCAGCCGCCCGCGCACCACGGACAGGGGCAGGTACTGGTCGGTCCGGTCGGCATCGATTTCGCCGAGCGGCATGGTCTCGATCAAACAGAGGTCAAACCCATGTTCGCCGCACCAGGCCAGCATCGAGTCGTACTCGTCCTCGTTCACGCCCTTCATCGCCACCGCGTTGATCCGCACATGCAGCCCGGCGGCCTTGGCGGCGAAAATACCGTCCAGCGTCTTCTCGATCTTGCCCCAGCGCGTCATCGCGGTGAACTTGGCCGGATCGAGCGTGTCGAGGCTCACATTCACCCGCCGCACCCCGGCGGCGCGCAAATCCTCGGCGTATTTCGCCAGTTGGGTGCCGTTGGTGGTGACGGTCAGCTCATCGAGGCCGTGGCCCAGTCGGGCGCCGAGGCTGCGGAACAGCGCCATCACATCGCGCCGCACCAGCGGCTCGCCGCCGGTGATGCGGATTTTGTTGGTGCCGAGGCGAATGAAGGCGGCGCACAGCCGGTCCATTTCCTCGTGGCTGAGAATCTCGGCCTTCGGCAGGAACGTCATGTCCTCCGCCATGCAATAGACGCAGCGAAGATCACAGCGGTCTGTAACAGAGACGCGCAAATAAGTGATCGGGCGGCCGAAGGGATCGATCATGGTGGTGGCTCTACTCGGTCCAGTATCGGGCTAATGTTGTCGCGCGCCCCCGGAAACGCAAGACGCTGGCCGCTACTCTGGGTCGGCGTGTTCGAGGGTCACAACCGCGGTATTCACGAGGACCTTGCCGGCATGGGTGAAGTTCACCGTCACGCGATGCCCCACCACGGATTGCACCTGCCCGGTTCCCCAGTCCGGCTGGCCCGGATGGCGCACCCATTGGCCGGGCTCAAGCCAGGTCAGCCGCCGCGAACCGGCCATGTTGCCCCTCTCGTCGCTCATGATTGGTCCTCCGTTGCGACAAATTTGCGTAATTTCATTGTGAATTTCCGGCCTGCCCGGCAAATGCATAGGCACTAACATGCATCAGGAGATGGCCGGCGTGAATGACAGCTTGCGATTGGCCGAATTGCTCGCCATCCGGTTCTGCCACGACATCAGCGGCCCCGTCGGCACGCTCATGGGCGCGCTCGATATGTTCCAGGAGGACCCGGCCAGCGGGGACGAGGCGATCGGCCTCGCCACCGATGTTGCCGCTGGGCTGGCGCGGCGCCTGCGCCTGCTGCGGGCCGCCTGGGGCGGTGCCGGGCCGGCGCTCTCCATTAATGATCTGCGGGGTCTGTGCGAGGGGCTGCCGCTGCGCCACAAGATTACGCTCGACTTCGGCAATCTCTCCCCGGCCGGCCGCTTCTCGCCCGCGGCCGCGCGGCTGGTGCTGAACGTGCTGCTGCTCGCCACCGAATGCCTGCCGGGGGGTGGCACTATTCTGCTGGCGGGCAATCCGGCCGCCGAGGTGGTGGTGCGCATCGCGGGGCCGCGCGCCGCCTGGCCGGCCGGGTTCGCCGCCTGCATGGCGGACGCCGCGCAGGCGTGGGCCGCCCTCGATGCCGGCGAAGGCGAGGCCTCGCGTGCCGTGCAGGGCCCGCTCACCGCGCTTATCGCCCGCAACTGCGAAATGCGCATGAGCTTCCTGCTGGCCGCCGGGACGGAAGGCGCACCACCGTTGCTGCTCGCGCCGGATATTGCTGCCGGCCGCGCGTGAGTCTGCCCGGCTTTTACGGTTTGTTTTCCTCCGTCCCGCACATTGCCTCCACCCCGGCGCATAGGCGCCCCCGGGAACCGGAGCGCAGCGATGGACGATCTGCTCGTCGAATTCCTCACCGAGACCAACGAGAACCTCGCCGAACTTGACGTGGCGCTGGTGCGCCTTGAGCGGGATCCGGAGGACGGGGCGATGCTCTCGCAGATCTTCCGTCTCGTGCACACCATCAAGGGCACCTGCGGCTTCCTCGGCCTGCCCCGCCTGGAGCGCCTTGCCCATGCCGGGGAGAACGTGCTGGGCCGGGTGCGCGATGGCGTGCTGGCCGTCACGCCCGATCTCATCAGCACGGTGCTGGCGGCGATCGACCAGATCAAGGTGATCGTCAACACGCTGGGCGCCACCGGGGCCGAGCCCGACGGGGACGATGTGCCGCTGATAGCGCTGCTCAACGCGGTCAGCGAGGGCAAGGCCGCGCCGGTTGCGGCGCCACCCCCGGCGCCCATTGTCCAGGCCGCCCCGCCGCCGCCGCCGGAGCCCGCCAAGCCGGCCGAGCCGCCACGCGCCGCCGCCGAGGCCGCCGTGGAACCGCCCGGTGCCAACCAGACCATCCGCGTCGGCGTCGATGTGCTGGAGCATTTGATGACGCTGGTGAGCGAACTCGTGCTCACCCGCAACCAGATCCTCCAGCTTGCCCGCAACCAGGAGAGTGCCGCCTTCTCGGTGCCGTTGCAGCGCCTGTCGCACATCACGACTGACCTGCAGGAAGGCGTGATGAAGACCCGCATGCAGCCCATCGGCAACGCCTGGGCCAAGCTGCCGCGCCTGGTGCGTGATCTCACCCTCGAACTCGACAAGCGCATCGAACTGGTGATGCACGGCGCCGAGACCGAACTTGATCGGCAGGTGCTGGAACTCATCAAGGACCCGCTGACCCACATGGTGCGCAACTCGGCCGATCACGGCCTGGAAGCCACTGCGGACCGCCGTGCCACCGGGAAATCCGATGCCGGCCACATCTACCTCAACGCCTATCACGAGGGCGGCCATATCATCATCGAGGTGCGCGATGACGGGCGTGGCCTGCCGGTCGACAAGATCCGCGCCAAGGCGGTCGCCAAGGGCCTCGCCACCGAGGCGGAACTGGCGACGATGACGGACAACCAGATCCTCCGCTTCATTTTCCGCGCCGGCTTCTCCACCGCCGCCGAGGTGACCGCCGTTTCCGGCCGTGGCGTCGGCATGGATGTGGTGAAAACCAACGTCGAGCGCATCGGCGGCACCATCGAGCTGGAAAGCGCGGTGGGCAAGGGCACCACCTTCACCATTAAGATCCCGCTCACGCTGGCCATCGTGTCCGCCCTCATCGTGGAGGCCGGGGCCGAGCGCTTCGCCATTCCGCAGTTGAGCGTGGTGGAACTGGTCCGCGCCGGCACCAGTGCCGGTGCCGAGGATGATGACGGCGAGCCTATCGTGCAGATGATCGACAACACGCCGGTGCTGCGGCTGCGCAACCGCCTGCTGCCGCTGGTGAACCTCAATGACCTGTTGAATCTCGGCGCCAATCCGGCCGCCGATGCCGCCGCGCGGCGGCATATCGTGGTGGCCCAGGTCGGTGCCAGCCTGCTTGGCATCGTGGTGGACCGGGTGTTCGATACCGAGGAAATCGTGGTCAAGCCGGTGGCGCCCATCATGCGCCACGTCACCATGTTCAGCGGCAACACCATCCTGGGCGATGGCTCCGTCATCATGATCCTCGATCCCAACGGCATCGCGCGGGCCACCGGTATCGCCGGCAGCGCGGACAGCCGGGGCAGGGGGGGCCGAATCGACCGCCCAGGCGCGTGGCGATGGCACCGAGCGCACCGCCATGCTGCTGTTCCGTGCCGGTGGGGCCGAACCCAAGGCGGTGCCGCTTGGTCTCGTCGCGCGGCTGGAGGAGATCGACACCACCCATATCGAGGGCGGGGTTGGCGAGGCCGTCACCCAGTATCGCGGCCGGCTGATGCCGCTGGTGGCGATGTCCGGCACGCTGGATCTCACCAAGCCGCGCCAGAGCGTGCTGGTGTTTGCCGATGCCGAGCGCCGCCTGGGGCATGACCGCTGCATGGGCCTCGTCGTCGATGAAATCATCGACGTGGTTGAGGACAGCATGACCATCCAGCTTGGCGCCGATCGGCCGGGCATCCTCGGCCGCGCGGTGATCGCCGGCAAGGCGACGGATGTGATCGACACCAGCCACTGGCTGGTGCAGGCCTTCGCCGACTGGTTCGAAAGCTCCGCCCGCTCCAGCGATGCCGGCCGCCCACGCTTGCTCATCGTCGAGGATAGCGCCTTCTTCCGCCAACTCCTTGAACCGAGCCTCACCGTGGCCGGCTACGACGTGACGGCCGTGCCCAGCGCCGCCGCCGCCCTGGCGCTGGCCGATGGTGGCGTGAAGTTCGATGCCATCGTCTCGGATATCGAGATGCCGGACATGGATGGGTTGGAGTTCGTCGCCCGCATCCGTCAGGACGGCCCATGGGCCAACCTGCCGGTGATCGCGCTGACTGGCCTGGCCAAGCAGCCCGAGGTTGAGGCGGGGCGGGCCGCCGGCTTCACCGACTATGTCCGCAAGTTCGAACGCGAGCCGCTGCTGGCCAGCCTGCGGCAGTGCCTCGCCGCCCGCGCGGACAGCCGGCTTTTCGCCTGATCGGGAGCACACCATGAGCCTCACCATGACCGACAGTGCCGCCATCGCGGCGCAAACCCTGGTCACGCTGACCATCGCCAACCAGTTGTGCGGGGTGCCGGTGCTGAGCGTGCGGGATATCCTGGGCGATCAGCCGATCACCCGCATTCCGCTCGCCCCGCCCGAAATCGCCGGCAGCCTGAATTTGCGTGGCCGGATTGTCACCGCGATTGACCTGCGCCGCCGCCTGGGCGTGCCGCCGGCGCCGCCTGGTTCGCCCCGCATGTCCGTGGTGACTGAGCAGGGCGGGGACCTTTACGCCCTGCTGGTGGACCAGGTGAGCGAGGTGATGACGCCGCCCGAAACCAGTTTCGAGCGCAACCCGCCCACCTTGCCGCCCGCCTGGGCCGAGTTCTGCGCCGGCATCTACCGCCTGCCGGACCGGCTGATGGTTGTGCTCGACATCGGGCGAATCCTCGCCCTTGCCCCGAAAGGATGATCGCCCCGTGAGCACCGCCGCCCGCAACTGCCTAGTCGTCGATGACAGCCGCGTCGTGCGCAAGGTCGCGCGCCGCATCCTCGAATCGCATGGTTTCGCCGTGGAGGAAGCCGAGGACGGCAGCAAGGCGCTTGCTGCCTGCCAGCGCGCCTTGCCCGGCTGCGTATTGCTGGACTGGAACATGCCGGTGATGAACGGCATCGAGTTCCTCAAGGCCCTGCGCAGCCAGTTCGGCCCGGACGAACCGCCGGTGCTGTTCTGCACCACCGAGAACGACATCTCCTTCATCGAGCAGGCGATCGAGCACGGCGCGCAGGAATTCATCATGAAACCGTTCGACGAGGATATCCTGATCGGCAAACTCACGCAGGTTGGTCTGCTTTGACCCTGGTGGCCGCCCGCCCGACTGCCCCGTCGCCGCTCGCCGCCGAGGTTGCGCGGGTGATGATCTGCGATGACTCCGTGGTGATCCGCGGCGCCCTTGCCCGCATGCTCGAGAGCGATCCGTCGATCAAGGTGGTTGCCCGCGTGGCCGATGGCAGCGCCGCCGTGGCGGAGGCGGCGAAATCGCCGGGGTCGATCGATGTGGTGGTGCTGGATATCGAGATGCCGGTGATGGATGGCATCACCGCGTTGCCGCTGCTGCTGCGGGCTGACCCAGAGCTGCGCATCATCATGGCGAGCACGCTGACCACGCGGGGTGCCGATATCGCGCTGCGGGCGCTGCGGCTCGGGGCGGCCGATTATTTGCCGAAACCGGCGGTCTCCGCGATCGCCGATGACAGTTTCCGGCGCGAATTGCTGGCCAAGGTGAAGGGCCTCGCGCGCCTGCGCCGCCGTCCTTCGGTATCCGTGGCGCCGCCGTTGCGCCCGCGGCCCATCCTGCGCCCGGCGCCAAGGCTGCTCGCCATCGGCAGTTCCACCGGCGGGCCGCAGGCGTTGTTCACCCTGGTGCAGGGCCTGGGCAAGCGGGTGCCTGTTCCGGTGATCCTTACCCAGCACATGCCGGCGACTTTCACGCCGATCCTGGCCGAGCACCTCACCCGCATCGGCGGCATGCCCTGCGCCGAGGCGGTGGACGGTGCCCCGCTGCTGCCGGGCCATATCGCGTTGGCCCCCGGCAACCGTCACCTCATCGTCGAGGCCGTCGGCACCACCCTGCGCGCCCGGCTCAGTGATGGCCCGGCCGAGAATTATTGCCGGCCCTCGGTGGACCCCATGCTGCGCAGCGCCACCGCCACCTGCGGCGGGCGCGTGCTGATGGTGATGCTTACCGGCATGGGCCATGACGGGCGGGATTCCACCGCCGCCCTCATCGCCGCCGGTGGCGCCGCCATCGCGCAGGACGAGGCCACCAGCGTGGTCTGGGGCATGCCTGGCGCCATCGCCCAGGCCGGCCTGTGTGACCATGTTCTCCCGCTGCCCGATATCGCCCCCCGGGTGCTCGACATCCTGAAAGGTGCCCGCGCATGAAGCCGCAAGCATTTGAGATCATTGCCGCCTGCCTGCGCAACGGCTCCGGCCTGATCATCGGGCCGGACAAGCTTTATCTGCTCGAAGCCCGCCTCGCCCGCATCCTCAAGCAGCACGCCATCCGTGACCTCGACGCCTTGGCCGATCGCCTCGCTGCCGATCGGGGGGGCGCGCTCACCCGCGAGGTGATCGAGGCGATGACCACCAACGAGAGTTTCTTCTTCCGCGATGACAAGCCGTTCGCCCATTTCCGCACCCATGTGGTGCCGCGCCTGCTCGCCACCCGCCCGCCCGGCGCCCGCCTGCGCGTGTGGTCGGCGGCTTCAAGCTCCGGGCAGGAGGCGTATTCGCTGGCCATGATCCTGGCCGAATGTCGGGCTCAGATTGCCAATCGCAGTTTCGAGATCGTCGGCACCGATATCAGCCGCGAGCAACTGGTGCGCGCGCAGGAGGGGCTCTACTCGCAATTCGAGGTGCAGCGTGGGCTGCCGATGCAGATGCTGGTGCGGTATTTCAAGAAGGACGGCGCCAATTGGCGGGTGAATGACGCGTTGCGCGCCGCCGTCAGTTTTCGCGAGTGGAACCTGCTGTCCGACTTGCGGGCGCTTGGCCAGTTCGATGTGGTGTTCTGCCGCAACGTGCTGATCTACTTCGATCAGCCGACCAAGACCCGCGTGCTGGAAGCCATCGCGCGGCAAATGCCGCCGGATGGGTTGCTCTATCTCGGTGGTGCCGAAACCGTGCTCGGCCTTACCGACCGCTTCGTGGCGGCGCCGGGCGAGCGGGGGGTCTATGCCCTGGCGGGTGCGAAACCGGCCGCCACCGTCGCGCGTGTCGCGATGGCGGCCGGGTAGGGGCTAGACGTCGAGGTTCGCCACTTTCAGCGAGTTGGTGACGATGAAGTCGCGGCGGGGTTCCACCACATCGCCCATCAGGGTGGAGAACACCTGGCCGGCTTCCTCGACATCGCCGACGCGGACCTGCAGCAGGGTGCGGGCGGCGGTGTCGAGCGTGGTTTTCCAGAGTTGCTCCGGGTTCATCTCGCCCAGACCTTTGAAGCGCTGGATGGTGAGGCCGCGGCGGCCCTGCGCGATAATGCGGTCAAACGCGCTGGCCGGGCCGGAGGCGACGGCTTCGGTGTTGTCGAGCTTGAGTTGCGCCGGCACCTTGAACCGGGCTTCCAGGGCTTCGTGACGCTCGTTGAGCCAGCGCGCCTCGGTGGAGCGCAGAGTGGCGGCGTCAATCTGGTAGCGCTCGGCCACGCCGCGGACGGTGCGCCCGAGGGTGATGCCGGCGGTATCGGCCATCACCACCCAGCCGCGCTCGGCTGACAGCGCCACGTTGTCGAGGCGTTGGGCGAGCGGTTGTGCGGCGGCCTGGGCCTGGGCGACATCGGGGGTGAGGGCGCCGGCGATGGCGGCTTGTTCCAGCAGCGCCACCGGAATGCCCGGCGTCAGGCGGCGCAGGCGATGGCTGGCCTCGCGCAACCAGGCGGCTTCTTCCTGGATTTCGTCGCCCATCATCACGCGGCCATCGGCATAGGTGAGGCGGGCATCGGCCAGCACCTTGTCGAGCAGGAAGCGTTCGAGGGCGGCATCGTCCTTCAGATACCGCTCGTCATTGCCGCGCTTGGCCCGGTAGAGCGGCGGCTGGGCGATGTAGAGGTGGCCGCGTTCGATGAGTTCCGGCATCTGGCGGAAGAAGAACGTCAGCAGCAGGGTGCGGATGTGCGAGCCGTCCACGTCGGCGTCGGTCATGATGATGATGCGGTGGTAGCGCAGCTTGCCGATATCGAAGCCGCCCTGTTCGGGCTCGCCGCGGCCGATGCCGGTGCCCATCGCGGTGATGAGGGTGCCGATTTCGGCGGAACCCAGCATGCGATCGAAGCGGGCGCGTTCGACGTTGAGGATCTTGCCCTTCAGCGGCAGGATCGCCTGGAACTTGCGGTCGCGGCCCTGCTTGGCCGAGCCGCCGGCGCTGTCGCCCTCGACGATGAAGATCTCGCACTTGGACGGGTCGCGCTCCTGGCAGTCCGCCAGCTTGCCGGGCAGGGTGGAAATGTCGAGCACACCCTTGCGCCGGGTCAGCTCGCGCGCCCGCCGCGCGGCCTCACGCGCGGAGGCCGCGTCCATCACCTTCTGGATGATGCCCTTGGCTTCCTTCGGGTGGGTCTCGAACCAGTGGCCAACCACATCCGCGATCACCGACTGCACCGCCGGCTGGACCTCGGAACTGACCAGCTTCTCCTTGGTCTGCGAGGAGAATTTCGGGTCCGGCACCTTCACCGACAACACCGCCGTCATGCCCTCGCGCATGTCGTCGCCGACCAGGGACAGACTGTCCTTCTTGCCCATGCCCTCGGCGTATTTGGTGACCATGCGGGTCAGCGCCTGGCGGAACCCGGCCAGATGCGTGCCGCCGTCGCGCTGCGGGATGTTGTTGGTGAAGCACAGCATGGTTTCGTGGAAACTGTCGTTCCAGGAGAGCCCGAACTCCACCCGGATGCCAGTGCCGGTGGCGTCCGCGGCGGCGTAGATGGGCGGCGTGAACACCGCCGTCTTGGCCCGGTCGAGCCACGCCACGAAGGCGATCAGCCCGCCCTCATAGTGGAAGCGCAGCTCGGTCGCCGGCGCATGCCGCTCGTCGCGCAGCATGATCTGCAGCCCGGAATTGAGGAACGCCAACTCGCGCAGCCGGCGCTCCAGCACCGCGATGTCGAACTCGATATGCGTGAAGGTGCCCGGGCTCGGCTGGAAGGTGATCTCGGTGCCGTTGGGGCGGTCCTGCTCGCCCACACGCGCCAGCGGCGCCTCGGCGTCGCCATGGCGGAAACGAATGAAATGCTCGCCGCCGTCGCGCCAGATGCGAACCTCCATCCACTCCGACAACGCGTTCACCACCGCCGCGCCGACGCCGTGCAGGCCGCCGGAAACCTTGTAGGAGTTCTGGTTGAACTTGCCGCCCGCATGCAGCTGGGTCAGCACCACCTCGGTCGCCGAGATGCCTTCCTCATGATGGATGTCGACCGGAATGCCGCGGCCGTCGTCGCGCACCGTCACGCTGCCGTCGCCGTTCAGCACCACCTCGCACAGGGTGGCGAAACCGGCCTGCGCTTCGTCCACCGCGTTGTCGATGATCTCGAACACCATGTGGTGCAGGCCGGACCCGTCATCGGTGTCGCCGATATACATGCCGGGTCGCTTGCGCACCGCGTCGAGGCCGCGCAGGACCGAAATGGAGGAGGCGTCGTAGGCATCGGATTCAGGAATCGGCGCGGCGTTTTCGGACATGCCGGCGGGTTGCTCCGGGGGGTGGTGGGATTCTTGCAATTATATAGTGGCGCGACGGGGTTGGCCACCCGGTTCAGTCGGCCACGGGCGGGAAAACGGGGTCGCGGAACAGGGCATCGTCGCCGGTCCGCAACGCTTCCGCGATCCCGCGCAACGGCAGGAACGTGTCGCGGTCGGTGCCGGTCAGCAACACCTGCGCCGGCAACGCCCGCAAGGCGTCGAACAACGCCACCCGACGCGCCGGATCGAGATGCACCGCCGGCTCATCCAGCAGCAGCAGCGGCGCAAACCCGCGCGCCTCGGCCAACAAGGCGGCATGGCCCAGCACCACGCCGATCAGCAGCGCCTTCTGCTGGCCGGTGCTCGCCGCCTCGGCAGGAAGCCCGCTTGCGGCATCCGCCAACCCCATGTCCGCCCGGTGCGCCCCCAGCGCGGCCGAGCCGGCCCGCCCGTCCGCCGCCCGCCGCTCCGCCAGCGCCGCGCGCAGCCAATCTTCCGCCGCCAGGGCCGGACCGCCCGCGAGCCGCTCGGCGATCGGACAGGACAACGACAACAAGGCAGTCGGAAACGCCCCGGCCACGCCGGCCCGCAGCGCTGCGTTCAGCCGCTCCACCAGCGCCATCCGCGCCGCCGCCGCGGCCACCGCATGGCGCGCCATCACCTCTTCCAGCCCGGTCAGCCACGCCACTTCCCCACCGCCCTCGGCCAGCAGCCGATTGCGCTGCGCCATCGCGGTGTCGTGCGCCGCCACCTCGCGCGCATGCCCGGGTTCCAGCGCATACACCAACCGATCCAGGAAACGCCGCCGTCCCGACGCCCCCTCCTGGAACAACCGATCCATCTGTGGCGTCAACCACACCACCGATACCCGGGCGGCAATCTCCGCCTGGCTGCGCGGCGCCGCCCCGTCGAGCCGGAACACCCGACGATCGGCCGGACCCTCGGGCGCCGTGCCCGTGCCGATGTCCAACCCGCCCTGAACGGTGGAAAACCGCCCGGCCACCGCCCACCCGCTCCCGCCCCACCGCGTCAGGTCGGCCAGCCGCGCCCCGCGTAAGCCCCGACCCGGAACCAACAGCGAAATCGCCTCGAGCAAATTGGTCTTGCCACTGCCGTTCGCGCCAAAAAACACCGAAACTCGACCCTCGGGCCGCCAGGTCAACGCCGCATAATTGCGAAACCCGGTCAGCGCCAACCGCCCCAACCGCAACCCGGCACGCATGCATGTCCCCGGTGTCAATGTGGATGAAGGAAGGCCAGGGGCTTCGCCCCTGACCCCACCAAGGGCCGAGAGGCCCTTGGAACCCGTTCGTTTTAGGGGGTCTTGGCGAGAGGGGGGTGAGGAG
>CAIMWH010000047.1 GCA_903845065.1 uncultured Rhodospirillales bacterium | reverse complement strand
TGGCTCAACAGATGCCGCAGGCTAGCCAAGGATTGGGAGTGCCTCAACCGCTCGGCGCTGGCCTTCCTGCGTTGGGCGTCGGTCAGGATGATGCTCAGAAGGCTTTGTCAGGACATTGTTTGATTTCGGATAGACTCTCAGGATTATTTACAGGTGCTCGCGGCCGCTGGGGAAATATTCTGGTATTTAATTGATTTGTATCAATTATCACGATTGGCACGCAAATTGCTGAATGTGCTGCGGTTTGTTGGTGTTTGCACGTTTCGCCTCACCCGGGCGGATCGGCAGGCCCTGGCCCCCGAGGCTCACGGTTTGGGCTTTGCCTGTCGTCGCGACGAAATAGAAGGGTTGCCGAGATGAAACACCTGCTCCGGAGTATCGTGCTGGGCCTGCTGCTGCTCCCCTGCCTGCCCAGTGCCCGGGCCCACGCCAGCGATACCACCTACACCAGCCGCGCCAGTTTCGAGGCGGCGCTGTCGTCGTTCCAGATCGACAGCCTGGACGGCATCACCTCGGACCCCCATGTCCTCGATGTGCGCGCGGATTTCTCGATCTCGACGCCGTCCGTAATGTACGGCTGCATCAACCAGGCCGGGTGCGGCGACAATTCGGGCATCGGCTTCGATAGCGCCTACGAATGGACGTACAATACGAGTCCCGTCACATTCACTTTCAACGCGCCGGCAAGCGCGATCGGGTTCGACTATGCCAATCCGACGTGCTGCGGCGACGGTTCGGTGCTGACACTGGATGGCAACAGTTCCGGCGCCTCGTCCGGCTTCTTTGGGATTATCTCCGATACGCCGGTTACCTCATTTGTGATGTCCGGGAGCGGCAGTTACATGCTGATCGACAACATCACATATGGGCAGGCGGACGTTCCCGAGCCGGCGTCGATGGCGCTGTTTGGCCTTGGTGTTGGCGGGCTCGCGATGCTGCGCCGCCGCCGCAAGGCCGCCTGAGTAACATCGCCACACGGGCTGGGCGTGCCGGTGCGATACCGGCGCGCTTGCAGCCCCATTGCGTGCCGATATGCGCGATGAACGCCGCCCGATCGCGAATGCAGGGATGAAGGCTTGTCGGAGTGGCGCCGGGATGCGCATTCTCCGGCGCTTTTTTCCTGTTTCCCGGAGCGGATGAGAATGACGGCCTGGCAGTTCTGGATCGATCGCGGCGGCACCTTCACCGATATCGTGGCGCGCGATCCGGCGGGGCGGTTGTCCACCCACAAGCTGCTGAGCGAAAATCCCGGCCGCTATCGCGATGCCGCGATCGCCGGCATCAAGGGCGTGCTGGGTGTGGCGCTCGATGCGCCGATCCCGCCGGGGCTGGTCGAATGCGTCAAGATGGGCACGACCGTTGCCACCAACGCGCTGCTGGAGCGCAAGGGCGACCGCACGCTGCTGCTGGTCAATCGCGGGTTTGCCGATGCGCTGCGGATCGGCAACCAGGCGCGGCCCCGGCTGTTCGACCTCAATGTGGTGCTGCCGACGCTCTTGTATGAGGAGGTCGCGGAGATCGGCGGCCGTGTCGGCGTCGATGGCCATGAGATCGAACCGCTTGACGAGGCGGCGGCGCGGGCGGCGCGGGCGGCACTCGCGGCGGCGCGGGCCAAGGGCATCGCGGCGGTGGCCATCGTGATGATGCATGCCTGGAAATACCCGGCGCATGAGCAGCGCCTGGCCGAACTCGCCGTCGAGGCCGGGTTCACCCAGGTTTCCACCTCCGGCGCGGTCAGCCCGCTGCTGAAGCTGGTGCCGCGCGGCGACACCACGGTGGTGGACGCCTACCTCTCGCCGATCCTGCGCCGCTATGTGGAACAGGTGGCGTCCGAATTGCAGGGCGTGCGGCTGTATTTCATGCAGTCCAACGGCGGGTTGGCGGAGGCGCAGTCCTTCCAGGGCAAGGACGCCATCCTGTCCGGCCCGGCCGGCGGCATCGTGGGTGCCGCGCGGACGGCGGCGATGGCGGGGCTGAGCGACGTGATCGGCTTCGACATGGGCGGCACCTCGACGGATGTGGCGCTGTATGCCGGGGCCTTCGAGCGGGCGTTCGAGACCGAAGTGGCCGGGGTGCGGATGCGCGCGCCGATGATGGCGATCAACACGGTGGCGGCCGGTGGCGGCTCGATCCTGCATTTCGACGGGGCGCGCTTCCGGGTGGGTCCCGATTCGGCCGGCGCCAATCCCGGCCCGGCCTGCTACCGGCGCGGCGGGCCGCTGGCCGTCACCGACGCGAACGTGTGTGTCGGCAAAATCCAGCCCGCCCATTTCCCGGCGATTTTCGGCCCGGGCGGCAATGAGCGGCTGGACGGCGATACGGTGCTGGCGAAGTTCGCCGCCCTGGCCGACGAAATCGGCGCCGCCACCGGCACCCGGCCCGATCCGCGCGATGTGGCGGAGGGCTATCTGCGCATCGCGGTGGCCAATATGGCCAATGCCATCAAGCAGGTGTCGGTGCAGAAGGGCCATGATGCCACCCGCTTCGCCCTGCAATGCTTCGGCGGCGCCGGCGGGCAGCATGCCTGCCTGGTGGCCGACGAACTCGGCATGGAAACCGTGTTCATCCACCCCTATGCCGGCGTGCTGAGTGCCTATGGCATGGGCCTCGCCGACCAGACGGTGATGCGCGAACAGGCCGTCGAGACGACGCTCACGCCGGCCGTGATGGCGGAGCTTGCCGACCTCGCCGACCGGCTGGCCGCCGGCGCCACGGCGGAACTCATGCGGCAGGGTGCGGCGCCGGAGGGTGTCGTCACCGCCCGCCGCCTGCACGTGCGCTACACCGGCACCGAGGCCGCGCTGCTGGTCGATTTCGCCAGTGCGGAGGCGGTGACGACGCAGTTCACCGCCGCCCACCGTGCCCGCTTCGGCTTCGCCACACCGGGCCGGGCGCTGATCGTCGAGGCGGTGTCCGTTGAAGCCACCGCGCCCGGCGAGGCGGTGGCCGAAGCCACCATCCCGGCCCGCGCCTCCGGGGCTCCGGCGCCGGTTGATACCATCGAGATGTGGTCGGGCGGCGCGGCGCATGCCACCCCGGTGTTCGAACGCACCGCTTTGTGCGCCGGGGACCGTATCGCCGGTCCCGCCCTCATCCGCGAGGCCAACGCCACCACCGTGGTGGAGCCGGGCTGGACGGCCGAGGTCACCGATCTCGACCACATGCTGCTCCGCCGCACCACGGCGCGGGAAATGCGGGTGGCCGCCGGCACCGATCGCGCAGATCCAGTACTGCTCGAATTGTTCAACAACCTGTTCATGAACGTCGCCGAGCAGACCGGCGCCGTGCTGCAGAACACCTCGATGAGCGTGAACATCAAGGAACGGCTCGACTTCTCCTGCGCCATTTTCGACGGCACCGGGGCGCTGGTGGCCAACGCGCCGCATGTGCCGGTGCATTTGGGCGCCATGGGCGAAAGCGTGCGCACCGTGCTCAACCGGCGCGGCACCACGCTGCGGCCGGGCGACGTGGTGGCGCTTAACAACCCGTACAACGGCGGCACCCATCTGCCGGATGTCACCGTGATCACCCCGGTGTTCGATGCCGCCGGCAAGGACATCCTGTTCTTCGTCGGCAGCCGCGGCCATCACGCCGATATCGGCGGCATCACCCCCGGTTCCACCCCCCCGGCGTCCCGCACGCTGGAGGAGGAGGGCGTGGTGATCGACGACTTCCTGCTGGTGGCGCAGGGCGAGTTCCGCGAGGTACCGTTCCGGGAGATTTTGGCGGGCGCGACCTATCCCGCCCGCAGCCCGGACGTGAACGTGGCCGATATCAAGGCGCAAGTGGCGGCCAACGAAAAGGGCGTGCAGGAACTCGGCCGTGTCGTCGCGCAGTACGGCTGGCAGACCGTCAGCGCCTACATGAAGCACGTGATGGACAACGCCGAGGAAAGCGTCCGCAAGGTGCTCGACCGGATCGGCGATGGCGCGTTCGACTACACCATGGATGACGGCTCGCCGCTCAAGGTGCGCATCTCGGTCAACAAGGCCACCCGCTCGGCGGTGGTGGATTTCACCGGGACGGGCAAGCAGCGCCCCGACAACTTCAACGCCCCCCCGGCGGTGACGCGCGCGGCGGTGCTCTACGTGTTCCGCTGCCTGGTGGGCGCCGATATCCCGCTCAACGACGGCTGCCTCAAGCCGATTGAGATCATCATCCCGCCCGCTACGTTCCTCTCGCCGGAACCGGGCGCGGCGGTGGTCGCGGGCAATACCGAGGTGTCGCAGGCCACCTGCAACGCGTTGTTCGGGGCGCTGGGCGCGCTTGCCTGCTCGCAGGCGACGATGAACAACTTCCTGTTCGGCGATGCCACCCGCCAGTACTACGAGACCATCTGCGGCGGCATGGGCGCCGGCCCGACATTCGACGGCACCGATGCGGTGCAGACCCACATGACCAATACCCGCATGACGGACCCCGAAATCCTCGAACTGCGCTACCCCGTGGTGATGGAGGAATTCTCCATTCGCCGCGGCTCGGGCGGCGCCGGGCGGCATCATGGCGGCGATGGCGCGCGCCGGCGCATCCGCTTCCTGGAGCCGATGACGGCGGTGATCGTGTCCTCCCGCCGCAACGTGGCGCCGTTCGGCATCGGGGGCGGGGCGCCGGGGCTGGCCGGGCGGCAATGGGTCGATCGGGCGGCCGGTGGGCAGGATGTGCTGACCGGCACCGATCGCGCCGAGTTGTTGCCCGGCGACGTCTTCGTCATCGAGACCCCGGGCGGCGGCGGCTACGGGGCGGCGTGATGCGCCTGGCCCGGGCCTGAACGATGCGCTGGTTCGTCCTCGCGGTGGGGCTGCTCGCCGCCGCGCTGGGCGGGCTGGTGCTGGCGGCCCCGGTGCTGCTCGACTTCAACCGCCTGCGCCCGGAAATCGCCGCCCTCGCCGGTGACGCACTCGGCCGCTCCGTGCGGATCGACGGGGCGGTGAGCCTCGCGCTGGTGCCTGAGGTGATGGTAACGGCGGGGAAGGTCACGTTCTCGCAGGACACGGCGGACGGCGAGGGCGTGATGACCGCCGACGAACTGCGCCTCAAGGTGGCCCCCGCGGCGCTGCTTGCCGGGCGGGTGGAGGCGCGGGAACTGGTGCTGCGCGGGATGGATCTGCATCTGCCCTGGCCGCTCCCACCTGCGGCGCTGATGATCCGCCGGCCCGAATGGCTCTCCTCGCTGTCCGCGCGCGTCGAGCGCGGGCGGGTGCGCATCGGCACCATCGAACTCAGCGATGTGAGCGCCACCCTCACCACCGCCGATGTCACCGGTACCTATCAGGCCGCCGGAACCGCGACGCTGATGGGCCGGCCGCTGCGCTTCTCGGTGCAGTTGAGCCAGCCCGGCGGGGATGGCGCGGTGGGGCTCGATGTGCGCCTCGATGGGCTCGGGCCGACGCAGGGCAGCGGGGCCAGCCTCACCGGGCAGGTGGATCGCGATGGCGGGTTCGCCGGGCGGATCGCGCTGCGCGGCAATGATCTCTCCCAATTGCTGCCCGCCCCGGCGCTGGCGTTCCGGGCCGAGGGGCGACTTTCGGTGGCTGGTGGCCTCGCGGCGGCGGACGAACTGGTGGGCGAACTCGGCGCCGTGCCGGTGCGTGGCGCCATGGCGCTGCGGGTCAGCCCCGTGCCGCGGCTTGATCTCGCGTTGACCGCCAGCCGGCTTGATCTGGATGGCTGGTGGGCGGCCATCGCCAAGCCGCGCGCCGTGGTGCCGGGCGGGCTCGCGATCGGGCTCGATGTGTCGGCCGAAGCGGCGCAGTTTGCCGGGGGCACCCTGCGCGGGGTGCGCGCGGCGTTCGATCTCGCGGGCGGCACGCTCGATCTGCGCGAACTGCGCGCCGTGCTGCCCGGCGAGGCCAGCCTGCGCGCCGCCGGCAGCATCGGCCTGCCCGCGCTCGGGCAACCGCCGCGTTTCGACGGGTTCGTCGCGCTGACCGCGCCGACGCTGGGCGCCACGCTGAGCTGGCTGCTCCCCAATGCCCCCGCTGGCCCGCGCCAGGCGGCGCTGTCGGGCCATGTGGTGGCCGAGCCGGGCTTTCTTTCGGTGGACGGGCTGACCGGCTCGCTTGACGAAACCGCCGCCGAGGGGGCCGCCAGCATCCGCCTCGCCGCCCGCCCGGTGGTGAAGGCGGCGCTGAAATTCGGCCGGCTGGACCTCGCGCCCTGGCTCGGGCGCGCCACCAGGCTGACCGATGCCGCCGCCGTGCTCGGCGCCATCGATGCCGATGTGCGCCTCGATCTCGGCACCCTGGCGCTTGGCACCACGGACCTGCATGACGTCACCATCGACGCCGCCACCGAGCCCGGCCGCGCCACGCTGCGCCGCTTCGAGGCCGCGGTTGGCCCCGCGCGCGTGGATGTGGCCGGAACCCTGCTTGAGGGCAGCCGCCTCGCCGATACCCGCCTGTCCCTCGCGGTGCCCGCCGATGGATTGCGCGATGCCGCGCTGCTGCCGCTGCTGCCGGACTGGCTCATCCGCCTGGTGCCGCCCGCCGCCGCGGTGTGGCGCGCGCCGCTCACCCTCGACGCCCAGGCCAGCGGCGGGCTGCCGGCGCTCGCCGCCAAGCTCACCCTGCAAATCGGTGACCTGCGCCTGGAAGCCAGCCCGACCGGCGATATCGCCAGCGGCAAATGGGCCTCCACCGTGGCGCTGCGCCATCCCGGCGCGCCCCGCCTGCTCGAGGCCCTCGGCATCATCGGCACCCCGGCCTGGCTCGGTGACGGCTCCCTCGGCGTGGTGGCCCAGTTGCAAGGCGATCCGGCCCGGATCGCCGCGGACAGCTTCGAGGTTTCCGCCGGTGCGTTGCGGGCCGCCGGGGCCCTGGCGCTTGCCCGCACCGCCCTCAGCGGGCGCATCGAGTTCGACACCCTGCCGCTGCCGCTGCCCTATCTGCGGGCCACCCAGCCCTTCCCGGTGCCCGATCTCACCGACTGGGACGTGACGCTGCAACTCCGCGCCGCCCACGTGCTGCTCGGCCTGTCCCCCCTCCTCGCCGATGCCCGCGGCCAGCTCGATATCCATGACCGCAAGCTCCGCCTCGGCGATGTGACCGCCCGGATGGCCGGCGGGGCGCTCGCCGGCACCCTCACCGGGGACCTTGCGCCCACCCCCGCCACCTTCGCGCTCACCGCCAAGCTCGACGGCGCCACCCTCGCCAGCCGATTGCTGGACCTGCCGCTCGATCTGGAAGCCGGGCACCTCAATGCCACCGCGGACCTCACCGCCGCTGGCTACTCCCCGGGCGGGCTGCTCGCCACCCTCGGCGGAACCCTGCATATGGGATGGACCGACGGCGTGCTGCTCGGCATCGCGATGGACCGGCTCGCGGCCCCCTTCGCCCCCCAGGATATCGCCGAGGCGCTCGCCGGTGGGGCCAGCGGATTCGACCGGCTCGACATGGATGTCACCCTCGCCCACGGCACCCTCAACTTCGGCGCCGCCACCCTCGCCGGGCCTGCCGGGACCATCCGCGCCGAAGGCAGCGTCGACCTGCCCAGCGCCACCGAGGAACTCCGCCTCACCCTGCAACCCGCCGGACCCGAACCACCCCGCCTCGCGCTGCGCCTCAGCGGCCCCCTCGCCACCCCGCAAAGGACCCCCGAAACCGCCGATCTTATTCGCTGGCGCGCCGCGAACGCGCCCTGACCGCCGCCAACACCCAAAGCCGCAACGCCGACGCCAATGCCCCCGCCGGATCGCGCTCACCATCAATCCCAGCCACCAAAGCCGCCAGCGACACCCCCCGAACCCCAGCCTCCTCCGCCAAAACCGCCCAGAACTCGGCCTCCAAAGCCACCGAAGTGCGATGCCCCGCCAACGCAAAACTCCGCTTGATCAACCCGGCCATGCCATGGCCTCCGCGTGATGCCGGGGGGATGGGGGAGCGGAAGGGAGGAAGCAAGGCGGGGGCCTTGCCCCTCGACCCCACCAAGGGCCGGGCCCTTGGAACCCATGACTCAAGAAAGGGTCTTGAAGAAGAGGGGGCTGACCGTGCTGGTTCAACCACTCGAATTGCCCCCTCTTCTTCAAGACCCCCCTCCTTCGGTTGCGAGGTCCAGGGGCTCGGCCCCTGGTAGGGGTCGAGGGGGCAACGCCCCCCGCCTTGCTTCCTCCCACCCCGCGCCCCCGCCCGCCCGCAATCAGGTGGAGGCCAGGGTATCGCCGGGGCGGACCATGCGGTCGGGGCGGACCCAGCGTTCGAAGTCGACTGGAGTTACGAGGGCGAGTTTTTCGGCGGCTTCCTTGAGGGTGATGTTTTCGGTCAGGGCGGTTTTGGCGATCCGCACGGCGTTGTCGTAGCCGATATGGGGGGCGAGGGCGGTGACCAGCATGGGGGAGCGGGCCAGGTGTTCGGCGATCTGGTGGTAGTTGGGTTCCAGGCGATCGACCATGTTGACGGCGAAGCTTTCGGCGGCGTCGGCCAGGAGGCGGGCGGATTGCAGGATGTTGTGGATGATGAGGGGCTTGAAGACGTTGAGTTCGAGGTAGCTTTGGGCGCCACCGATGGTGATGGCGACGTTGTTGCCCATCACCTGGGCGCACACCATGGTGAGCGCCTCGCATTGGGTGGGGTTGGATTTGCCCGGCATGATGGAGGAGGAGAGGCCGTCCTCGGGTACGATGAGTTCGGCGATGCCAGCGCGGGGGCCGGAGCAGAGCAGGCGGATATCGTTGCCCACCTTGTTGAGCGAGACGGCGATGGTGTTGAGCATGCCGGAGAGTTCCACGAAGGTGTCGTGCGCCCCCATGCCTTCGGATTTCAGCGGGTTGGGGGTGAATTCGAGCCCGGTGAGGGCGGAGAGCCGCTCGCAGAACACGAAATCTAGGTCCGGGTGGCGATTGAGCCCGGTGCCGACGGCGGTGCCGCCCTGGGGCACGCTGAGCAGGCGCGGCATGGTGGCTTCGAGGCGTTCGATGCCGAGGTTCACCTGACGCGCCCAGGTGGCGAATTCCTGGCCGAGGGTGATGGGCACGGCATCCATCATATGGGTGCGGCCGATCTTGATGATGTTGTCCCAGGTGTTGCTGTGCCTGGTCAGCGCGTCCGCCAGGATGCGCAGGCAGGGGATGGTGAGGAACTGGATCGCCTCGGCGGCGGCGATATGCATCACGGTGGGGAAGCTGTCGTTGGAGGACTGCCCGCGGTTGACGTGATCGTTGGGATGGATGGGCGAGCGGCTGCCGAGGGCCTGGCCGAGCATTTCGTTGGCCCGGTTGGCGATGACTTCGTTGGCATTCATGTTGGTTTGCGTGCCGGAGCCGGTTTGCCAGATCGGCAGCGGGAACTCGTTGTCGAGCTTGCCCTCCGCCACTTCGCGCGCCGCCGTCACGATGGGGGCGGCGACGGCGCGGGGCAGTTCGCCGAGGGCGAGGTTGGCTTCGGCGGCGGCCTGCTTTTGCAGGCCGAGGGCGCGGATGAGGCCGGTGGGGAAGCGTTCGGTGCCGATCCTGAACAAGGCGCGGGCGCGTTCGGTTTGCGGGCCCCAGTAGTGTGCCGCGTCGATCTCGACGCTGCCCAGGGAGTCGGTTTCGGTGCGCTTCATGTGGCCTCTCTCGGATGCAGCCGGTCGAGCGCCCACTGGGCGGCCTCGGCGACCACGGGATTCGTGTCGGTGGTAAGATGGCGCGCTGCGGGGACGAGGGAAAGGTCCGCCGAATTGCCGATGGCGATCAACACGTTGCGCACGAAGCGGTCCCGCCCGATGCGCTTGATGGGAGAGCCGGCGAATTTGGCGCGGAATTGCGCGTCATCGAGCGCGGCCAGTTCGGCGAGGAGGGGCGATTTGAGATCGTCTCGGGCGCGGAGCTTTTCGTGGGCGGCGTGGGCGAAGCGGTTCCACGGGCAGGCGGCCAGGCAGTCATCGCAGCCGTAGATGCGGTTGCCCATGCGGGCGCGCAGGTCGGGTGGGATGGGGCCTTTGTGCTCGATGGTGAGGTAGGAGATGCAGCGGGTGGCATCGAGGCGGTAGGGGGCGGGGAAGGCATCGGTGGGGCAGGCGGCGAGGCAGGCGGTGCAGGTGCCGCAGCGGTCGGCGTGCGGCGCGTCGGGCGGGAGTTCGAGGGTGGTGTAGATTTCGCCGAGGAACAGCCAGGAGCCGTGGGCACGGGAGACCAGGTTGGTGTGCTTGCCCTGCCAGCCGAGCCCGGCCTGCTGGGCGAGGGGTTTTTCCATCACCGGGGCGGTATCGACGAAAACCTTTACCTCGGCGTGAAAGCGCGCCGCGATGTGCTGTGCGAGATGCTTGAGCAGGCCCTTCATCACATCGTGGTAGTCGCGGTTGCGGGCGTAGACGGAGATGCTGGCGCGATCCGGGTGTTTCAAGTTGGCCAGCGGGTCATCCTCGGGGGCGTATGCGAGGCCGAGGGCGATGATGCTGCGGGCTGCGGGCCAGAGCGACTGCGGATGGCTGCGTTGGTCCGTCCGTTCGGCCATCCAGCCCATGTCGCCGTGCTGGCCGGCTTCGAGGAAGGCGGCGAGACGTTGGCGGGCGTCGGGGCCGAGATGGGCGGGCGCGAAGCCGACGGCGTGGAAGCCGAGGGCCAGCGCCTTGGCGCGGATGGTGTCAGCCGCGCCCGCGATAGGACGGCACTCCCTGGTCGGGGATCCACACGCCGGACGGCGGGGCGCCGGTTTGCCAGAACACATCGATCGGGATGCCGCCGCGCGGATACCAGTAGGCGCCGATGCGCAGCCAGGCCGGATCGATCACGGTGACGAGGCGCTTGGCGATATCCACCGTGCAGGCCTCGTGGAAGGCGCCGTGGTTGCGGAAGGCGGCGAGGTAGAGCTTCAACGACTTGCTCTCGACCAGCCAGCCGGCCGGGATGAAGTCGATCACGATATGGGCGAAGTCCGGCTGCCCGGTGAGCGGGCAGAGCGAGGTGAACTCGGGGCAGGTGAAGCGCACCAGATACTGGGTATCGGCGTGCGGATTGGGCACCCGCTCCAGAACGGCCGCCTCGGGGGAGGCGGCGGGGGGGACGTGTTGGCCGAGGAGGGTGAGGTTTTCGTAGGTTGAGGTCATATCGGAGGGTCGCCTGCGAGCCAGGTTGCGCGGGTTTCGGCGGCGAAGGCGTCGAGCCGTTGGGCCTCGATGGCGGCGCGTATGCCGGCCATCAGGTCCTGGTAATACTGGATATTGTGCCAGGTGAGCAGCATCGGGCCGAGCATTTCCTCGCAGCGGAAGAGGTGGTGCAGATAGGCACGGCTGTGGCGCGTGCACAGGGGGCAGGGGCAGGCCGGGTCGAGCGGGCGATCATCGTCGCCGAAGCGGGCGTTGCGCATGTTGAACACCCCCTGGCTGGTGTAGGCCCGCGCGGTGCGGCCGGCGCGGGTGGGGATGACACAATCGAACATGTCGATCCCGCGTGCCACGGCGCCGATGATGTCGTCCGGGGTGCCGACGCCCATGAGGTAGCGCGGGTGGGTTTCGGGCAGATGGGGGATGGTGACGTCCAGCGTGTCGAACATCATCTGCTGGCCCTCGCCCACCGCGAGGCCGCCGACGGCGTAGCCCTCGAAGCCGATGCGGGTCAGCGCGGTGGCGGAGATTTCCCGCAGGTCGGGGAAGACGCTGCCCTGCACGATGCCGAACAGCCCGTAGCCGTCACGCGGCTGGAAGGCATCGCGGGAGCGGCCGGCCCAGCGCATGGAGAGTTCCATCGAGGCGCGGGCTTCGGCGGGGGTGGCGGGGAAGGGGGTGCATTCGTCGAACGCCATGGTGATGGTGGCATCGAGGAGGTGCTGGATTTCGATCGAGCGTTCCGGGGTGAGGCGGTGGGCGCTGCCGTCGAGATGGGAGCGGAAGGTGACGCCGTCCTGGTCGAGTTTGCGCAGCTTGGAGAGCGACATCACCTGGTAGCCGCCGGAATCGGTAAGGATCGGGCCGGGCCAGTCCACCATGCGGTGCAGCCCGCCCATTCGCGCCACTCGCTCGGCGCCGGGGCGCAGCATGAGGTGGTAGGTGTTGCCGAGGATTAGCTTGGCGCCTGTGGCGCGCACGCTGTCGGCCATCATCGCCTTCACCGTGCCGGCGGTGCCGACGGGCATGAAAACGGGCGTCGCGACATCGCCATGGGCGGTGTGCAGCGTGCCGGTGCGGGCGGCGCCTTGGGTGGCGTGTCTGGTCCAGGAGAGGGTCACGGCTTGCAGGACAACGGACAGCGCGCCTCGTCAAGGGGGCGCTTGCGTTGGCCTGGGTCGCGGCCCGAGTATCGGGGGCAATTTATGGGTGAAATCATGGGTGTTACCGTGCTGCTCACCTTCATCGCCATGGTGGCGTTCGCCGCCAATTCGCTGCTGGCGCGGGCGGCGCTGGGCGGTGGGGCGATGGATGCGGCGAGCTTTACCGCCATCCGCCTGGTCTCGGGCGCGGTGGCGCTGACAATGCTGGTTGCCTGGCAGAGCGGGCGCGACCGGGTGCGGGCGCGGCCGGGCAACTGGGTGTCGGCGGCGGCGCTGCTGGTATATGCGCTGGCGTTTTCGCTCGCCTATTTGCGGTTGGGGGCTGCCACCGGGGCGCTGATCCTGTTCGCTGCGGTGCAGGGCACGATGATCCTGTGGGGGCTACTGCGACGGGATCGGCCGACGGTGCCGGAGGGGATCGGGCTGGCGGTGGCGTTCGCCGCGTTTGTGTGGCTGCTGTTGCCGGGGCTCGATACGCCCGATCTGGCCGGCAGCGTGCTGATGATGGCCTCGGGGATTGCCTGGGGGGTGTATTCGCTGCGCGGGCGCGGGGCGGGCAATCCGCTGGATCAGACCGGGGGGAATTTCGTGCGTGCGGCGGTGCTGGGCTGCCCGCTGGTGCTGGCGCCGCTGTTCGGCGGGCACGCGACGGGGGGCGGGGTGGGGCTGGCGATGGTGTCGGGCGTGGTGACGTCCGGGTTGGGTTACGCGATCTGGTATCGCGCGCTGCCGCTGCTTTCGACCACCCAGGCGGCGACGGTGCAGTTGACGGTGCCGGTGATTGCCACGGTGGGGGGCCTGGCGCTGCTGGGCGAGGCACCGAGCCTGCGGCTGGTGGTGGCGGGAAGCTGCATCCTGGGCGGCGTGGCGCTGGCGATCCTTACGCACCGGCGCAGGTAGCGCGCTCCAGCAGGCTGGCGTCACCGTAGCTATAGAACCGGTAGCCGTTGGCGATGGCGTGGGCATAGGCGGCGCGCATGCGCTCGGTGCCGGCGAAGGCGCAGACCAGCATGAACAGGGTGGAGCGTGGCAAATGGAAGTTGGTCACCAGCAGATCGGCGCTACGGAAGTGGTGGCCGGGCAGCAGGAAGATGCTGGTTTCGCCGGTGAAGGGGTGCACCACGCCGGCCGGGTCGGTGGCCGATTCGAGCAGGCGCAGGGTGGTGGTGCCGACCGCGACGAGACGGCCGCCGGCGGCGCGGGCGGCGTTGATGCGGGCGGCGGCTTCGGCGGTGATGTCGCCACGTTCGGCGTGGATGCGGTGCTGGCTCACGTCGTCATGGCGCATCGGCAGGAAGGTGCCGGCGCCGACATGCAGGGTGATGGTGGTGCGGCCGATGCCGCGGGCTTCGAGGGCGGCGAGCAATTCGGGGGTGAAATGCAGGCCGGCGGTGGGGGCGGCGACGGCGCCTTCGTGCTGGGCGAACACGGTCTGGTAGTCCGCCGCGTCCTGCGCGGTGGGGCCTGCGGGGCGGGGGATGTAGGGCGGCAGCGCGAGGGCGCCGGCTTCGCGGAGGGCTTCGGCGAAGGGCTCGCCTTCGACATTGAAGCGCAGGGCCACGCTGCCCTCGGTGGCGCTGCCCTGGACGGTGGCGGTGAGGCTGGTGCTGCCGTCGATCGCCAGCACGTCGCCATCGCGCAGGCGGCGGGCGTTGCGGGCGAGCGCGTGCCAGGTGCCGTCGGGCAGCGGGCGATCCAGGGTGAGGCCGATGCGGGCGGCGCCGCGATGGGCGGTGAGTTGGGCGGGGATGACGCGGGTGTCGTTGGCGATCAGATGATCGCCGGGGCGCAGCAGGCCGGGCAGGTCCCGCACGATGCGATCGGCGAGGTGTTCCGCGACGTGCAGCATCCGGGCCGCGTCACGCGGGCGGGCTGGTTCGGTGGCGATGCGCTCAGGTGGCAGGTCGAAATCGAAATCCGAGGCGCGCAGGCTGTCAGTCACGGGAATAGGTGCTGATCTCGATGAGGTTGCCGTCCGGATCGCGGCAATAGACTGAGGTCATCGGCCCGAGCGCGCCGATCTTGGCGGCCGGCCCCTCGGTGATCGCCACGCCGCAGGACGTCAGGTGGCTGACGATATCGGTTGGCCCGATGGCGGTGGTGAAGCACAAATTATGCGAGCCGGGCACCGGCGCGGCGGCCGTGGTGCGTTCGCCATCGGCGGGATCGAGGTTGATCTTCTGGCCGCCGAAGCGCAGGGCGGTGCGGTTTTTCAGGCCGAACTCCTCGCGCTCCATGCCCAGCACGCGCTGGAACCACGAGGCGGTGATTTCCACATCGGCGCAGGTCAGCACGAGATGGTCGAGGCGATCTACGGTGAAGCGCATCATTCCATCCCGTCGTAAAAATCATTACCCTTGTCGTCGATGACGATGAAGGCGGGGAAGTTTTCCACCTCGATGCGCCACACCGCTTCCATGCCAAGCTCGGGGAACTCCAGCACCTCCACCTTGCGGATGCAGTCCTGCGCCAGGCGGGCGGCGGGGCCGCCGACGGAGCCGAGGTAGAAGCCGCCATAGGCCTTGCAGGCATCCTTCACCGAGCGCGAGCGGTTGCCCTTGGCGAGCATGACGAAGGAGCCGCCGGCGGCCTGGAACTCGGCCACGTAGCTATCCATCCGCCCGGCGGTGGTGGGGCCGAAGCTTCCGGTGGCCATGCCGGTGGGGGTCTTGGCTGGGCCGGCGTAGTAGACCGGGTGGTTCTTCAGGTAGTCCGGCAGGCCGCCGCCGGCATCGAGGCGTTCCTTCAGCTTGGCGTGGGCGATATCGCGCGCCACCACCATCGTGCCGTTCAGCGACAGCCGGGTCTTGACCGGGTAGGCGCTGAGTTGCGCCCGGATATCCGCCATCGGCCGGTTGAGATCGACGTTGACCACCTCGCCGCCGAGGATGTCATCGGTGGCTTCGGGCAGATAATGCGAGGGGTCGTGTTCGAGCTGTTCGAGGAAAATCCCCTCGGGCGTGATCTTGGCCTTGATCTGCCGGTCCGCCGAGCAGGACACGCCTATGCCGATCGGCAGGCTGGCGCCGTGGCGGGGCAGGCGGACGATGCGCACATCATGGCAGAAGTATTTGCCGCCGAACTGCGCGCCGATGCCGTTCTTGCGGCTGAGTTCCAGCACCTGCTGCTCAAGCTCAAGGTCACGGAAGGCGTGACCGGACTTGCTGCCCTTGGTCGGCAGTTCGTCGAGCCACTTGGTAGAGGCGAGCTTCACCGTTTTCACCGTGGTCTCGGCCGAGGTGCCGCCGATCACGATGGCGAGGTGGTAGGGCGGGCAGGCCGAGGTGCCCAGCGTCTTCATCTTGGTATCGAGGAAGGCGAGCAGTTTGGCCGGGTTCAGGACGGCGCGGGTTTCCTGGAACAGGAAGGTCTTGTTGGCCGAGCCGCCGCCCTTCACCACGAACATCAAATGCAGCTCATCGGCATGATGCTCGCCGGGGCTGGCGTAGATATCGAACTGCACGGGCAGGTTGTTGCCGGTGTTGACCTCTTCGTACATCGTCAGCGGGGCATTCTGCGAATAGCGCAGGTTGGTCTCGGTGTAGGTCCGCGCGACGCCCCAGGAGATCGCCTCCTCCTCGTCACCCTCAACCCACACGCGCTGGCCCTTCTTGCCGAACACGATGGCGGTGCCGGTGTCCTGACACATCGGCAGCACGCCGCCGGCGGCGATGTTGGCATTCTTCAGCAGGTCGAGCGCCACGAAGCGGTCATTGCCGGAGGCCTCGGGGTCATCGAGGATCTTGGCGAGTTGGGCGAGGTGGGCGGGGCGGAGGAGGTGATTGACCTCGTGGATGGCGGTGAAGGTGAGTTCGCTCAGTGCCTCCGGGGCGATCTTGAGGATGGTCTTGCCGTCCGCCGTGGTGGTCGAGACGCCCTTGATGTCGAGCTTGCGATACGGAGTCGGGTCCTCGCCGAGGGGGAACATCGGGCTGTAGAGGAAATTGGCCGGACGGGTGGGGGCGTTCATGCGGGTTCTCGGCGTTTGGTCGATCAGGGCTTGGTGGGCGGGCGGCGGCGGAAGGCGTCAAGGCTGACGACCTGCGGCTGGTCGTTGGGCTGCTCGGCCGGCGCCTCGGGCTCGGGCGCTGGGGCGGGCGGTGGCGGTGGCGCCTCCTCGGCGGTGGCCGGGGTGGTGAAGCGCATGCCGTGGCGCACGTAGGGGTCGGCGAAGGCGCTGATCGCCGACAGCGGAATGCGCAGCGTGGCCGGCACGCCGCCGAAGGACAGGCCGATGCTCATCAGGGCGGCCGCCTCGTCCACCATCAGGTCCCAGAACTGGTGCTGGACCACGATGGTCATTTCCTCGGGGTACTGGGCCTTCAGGCGCGCCGGGATCGAAACTCCGGGGTGGTTGGTGTTGAACGTAATATAAAAGTGATGCCCGCCGGGCAGGCCGTGCACGGCGACGTGCTGCAGCGCGCGCACCATCACCTGGCGCAACGCGGCCTCCATCCAGGCATCGTAGGGCAGCAGGCTTTCGGGCGGGTGGTTGCTATCGTCTTCCATGGCGCGATCCGGGAGTGACGGGGTTCCATAGCGCCAAGGGGAGGGCGGGGGAAGGGGAGGTAAGCGGTTCTCGGTCGCCGAGGGACGCCGTGCCGAAGTGCATTGCGCGAAGGCGCGCAATGGTCGGCACGAGTCACTGCGCCCCGTGGGGGCGCAGTGGGGGGCATTCTGTTGCCCGGGGCCCCCCTAACCGCGCCTATCGCTTATGCAGCGACGGCGAGCGCCTGATTGTCGTTGGCACTTGTGATTTGGTCCGATAACGGCGGTACCATGCCGGGCAAAAGATGGGTCTTTACCACGCGTGTCGAGCCTATTTCGCCCCCATGAGCCGCTCCCGATTCTGCGGGAGAGGTTATGGTGGAGGCGCCGGGTACCGCCCCCGGGTCCACAACGCTTATTCCAACCACCGTTTATCACCATAGTCGGCAGAAGCCGACAAACCGGATATAGGCCTTCGCTCAGGAGAATTCCAGAGGATACGACGATGAGTCTCACAGAGGATCAGAAGGCCGAGATCGCCGCGCTGCGTGGCCAGAGTGCCGCCACCAGGCGCGCCACCGTGCCGGCGCTGGAGGAGATGCTCTACACCGCCACGCCGGTGCTCGATCACGGCTTCGTCCGCGTGGTGGACTATATGGGCGATGACGCCGCCGTGGTGCAGGCCGCCCGGGTGTCCTACGGGCGCGGCACCAAGCGGGTGTCCGAGGATGCCGGGCTGATCCGCTATCTGCTGCGCCATCGCCACACCACGCCGTTCGAGATGTGCGAGATCAAGTACCACGTGAAGCTGCCGATTTTCGTCGCGCGCCAGTGGATCCGCCATCGCACCGCCAACGTGAACGAGTACTCCGCCCGCTACTCCATCCTCGATCGCGAGTTCTACCTCCCCGCGCCCGAGCACCTCGCCGCGCAATCCTCGGTCAACCGGCAGGGCCGCGGCGATGTGCTAACCGGCCATGAGGCCGACGAGGTGCTGGACCTGCTGCGCGGCGATGCCATGCGCACCTACGATCACTACGCCTGGATGCTCAACGAGGGCACCGACGGCGAGCCCGTCGATCCCGGCCGGCAGGGCCTGGCGCGCGAACTGGCGCGGATGAACCTCACCCTCAACACCTACACCCAGTGGTACTGGAAGACCGACCTGCACAATCTGCTGCACTTCCTTTCGCTGCGTGCCGACGCCCATGCCCAGTACGAAATCCGCGCCTACGCCGAAGCCATGCTCCAGAGCGTCGCCGCCTGGGTGCCGGCTACCTATGCGGCGTTCAATGATTACCGGCTGGGTGCCGTCACCTTCTCCGGCCCGATGATGGCGATCCTGCGCCGGATGCTGGCCGGCGAGGCGGTGGAACAGAAGGGCAGCGGCTTGTCCAAGCGGGAGTGGGACGAGATGATGGCCTCCATCGGAGGTGGCGCATGATCGTCTGTTTCGGCTCGGTCAATCTCGATCTGATTTTCCCGCTGCCGCATCTGCCGGTGGCGGGGCAGACGGTGCTGGGGCCGTCGATGCAGATCGAGCCCGGCGGCAAGGGGGCGAACCAGGCGGTGGCGGCGGCGCGGGATGGCACCAAGGTGATTTTCGCCGGGGCCGTCGGCAAGGATGCGCTGGCCGAGGATGCGGTGGAGTTGATGCGGGAAAGCGGGGTGGATATCAGCCGCGTCGCGCGGATCAAGGGGGCCACCGGCTGTGCGGCGATCTGCGTCGATCCGGCCGGGCGCAATCTCATCGCGGTGGCGAGCGGGGCCAACCAGGCGGCCAAACAGGCGCAGGTGACCGATGACCTGCTCGATCGCAAAACCACCGTGCTGCTGCAACGCGAGACCGATCCGGGCGAGACCGAGGCGTTGATCGCCCGAGCCCGCGCGGCGCACTGCCGCATCGTGCTCAATCTCGCGCCGCCCGGGCCATTGTCGCTCGAAGCGTTGCGGGCGCTCGATGTGCTGGTGGTGAACGAGGACGAGGCGGCATGGTTGGCCGGGCATCTCGGCGTCAGCGGCGGCACCGCCGGGCTGCACCAGGCGCTCGGCATCGATGTGGTGCAGACGCTGGGCGCCGAGGGGGCCGAGGCGGTGACGAGTGCCGGCATCTTCCGCGTGCCGGGCCGTGAGGTTGTGGTAGTGGATACCACCGGCGCCGGCGATTGCTTCACCGGCGTTCTTGCCGCGGCGCTGGATCGCGGGCAGCCGCTGGCGACGGCCATTCGCCGGGCGAACGTCGCGGCCGGGTTGTCCTGCACACGGCGTGGCACCCAGGGCAGCATGCCGCGGGCGGCGGAGACGGATGCGGCGCTGATCTAGGCCCGCGCCGCCAAACTCCTTGCTCCGCCACGGCCATTCCTGCACCATTCCTCCCAACAAGAAACCACCAGGGAGGAACAATCCGGATGAACCGCATTTCCCGTCGCGCGTTGCTCGGCACGCTCGCCGCCGTGCCGCTCGCCACCCCCGCCATCGTCCGCGCCCAGGGCAAGGCCGTGCGCTATGGCCTGCTCAGCGACATGAGCGGCCCCTACCGCGATGTCGGCGGCCCCGGCAACAAGGTGGCGGTGGAACTCGCCATCGAGGATTTTGGCGGCTCGGTGCTCGGCCGCCCGATCGAGATCCTGCAGGCTGACATGCAGAACAAGCCGGACCTCGCCTCCTCCATCGCGCGGCAATGGGCCGATGACGGGGTGGACGCGTTTGCCGATGGCGCGGCCTCCTCCTCGGGGCTCGCGGTGCAGCAGGTCGCGCGCGAGAAGAAGAAGATCTACAACATCACCGGCCCCGCGGCGTCGGACTTCACCGGCGCGCAGTGTGGCCCGTATGGCATGCATTTCGCCTACGATACCTTCGCCCTCGCCCATGGCACCGGCACGGCGCTGACCAAGGCGGGCGGCGATAGCTGGTTCTTCATCACGGCGGATTATGCGTTCGGCTATGCGCTGGAACGCGACACCATCGCCGCGGTGACGGCGGCGGGCGGCAAGGTGCTGGGCTCGGTGCGGGCGCCACTGGGGACGGCGGATTTCTCGTCCTACCTGGTGCAGGCGCAGGCTTCGGGCGCCAAGGTGATCGGGCTCGCCAATGCCGGGACCGATCTGCAGAACTGCATCAAGCAGGCCGCCGAGTTTGGCCTCGGCAAGACCGGGGTGAAAACCGCGACGCTGCTGATGCAGGTGTCCGATGTTACCTCGCTCGGGCAGAACGTGTGCCAGGGCCTCGTCTATACCGATAGCTTCTACTGGGATCAGACCGATGCCACCCGCGCCTTCGCGGCTCGCTGGGGGGCGAAAATGGGCGGCACCGTGCCCGGTCTGCTGCATGCCGCCAACTACTGCGCGATGAACCACTGGCTGAAGGCGGTGAAAGCCGTCGGCAGCACCGACACCGAGGCCGTCACCGCCAAGATGAAGGCTACCCCGGTGAATGACATGTACAACAAGAACGTGCTGATCCGGCTGGACGGGCGAGTGATGCACGAGATGTATCTGTGGCAGGTGAAGCCGCAATCGGCGGCCAAGAGCAAGTACGACTACTGCACGCTACTCTCCACCATCCCCGCCGCCGAGGCGTGGCGCTCGTTGAAGGATGGCGCCTGCCCGTTGATCAAGACCTGACGAAGCCGCCCCCCTCCCGTTCGCACGGGAGGGGGAGCGCGCCTACAGCCACTCGCGGAAGTGGTCGGCCACCGCGTGATACACCCGGGTGCGGTGTTCCGGGCGGATGAAGCCGTGGCCGGCGTATTCGAAGCGCTCGTAGCGCACCTTCTTCTGCCGGGCTTCCATGGCCTCGACGAACTGGTCGCTTTCGTTCATCGGCACGCGGGGGTCCCGATCGCCGTGCAGCACGAGCAGGGGGGCCACCACGTTGCCGACGTGATGGATGGGGGAAATGCGCGAGAACAGCTCGCCGTCGGTCTCCGGGAAGCCGTATTCGCGGGCGCGGTGATCACGCCGCCAGGGGCCGGTTTTCTCCAGCAGGGTGACGAAATCGGCGATGCCGTAGTAGTTCACCGCCGCTTTCCACAGGTCCGGCTGCATCGTCACCGCCGCCAGCACCACCCAGCCGCCGTAGGACTGGCCCATGATGCCGATGCGCTTCGGGTCGATCCCCGGTTGGGCGGCGAGCCAGGCATGGCCGGTCGCGAGGTCCTGCATCATGTCCGGCCGCTTCTCCACCTCGTCGGCTTCGAGATAGGTGCGGCCGTAGCCGGTGGAGCCGCGCATGTTGGGCATCAGCACCGCGAAGCCCTGGTTGAGCAGGAGTTGCATATCGGCACGGAAATTGGCCCGCGTCTGCGAGGCCGGGCCGCCATGGACCCACACCACCGAGGGATAGCCGGCCGCCGGGGCGGGGGACTTGGGCAGGGCATACCAGCCGGGGATTTTGGTGCCGTCGAAGCTGGTCCACTCCACCAAATTGAAGCCCACCAGGTCGGCCGCCGCGATGCCGCTGGCGGCCAGCGGGTCGGGCAGCGGCACCGGTCGTGCGGCGCCGCCTTCCCACAGGTAGAGCGCGGAGGGCGAGGTCGGGCCTTGGGCGGCGAAGGCGAGGGAGGCCGAGTCGGGCGCCCAGGCCAGTTCGCTCACCACGCCCACCGGCAGGCCGGCCACCGCATCGCGCGCTCCGCCTACCGGCCCCACCCGCAGCACCGCATAGCCGCGATCGTTCTCGATGGTGGCGAGCAGCTTGCCGTCCGGCGACAGCGCCCAGCCCTCCACGTCGCATCCCGCCGGCGCGAACACTTCGGTCACGTCGCCGCTGATGGTGTCGATCCGGCAGAGGCGCATGAACTCGGCGCCGCCGTGGTCGGTGATGCCCATCAGCGCTCCGTCGGGCACGAAGCGCACGCCGGAATAGCGGGTGGGGGAGGGCCGCGGCAGCATGCGGGCGGCGCCGGTGGCGGGATCGAGCAGCCACACGCGCTGATCGATGGAGGAGAAATCCTCCATCATCACCAGCGCGGAACCGTCGGATTTCCAGTTGCTCACCGAGAGGATGCCGGTGCCCTCGTAGACCCGCACGCGCCCGCCGGTAGCGAGATGGAGCACGCAGATATCATGGAACCGCGCGTCACGATCGTTGGTGGCGAAGGCGACGCGGCTGCCGTCCGGCGACCAGGCGCCGAAATCATGGATGGCCTCGGGGTTGGCGGTGATGGCGCGCGGGGCGGCGCCGGGTTCGAGCAGGATGAACTGCTGCAATTCGTCGCCGCCGGCATCGATGCCCCAGATCAGGCGCTCGTCGGCGGGGGAGCGGCGCAGGAAGGCGACTTTTTCGCTGTGGAAGCTCAACTGCCGGGCATTGCCGCCATCGCGATCCATGGCCCAGACCTGGGGCAGGCCGACGCCGCGCAGGTGATAGAGGGTGCCGCCATCCTTGGAGAAGACCGGTGTGGTGGCGGCCCCGATGCGGGTCCAGGCGTCCGGCGCGTAGGTCATGTCGAGTTCCCCGATTGTGCTGGCGGGAGCATATGCGCGCGGCGGGGAAAGGGAAGCCTCCCGGCTAGGCGACGAATTGGGCCACCGAGCGTTCCAGGGCGGCGCGGAACGGCAGATGCAGGGTTTTGTTGGGCGGCGGGCGATCGAAATCATAGCCGCTCTGCCCTGCCAGCACGGCTTGCCACGAGCAATGATGCACGAAGTCATGCAGGCCACCGAAGCGTTCCTGGTCATGCGCGACATCCACCAGCAGCACCGGGGTGCCCATCGCCAGGCAGGGCAGGGCGCAGTGGAGGCGGCTGGTGACGACGCAACTGGCGCGGGCGTAGAGGTCCAGCAGTTCCTGGGCGCGGGCGAAGCGTTCGGCGCGCTCGGTTTCGGGATAGTCGACGTGCCAGGTGCGGAAAATCCGCCGGGTGGTGTTGGCGCGGATATGATCGAGCACGGCCTGCGGCACCTCGTTCACAACGACGAGATCGTCCTGGCGCGCCACGTCGGGCCGGTTGAGCGTGAGGGTCATGCAGCCGGAGAAATAGGCGTCGATCCCGGCGGCGCGCAGCAGGGCGGCGGTTTGCAGGTCTCGCGTGCCGACCGGGCCGTGGCGGCGCAGGTAGTCGGCCACCGGCGGTTGGGTGAACACATGGGTGGCGAGGAGCGCCCGGTCCGGCGAGGTGGGCTGCGGCGTGATGTGCATGGAAATCAGCAGCGGGCGCAAGGCGGGGGCGGGCGGCCAGCGCTCGGGGAAGTGGCAGAACCAGCCGTTGAGCACCATGCTGAGCGGTTCGCTGATGCCGGCGAGTTCCTCGCGGTCAACATACGCGTCCACCCTGGGCAGCAGCCGCTGGGTTGCGAGGCTTTGGATTTCGTCACCGAGATTGCCGGTGCCGGCGTAGGACAGCAGGCCGAAGCGCTTCATCGTGCTGCCTGGTGTGCAAGTATCATGGCGCAATCCCCGCGTGCGGCGGGGAGCATAGCGCCGAAATGGTTAAAGAAAAACCCGGCGCTTCAGTGCCCCATCCGCGCCGGGCGAAAGGTGGCGGCCGCCGGGATCATTGGGGGGAACGACATCCCGGCGGCCACGTGGAGTGTTGTTATTCTTGTCGGGGGATTATTACTTCCAGGACGGCGCGGCGGCGGCCCACTCGTGGCCGTGCACCAGGCCCTCGTCATGGCCGTGGGGCTCCGGGGTTGCCTTGGCAACGGGGGCGGCGTCGTGGAACTGCTCCTCCTCGGTGGAGCCGTGGAACGCCGTGGTGGAGGCCTTGCCGCCCGAGACCGCCATCGCCACCGCGTCGAAATAGCTGACGCCGACTTCGCGCTGGTGGCGCGTGGCGGTGTAGCCCTCGGGCTCGGAGGCGAATTCGGCCTGCTGGAGTTCCGAGTAGGCTGCCATGCCGCGATCCTTGTAGCCGCGGGCAAGCTGGAACATCGAGTGGTTCAGCGAGTGGAAGCCGGCCAGGGTGACGAACTGGAACTTGTAGCCCATGGACCCGATATCGCGCTGGAAACTGGCGATCTTCTCGGGCGAGAGCTTCTTCTTCCAGTTGAAGGAGGGCGAGCAGTTGTAGGCCAGCATCTTGCCGGGGAACTGCTTGTGCATTTCGCGGGCAAAGCGCTCGGCCTCCGCGAGGTTGGGCTCCGAGGTTTCCCACCACAGCAGGTCGGCATAGGGCGCGTAGGCCAGCGAGCGGGCGATGGCGTAGTCGACGCCGATGCCGTCCTTGATGCGGAAGAAGCCCTCGGGGGTGCGCTCGCCCGAGATGAACGGGCGGTCCCGCTCGTCGATATCGGCGGTGAGCAACTGGGCGGAGTGGCTGTCGGTGCGGCACAGCAGCACGGTGGGCACGCCCTCGACGTCGGCGGCGAGGCGGGCGGCGTTCAGGGTGCGGATGTGCTGGCTGATCGGCACCAGCACCTTGCCGCCGAGATGGCCACACTTCTTCTCGCTGGCGAGTTGGTCCTCGAAGTGAACGCCGGCGGCGCCGGCCTCGATCATCGCCTTCATCAGCTCATAGGCGTTCAGCGCGCCACCGAACCCGGCCTCGGCGTCCGCCACGATGGGGGCCATCCAGTAGGTGGGGTCGTTGCCTTCCATGCGGGCGATCTGGTCGCAGCGGCGCAGGGCGGCGTTGATGCGCTTGACGACGTTGGGCACGGAATCGACCGGGTAGAGCGACTGGTCCGGATACATCTGGCCCGCCGTGTTGGCGTCCGCCGCGACCTGCCAGCCCGACAGGTAGACCGCCTTCAGCCCGGCCTTGACCTGCTGGACCGCCTGGTTGCCGGTCAGCGCGCCCAATGTGTTCACGAACGGCTCGGACTTCAGCAGGCTCCACAGGCGGCGGGCACCCATTTCGGCCAGCGTGTGACGCACCCGGAAGGAGCCGGCGAGACGATCGACGTCGGCGGCGGTGTAGTCGCGGCGGATGCCCTGGAAGCGCTCGGCATCGAACGCCGGACCTCCGGCCATGCCATCGGGGAGGTGGGTGGGGGTGCTGGTGGGACGCATTGGGTGGTTCCTCGCGTGTTGCGGTGCGAGGTCAATTATTCACATTGCACTGCGGGTGCGCATTCCTTTAATTGCGTGTGAGCCTGCAATCCGGTCACAGGATTTTCTGGTTCGTTGGTAAATTTGTGAATGTTGTAAAGAATGGCCCGTCCCCTCATCGGTCGCACCGTCCGCCGCATCCGCCAGGAGCGGTCCATCACGCAGCAGGCGCTGGCGGCCAGGCTGGGGATCTCGGCGAGCTATCTCAACCTGATCGAGCATGACCAGCGTGCCGTGACGGCGAATATCCTGATCAAGCTGGCGGACTATCTGCAGGTGGATCTGGCGGCGCTGTCCGGACAGTCGGAGCGCCACGCCGAGACCCAGTTGCGCGAGGTGTTCGCCGATCCGTTGCTGGGGGTGGAGGCGGTGCCGGATGAGGAAATCGCGGGGCTCGCCGGCACCGCGCCGGCCGCCGCGCGGGCCATCCTGGCGCTGTATCGGGCGTGGCGGGTGGCGCGCGAGGAATCGGGCGGGCTGGCGTTGCCGTCGGGCCGGCGCATACTTTTGCCCACCGAGGAAGTACGGGACTTCTTCAACGAACGCGGCAACTTCTTCCAGCCGCTCGAAGTCGCCGCCGATGGGCTCAGCGCCGAACTCGCCGCCCGGCCGTCCGAAACCAACCATGCCATCGCCGAACGGCTGCGGCGCCACCACGGGCTCTCCATCACGGTCGGCCCGCTTGACGGCGCACTGCGGCGCTACGAGGCGGACAGCCACCGCCTCACCCTCTCCGAAGCCCTGCCGCGCGAAAGCCGGGGGTTCCACCTGGCGTTCCAACTCGCATTGCTCGAAGCCCGCGAGGCGGTGGAGCAGGTGATCGAAATCGCCGCCCCCACCTCCACCGAGGCGGCCTCCCTGATGCGGATCGGGCTGCTCAACTACGTCGCCGCCGCCGTGCTGATGCCCTATGGCGCCTTCCGCACCGCCGCCGCCGCGCTGCGCCACGACGTGGAAGCCCTCGCGGCGCGATTCGGCGTCAGCTACGAGCAAGCCTGCCAGCGGCTCTCCTCACTGCAACGGCCAGGCGAACGCGGCATCCCGTTCTTCTTCCTCCGAACCGACCCCGCGGGCAACGTCACCAAGCGCTTCTCCGCCGCCGGCTTCCCGTTCGCCCGCTTCGGCGGTTCCTGCCCGCGCTGGGTGGTGCATGCAGCACTCGGAACCCCCGGCAGCACCCGGGTGCAGATCGCCCAATTGCCGGATGGGGCGACGTTCCTGTGCTTCGCCCGCGCGGTGATCGGCGTCGGCGCGCGATGGGGGGAGCCGCCGCCGGTGCGGATCATCGCCATGGGGTGCGATGTCTCGCACGCCGCGGATATCGTCTACGCGGATGGGCTGGACCCGGAGAAAGCCGCTGTGGGGATCGGGTTGTCGTGCCGCCTGTGCGATCGGCCGGACTGCCGGAGCCGGGCGTTTCCGCCGCTGGAGCATCGGCTGGCGCTGGATCCGACGCTGGCGGGGGCTAGTCCGTTTCGGTTCGAGAAGCGGTAGGCAAGGCTCTGCCGGCTAAGGGGCAGGGGCCCCTTATACCAACCGTCACTGATTAGGACCCATGCGCCCAATCGCGCAGTCCGATGGACATGATACGCCACGGCTGTTCCGTGAGTTTGTTCCAAGCGTAGCAGCAGTGGTCGAGGATATCGTCATATGATGCAAAGACGCGG